>NZ_JABWQQ010000169.1:0-231 GCF_014268555.1 Pseudomonas sp. SWRI111 | reverse complement strand
ACTTGAGACTCTCCGCTGTTCCTCTTCCCCATTTCAACAACCAAATAAACCCATCCTCTATTTTGTCATTTTTGTGAACGAATATGTGAACACTTTTCAAACAATGAGTGAAGTTTACCGCAAGCAATCAAATTTTCATTATGATATATCTATCATTCACCAAAAGGGGACGATCGGAAAAACAAACCTGTTTAAAACCTTTTAAAACAATGTTTATCGACGCTTTTCAAC
>NZ_JABWQQ010000168.1:0-231 GCF_014268555.1 Pseudomonas sp. SWRI111 | reverse complement strand
ATGTTACAATCGTTGAAGATTGGCCAAAAGAAGGGATCAGATTCAAGGATATAACAACTTTAATGGATAATGGCGAAGCATATAGATATGCAACAGATCAAATAGTAGCGTATGCGAAAGAAAAAGAAATTGATATAGTTGTTGGGCCAGAAGCAAGAGGGTTTATCATCGGTTGTCCAGTGGCTTATTCTCTTGGGGTAGGTTTTGCTCCAGTTCGTAAAGAGGGAAAAT
>NZ_JABWQQ010000167.1:0-232 GCF_014268555.1 Pseudomonas sp. SWRI111 | reverse complement strand
GATAAAAGCAGGATTCTTGATTGAATTCATCCCTTAAATTTCCCCATCTTATTATAAGAACTAATTCCATTAAAAATGCCCCAAAAGTTATCCTTTCAGGGCGTTTTCCTTAAAACTTAATTAAATAATATTTTTTCTTCCCACGTCTAATGACAGTAAATTGTCCTTCCATACGATCTTCATCTGTGAGAACATAATCTAATTCCTGTTTCCGTTCTCCATTGATATAGAC
>NZ_JABWQQ010000166.1:0-232 GCF_014268555.1 Pseudomonas sp. SWRI111 | reverse complement strand
CTTCCGGCGCAGTCGAAACGGAAAACTCCTTGAGATTCAAAGAGTTACGCGGTTTTCGACAGCGGCTTGCTTCAGATTATCGAAGCCTGGAAGAAGTTGAAATCGCAGCGATGTATGGCGCTTTCAACGGTTCGGTCTTCTCGGTCGAAAGCGGTGAAAAAGAGGTGTTGACAACAGCGAGTAACGCTGTAGAATTCGCCTCCCGCTAACGAGAGATCGGAAGCGCAAGTGG
>NZ_JABWQQ010000165.1:0-234 GCF_014268555.1 Pseudomonas sp. SWRI111 | reverse complement strand
ACTTTCTTTATTATATTTTTATATATTCAGAAGAACGGCAATGGAAAAAGAGAAAAATATTCCTTTCTATTTAATGTTCTTTCTAATTATTAGTGTTACCGTCTTACTGATGAAAACAGTAAGTGTATTTCAGCAATTTGAATATACAGAGATAGGCTATATCTTTCCGGCGGCAATGGCAGTAATGCTAATAAAAATATTAATGGAAGAAAAATCCGCCATTATGGTGACGAT
>NZ_JABWQQ010000164.1:0-236 GCF_014268555.1 Pseudomonas sp. SWRI111 | reverse complement strand
GCGTAGCATCGTTTGAAATACATGTCCAGCAATACCAAAAGCAAATCCAGCAAAAACGCCTGCAACCATCCTCGGAAATCGAATCGTTCCCACCGCAAAGGAGGCTCCTTTTACTTGCTCCCCTAGTAAAACACTGATTACATCCCCAACAGGATAAATCGTGTTTCCTAGCATAAGCATCGTACAACATAGCGCAAAAGCAATGATTGCAAGAAGCCAAGTGACAAGTATAAAAC
>NZ_JABWQQ010000163.1:0-238 GCF_014268555.1 Pseudomonas sp. SWRI111 | reverse complement strand
CTTTATTACCGGAAATTTTTAAAAAGGACAGTAGTTGTAATCGATCAAGAATTTTTTGCAGAACTTTTGCTGCTTCAATTGCCATATGAAAATGGTTACTTGAAGGTGGGTCAAGGTCAAACACAATTTCTGAAGGCATGCTATTTGAATAGTTTGTTTCAAATGGGATATGGAATTCAAATGCTAATTGATTTCCCAACCATAAAAGAGTTTCTATATTATTGCAAACAATATATTC
>NZ_JABWQQ010000162.1:0-238 GCF_014268555.1 Pseudomonas sp. SWRI111 | reverse complement strand
GAATACAACGATGCCAATTATCGCTGAGGAGCTTGGTGGTACGGAATTATACGCTTGGTCTTTCGCTGCTTATATGATAGCGAGCACAATACTTTCTCCAATCGCTGGCAGACTTTCTGATCTTTTTGGCAGAAAAAAACTGTTTGCTTTCGGTATTATTGTCTTTTTAATTGGTTCACTCTTATGTGGAATCGCAGCAAACATGCCTCAATTAGTCATTTTTAGAGCACTACAAGGA
>NZ_JABWQQ010000161.1:0-238 GCF_014268555.1 Pseudomonas sp. SWRI111 | reverse complement strand
CTTCCATTTGCTCTATTAATTGAAGGCTTGCGCTATCTCTATTGGGGAATTGGCGTTGTACCAGAGGGAACGAATGTCTTCACTTCTTTTTTCTTAGGAATCACAATTGGTCCCGTCATTCTGACCATGTTTGAACTTTTACATAAAGAAAAACGAGATAGTATGCCAAGATTTCCGAAGAAAACGATTGATTTTGCGCAAACGAATCCCATTAAAGGATTCCCAAGTCCCTTTAAAC
>NZ_JABWQQ010000160.1:0-238 GCF_014268555.1 Pseudomonas sp. SWRI111 | reverse complement strand
GAGAAAAATAAAGCTGAAATAGATAACATGTCAAAAGCTATTTCTAATTATGAAAAACGAGAAGAAACTGTGAACGCAGCTGAAATAAAATTAAAAAGAATTACCCAAATTGACCGCCAATTAAAAGCTACTGAAAATAATCCTTACCAATACGGAAGGGCACTTAATGATCCAGTAGCAAAAGAACAATATGAATCACTAAAAGAACGCAAAAAAGCAATAGGACGAGAACTTGTAC
>NZ_JABWQQ010000016.1:0-148372 GCF_014268555.1 Pseudomonas sp. SWRI111 | reverse complement strand
CCGAAGGTCGTCGGTTCAAATCCGGCTCCCGCAACCAAACATCAAAAAAGGCTACTCGAAAGAGTGGCCTTTTTTGTGCGCGTCTGTTTTGCACTGACGAGATCGCCAATACGGAATGCGAAAGAGGATTTCTTTGGATTTCCGAAACTTAACGCGTACCTGCGACCGTTTGCCGCGATTGCGCAGTTATTTCAACCATTACAGGATTAGCGGTTGACACCTCGCCGTTCGCCTGTAGAATGCCGCCACACAGACGCGGGATGGAGCAGTCTGGTAGCTCGTCGGGCTCATAACCCGAAGGTCGTCGGTTCAAATCCGGCTCCCGCAACCAAACATCAAAAAAGGCTACTCGAAAGAGTGGCCTTTTTTGTATCTGTCGAAAAAGTCCTTTCGCAACAATGATCTGTCACTGTGCAGTGAAACCGCTGGGGATCATCGGAGCCGCCATCTGCGACCTGACTCAAGACGCAGAAAGGCCCTTCGCAATCCGGGAACTGCCCTCGCCGATGCCCGACGAGAGGCGTAGTATTTTGTGATTATTTTTTTCTACAGGGATTGGTAACTTGGCTGGATACCTCCATCCTGTCGCGCACAATCCAAGAGGTGATTGATGCGCGCCAACTCGTCTGATCCACAAGACACCGTCACAGCAGAGCAACCGATCAAACCCCAGCGTTTGCGCTGGCTGGAACGGTTAAGCAAATACCGTCAACCGATCGGCCTGGCCGTCACGTTGCTGCTGTTTGCCATTGCCCTGATTGCCTGCCGCCATCTGCTCGCCGAACTCGATCTCGACGCGCTGCATGACTCGATTCTCGACGTCCCGAAACCGGCCCTGCTCGGTGCTCTCGGGGCGACCGTGGTCGGCTTCATCATCCTGCTCGGCTATGAATGGTCGGCCAGTCGCTACGCCGGTGTAACGTTGCCGCCGCGCATGCTCGCCCTCGGCGGCTTTACCGCGTTTGCGATCGGCAATGCGATTGGCCTGTCGCTGCTCTCCGGCGGCTCGGTTCGCTATCGTTTATATGCGCGATTGGGCGTCGGTGCGTCGGAAGTCGCACATATGACCCTGTTCGCCAGCCTCTCGCTGGGCTGCGCCTTGCCGCCGCTGGCTGCACTGGCCACCTTGAGCAACCTGCCGGCCGCCTCGCAAGCGCTGGGTTTGTCCCAGGTTTTGTTGGGCTCCGTCGCCGCCGCTGTGCTGATCCTTGGTGCGGTGCTGGCGATCGGCATCTATCGCCGTCGCCTGCCGGAACAACCCTACCCCGACAACCTGCTGGTCAAGGCCGGGCGCCGCACGCTGCGCCTGCCGGGCCGGCGCCTGACGTTCCTGCAACTGGTGATCACCGCCCTCGACGTCGCGGCTGCCGCCACGGTGCTCTACCTGCTGCTGCCGGAAGCACCGCCCTTTGCACCGTTCCTGCTGGTGTACCTGTTGGCTTTGGCCGCCGGTGTACTCAGTCACGTGCCGGGCGGCGTTGGTGTGTTCGAAGCGATTCTGCTCGCCGCATTTGCCGACAAGCTCGGTGCCGCACCACTGGCCGCCGCCCTGCTGCTGTATCGCCTGATTTATGTAGTGCTGCCGCTGCTGGTCGCCTGCGTATTGCTGCTGATCAACGAAGGCCAGCGTCTGTTTCAGAGCCAGACCCTGCGTGCGGCGTCCGGACTGGCCGCGCCGATTCTGGCGGTGCTGGTGTTCCTGTCGGGCGTGGTGCTGCTGTTTTCCGGCGCCACCCCGGAGATCGACACGCGTCTGGAGCACATCGGCTTTCTGATCCCGCATCGTCTGGTTGACGCGTCGCACTTCGGCGCCAGCCTGATTGGCGTGCTCTGTCTGTTGCTCGCCCAGGGTCTGCGTCGTCGTCTATCGGCGGCGTGGATGTTGACCACCATTTTGCTGCTGGTCGGCGCCCTGCTCTCGCTGCTCAAAGGCTTTGACTGGGAAGAAGCCACGCTGATGACCCTGACGGCCGCCCTGCTCGGTGTGTTCCGCCGCTCCTTCTATCGCCCGAGCCGTCTGACCGAACTGCCGTTTTCGCCGCTGTATCTGGTCGCCAGCCTGTGTGTACTGGGTGCTTCGGCGTGGCTGCTGCTGTTTGCCTATCAGGACGTACCTTACAGCCACCAGCTCTGGTGGCAGTTCACTCTGGATGCTGACGCCCCGCGTGGTCTGCGCTCGCTGCTCGGCGCTGCGGTGCTGCTGGTGGTGATTTCCCTGACCTGGCTGCTGCGCACCGCACGCCCAGTGATTCATCTGCCGACACCTGAAGAACTCGAGCGCGCGGCGAAGATCCTCATGGCGTCGGCGCAACCCGACGGCGGCCTCGCCCTGACCGGTGACAAGGCGTTGCTGTTCCACCCCAACGATGAGGCGTTTCTGATGTATGCCCGCCGTGGCCGCAGCCTGGTGGCGCTGTACGACCCGATCGGGCCGAGCCAGCAACGCGCGGAAATGATCTGGCAGTTCCGTGACCTGTGCGACATCCATCACGCCCGCCCGGTGTTCTATCAGGTCCGCGCCGAGAACCTGCCTTATTACATGGACATCGGCCTGACCGCGATTAAGCTCGGCGAAGAAGCGCGGGTCGATCTGCAGCGTTTCGACCTGGAAGCCAAGGGCAAGGAAATGAAGGACCTGCGCTACACCTGGAACCGTGGCACCCGCGACGGCCTGTCGCTGGAAATCCATGAGCCGGGTCAGGCGCCGATGGCTGAACTCAAGGTGATTTCCGATGCCTGGCTGACCGGCAAGAACGTGCGCGAGAAAGGCTTCTCCCTTGGTCGCTTCAGCGACGACTACCTGAAGCATTTCCGCATTGCGGTGATTCGCTTCGAGGGCCGCCCGGTGGCGTTCGCCAATCTGCTCGAAACCTACAGTCATGATCTGGCCAGTCTCGACCTGATGCGCGCACACCCGGAGGCGCCGAAGCTGACCATGGAATTCATGATGGTCGGCCTGATTCAACACTATAAGAGTCACGGATACGCGCGCTTCAGCCTGGGCATGGTGCCGTTGTCGGGGTTGCAACCCCGGCGTGGTGCGCCGCTGACCCAACGACTGGGCTCGATGGTCTTCCGCCGTGGTGAGCAGTTGTACAACTTCCAAGGCTTGCGCCGCTTCAAAGACAAGTTCCAGCCTGACTGGGAACCCCGTTATATGGCCGTGCCCGCCGGACTCGATCCGCTCGTGGCGCTGGCCGACACTGCTGCCCTGATCGCGGGCGGCTTGACTGGATTGGTGAAACGCTGATGATTCAACGCTCCCTGAAGTACATCCTGGCCGCCCTGCTGGTGCTGGCCGTGATTGCCGGCGGTTGTTTCTGGTACCTCAAACGCCCGGCACCGGAACCGACCGTCGAACAGCTCAAACCCGCCGATGGCGCGGCCATGACCCGGGTGATCCCGGGCACCAAAGCCAAGGCCCAGGTGCTGGTGGCGGTCACCGACGAGCAGAAGCTCTCCGAGAAACAACTGACTACCCTCAGCCGCAGCGCTTCGGCGCAGATCGTTCAGGTGATCCTGCCCAAGGACTGCCTGCTGCAAAGCCGCGCCCTGCAAGCGGGCCTGCGCGGACTGAACGGCCCGGCGACACTGGTCAGCGGCATCGGCCCGGGCGCCGTGCTGGCGTGGCGCTGGCTGGCGGAACAGAAAGACGACAAGGCTCAGGCCATCTCCGTCGACCTCGCGCTGGAAAAACCGGGCTGCACGCACCTGCTGCCGAAATCCGCCGCCCACGGCCACTGGCTGGTCGCGTGGAACGACAACCCGGACGACACCAGCGCCGGTTTCGTGCGTGATCAACCGAACGCCGAAACCAGTATCAGCGACTACGACATCAACCTGCCGCAAGTGCTGAACAACGAACTGCGCAAGATCCTCGTCGGCGGCGACAAGGCCAACGGCGGCCTGGCGATCCCGGTGGTGGAAGTGCCGGCCGGCCAGGCCAACGACACCGTGACCCTGTTCCTCTCCGGCGACGGCGGCTGGCGCGACCTCGACCGCGATGTAGCCGGGGAAATGGCCAAGATCGGCTACCCGGTGGTCGGCATCGACACCCTGCGCTACTACTGGCAGCACAAGAGCCCGGAACAAAGCGCCCTCGACCTCACCGAACTGATGCAGCACTACCGGCAGAAATGGGGCACCAAGCGCTTCATCCTCACCGGCTACTCGTTCGGCGCGGACGTGCTCCCGGCGATCTACAACCGCCTGCCAGAGAACGAACAGCAGCGCGTCGACGCCATCATCCTGCTCGCGTTCGCCCGCACCGGCAGCTTCGAAATCGAAGTCGAAGGCTGGCTCGGCAACGCCGGCAAAGAAGCCGCCACCGGCCCGGAAATGGCCAAGCTGCCAGCGGCGAAGGTTGTGTGCATCTATGGCGAGGAAGAGACCGACGAGAGTGGCTGCACCGACAAGACTGCCGTTGGCGAAGCGGTGAAACTACCCGGCGGGCACCACTTCGACGAGAACTATCCGGCACTGGCCAAGCGCTTGGTAGATTTGATTCAGAAACGCCAGAGCAAGGATTCGGTGGCGCAAGAGTGATCTGAAGCGCCGCACACAAAAAGCCCCCGCAACTTCACGGTTGCGGGGGCTTTTTACATTTCCGATGATCACCCAATCCCCTGTAGGAGTGAGCCTGCTCGCGATAGCGGAGTATCAGCTTGCAAATCAGTGGCTGACACTCCGCTATCGCGAGCAGGCTCACTCCTACAGGCCAAGTCCTTCGCAGAGGACGCAGCTTTCAACAGAGACACCGACCGTCACGCGCTGATTCCGAGACCTGCACGCGCCAAGAGCGAATCTGAAGCGGATCCATCTGTACGCACCTCAGAACCTGTGGGTGCGGGCTTGCTCGCGAAGGCGGTGGATCAGCCACTGGAGATGTCGACTGACATGACGCATTCGCGAGCAAGCCCGCTCCCACAGGGGGATTGGTGCAGGATTCAATCGAAGTGCCCAGGCACAAAAAAGCCCCCGCCAACCACAAGGCTGACGGGGGCTTTTCATGTGAGGGCAGGACTACATCTCCACCTGCGTCCCCAACTCAATCACCCGATTCAGCGGCAGATTGAAGAAGCGCAAATTGCCATTGGCATTCTTCAACATGAACGCAAACAACGCTTCCCGCCAACGCGCCATCCCCTCGAGTTTCGAGGCGATCACCGTTTCCCGACTGAGGAAGTAAGTCGTACGCATCGGGCTGAAGTCGAGGTCTTCGAGGTGGCACAGCTTCAGCGCCTGCGGCACATCTGGCTCGTCGGTAAAGCCGAAATGCAGAATTACCCGGAAGAAGCCCTCCCCGTGCGCTTCGACTTCGAAGCGTCGCGATGGCGGCACACGCGGAATATCTTCATAGACCACGGTCAACAGCACCACCTGCTCATGCAACACCTGGTTATGCAGCAGGTTGTGCAACAGCGCATGCGGCACAGCGTCCGAGCGCGCGGTGAGGAAAACAGCGGTACCCTGCACGCGATGCGGTGGTTGCACGCGGATACTGCTGATGAAGATCGGCAGCGGCAGCGCGCCTTCGTCGAGGCGGTCGACCAATAGTTGTTTGCCGCGCTTCCAGGTGGTCATCAGCACGAACAGGGCAATACCGGCGATCACCGGGAATGCGCCGCCCTGAACGATCTTCGGCACGTTGGCGGCGAAGTACAGGCCATCGACCAACAGGAAACCGAGCAGCACCGGGACCGCGAGGATCGGCGGCCATTTCCACAGCAGCAGCATCACCGCCGACACCAGAATGGTGGTCATCAGCATGGTGCCAGTCACCGCCACGCCGTAGGCCGACGCGAGTGCGCCGGAGGACTCGAAGCCGATCACCAGCAGGACCACCCCGACCATCAGCGCCCAGTTCACCGCGCCGATGTAGATCTGGCCCTGCTCGTCGCTGGAGGTGTGCTGGATGTACATGCGCGGTATGTAGCCGAGCTGGATCGCCTGACGGGTCAGGGAGAACGCACCGGAAATCACCGCTTGCGAGGCGATCACCGTGGCCAGGGTCGACAGGCCAACCAGCGGAATCAATGCCCAGCTCGGTGCCAGCAGATAAAACGGGTTACGCGCCGCGTCAGGATTTTCCAGCAGTAACGCGCCCTGGCCGAAGTAGTTCAGCACCAGCGCAGGCAGCACCAGCAGGAACCACGCACGAGCAATCGGCTTGCGGCCGAAGTGGCCCATGTCGGCGTACAGCGCTTCGGCGCCGGTCAAAGCCAATACCACGGCGCCGAGGATCGCCACGCCCATGCCCGGGTGAACCGTGAAGAAGCGCACGGCCCAGACCGGGTTCATCGCGTGCAGCACTTCTGGCGCGTGGCTGATGCCATACACGCCGAGGGCGCCCAGTACCACAAACCAGGTGACCATGATCGGCCCGAACAGAATGCCGATCCGCGCCGTGCCGTGACGCTGGATCAGAAACAGCGCCACCAGCACCACCAGCGACAATGGCACCACCCAGTGATCGATGCCGTCAAACGCCAGGCCCAGACCTTCAATCGCTGAAAGCACTGAAATGGCCGGGGTGATCATGCTGTCGCCGTAAAACAGCGCCGCGCCGATCAGTCCGCAGACCACCAACAGCGTGCGCAGGCGCTTGCGCCCCGCCGCTGCTCGCCGCGCCAGTGCGGTGAGGGCCATGATGCCGCCCTCGCCCTGGTTGTCGGCGCGCAGGACGAACATCATGTACTTTATCGAGACTACCCAGATCAGCGACCAGAAGATCAACGACAGAATACCCAGCACGCCGTCGTGATTGACCGGTACGCCATACGCGCCGGAAAACACTTCTTTAAGGGTGTACAACGGGCTCGTGCCGATGTCGCCGTAAACCACCCCGACCGCCGCGACCAGCATGCTCAGCGGCCTGCTTGCCGAACCTTCGGCGCCTGCCGCATGACTACTTGCCTGACCCATCCAACACTCCTGATCTCAATACCGGCTTCTTTGAAGAAAGCACTATGCTTTGTGCTGCAGCATGCGCTGTTTTACCTGTTGTTACAGACGTTTTGTTGACTGTAAAAAATTGGTAAAGCTCAACGGCGCGAAGCATAGCGCAGCACTCGTCGTATTTCCCCGTATAAAGCTGGTCAAGTGCGTTGCCCGCCGCTAGAATTGCGCACTTTTTGATCAGAGGCGCGCCTTAAGCGCCCATCCGTCGGCTTCCGTACCCCGGAGGCGACGTCACAAAACACCGAGGTTAGACATGTCCACCACTCCTGCGCCGGCCAATCCAAAGGTTGGCTTTGTATCTCTGGGTTGCCCGAAAGCACTGGTCGACTCCGAGCGCATCCTGACCCAGCTGCGCATGGAAGGCTATGACGTGGTGTCCACCTATCAGGACGCCGACGTCGTGGTGGTCAATACCTGCGGTTTCATCGATTCGGCCAAGGCTGAGTCTTTGGAAGTGATCGGCGAAGCGATCAAGGAAAACGGCAAGGTGATCGTTACCGGCTGCATGGGCGTGGAAGAAGGCAACATTCGCAACGTGCACCCGAGCGTACTGGCTGTGACCGGTCCGCAGCAGTACGAGCAAGTCGTCAACGCCGTGCACGAGGTGGTGCCGCCGCGTAAGGATCACAACCCGCTGATCGACCTGGTGCCACCACAAGGCATCAAGCTGACCCCGCGCCACTACGCCTACCTGAAGATTTCCGAAGGCTGCAACCACAGCTGCTCGTTCTGCATCATCCCGTCGATGCGCGGCAAACTGGTCAGCCGTCCGGTGGGCGATGTGCTCGACGAAGCTCAGCGTCTGGTCAAGTCCGGCGTGAAAGAGCTGCTGGTGATTTCCCAAGACACCAGCGCCTACGGCGTTGACGTGAAATACCGCACCGGTTTCTGGAACGGCGCGCCGGTGAAAACCCGCATGACCGAGCTGTGCGAAGCACTGAGCACCTTGGGCGTCTGGGTCCGCTTGCACTACGTTTATCCGTACCCGCACGTCGACGAGCTGATCCCGCTGATGGCCGCCGGCAAGATCCTGCCGTATCTGGACATCCCCTTCCAGCACGCCAGCCCGAAAGTCCTGAAGTCGATGAAACGCCCGGCGTTCGAAGACAAGACCCTGGCGAGGATCAAGAACTGGCGTGAAATCTGCCCGGATCTGATCATCCGCTCGACCTTCATCGTGGGCTTCCCGGGCGAGACAGAAGAAGACTTCCAATACCTGCTCAACTGGCTGACCGAAGCCCAGCTCGATCGCGTCGGCTGCTTCCAGTATTCGCCGGTTGAAGGCGCGCCAGCCAACGATCTGGACCTGGACGTGGTGCCGGACGACGTCAAGCAAGACCGTTGGGACCGCTTCATGGCGCACCAGCAGGCAATCAGCTCGGCACGCCTGCAAATGCGCATCGGCCGTGAGATCGAAGTGCTGGTGGATGAGGTTGACGAGCAAGGCGCGGTTGGCCGTTGCTTCTTCGATGCCCCGGAAATCGATGGCAACGTGTTTATCGACAACGGCAGCAATCTGAAGCCGGGCGACAAAGTCTGGTGCAAGGTGACTGACGCTGACGAATACGATTTGTGGGCTGAGCAGATCTAAGCACCACGCAAAACCTGTGGGAGCGGGCTTGCTCGCGAAAGTGGTGAGTCAGTGAAGATGTCGGCTGATGTGACGCATTCGCGAGCAAGCCCGCTCCCACAAGGGACGTCACACAATTGAAAAGCCTCGCTCGATGCGGGGCTTTTTTGCGGCTATCGTTTAGCGGGGGACGGACTCCCTTGAACACGCACGAGAGGCACACGCACATGCGTCAGCATTCGGTCATCCACACACCGAAAATCAGCGATTACGAAGAACTGACCCGGGTCTGGGAGGCCTCGGTCCGCGCCACCCATGACTTTCTGCCGGGCAGCTACATCGAGCTGCTGCGCAATCTGGTGCTCACCCGCTATCTCGATGCGGTGATGCTGATCTGCACCCGGGACCGCCAGCAACGCATCACCGGGTTTGCCGGTGTCGCGGCGGGCAAGATTGAAATGCTGTTTATCGACCCCGAGCATCGCGGTCAGGGCCTGGGCAAGCAGTTGCTCAGATACGCGATCGAACGGTTGAATGCCGACGAACTGGACGTCAACGAACAGAATCCGCAAGCCTTGGGCTTTTACCAGAAACAGGGATTCGAGGTCATCGGCCGCTCCGAAGTCGATGGCATGGGCCAGCCGTATCCGTTGCTGCACATGCGGTTGCGGCAGTCCCAGCAGCGCTCGAACCATGCCTGACACCACATAGAACAAACTGTGGGAGCGAGCCTGCTCGCGAAGGCGGCGTGCCGGTCACTGCTGATGTGACTGAAAAAACCTCTTCGCGAGCAGGCTCGCTCCCACATTGAATACAGCGCCTGCAAATGGAACCGGGCTTAACCGCTTCCACACAGGTACAATGCCCACCCCTTTTTTGTTACGGCCCTGTCATGACCGACCCGATTCGCCTCTCCAAACGCCTCATCGAACTGGTTGGTTGCTCCCGCCGGGAGGCCGAGCTGTTCATCGAGGGCGGCTGGGTCACCGTGGACGGCGAAGTCATTGACGAGCCGCAATTCAAGGTTGGCGACCAGAAAGTCGAACTCGACAAGGATGCCAAGGCCACCGCGCCGGAGCCGGTGACCATCCTGCTCAACGCGCCTGCCGGCATGGATGTCGAGAGCGCCATGCAATCGCTCAGCGCCGAAACCCTCAGCGAAGAGCATCGCTACGGCAAGCGTCCGTTGCGCGGGCACTTCCTGCGCCTGACCGCCAGCGCCGACCTGCAGCCCAAGGCCAGCGGCCTGCTGGTGTTCACCCAGGACTGGAAAATCCTGCGCAAGCTCACCGCCGACGCGGCGAAGATCGAGCAGGAATACATCGTCGAAGTCGAAGGCGAGATGGCCGCCCATGGCCTTAACCGCTTGCAGCACGGCCTGACCCACAAGGGCAAGGAGTTGCCGCCGGTCAAGGCCAGCTGGCAAAACGAAAACCGCCTGCGCTTCGCCATGAAAAACCCGCAGCCGGGGATCATCGCGCAGTTCTGTGCAGCGGTGGGCCTGAAGGTCATCAGCATCCGCCGCATCCGCATCGGCGGCGTCTCGATCGGCAAAGTCCCGGTTGGCCAATGGCGCTACCTGTCCGGCAAAGAGAAGTTCTAGGGCTTGCACTGCCGCCACACATTTCGGCAGCGCCCCCGAGCGCTGCCCACCACGCATCAGGAATACCGACATGATTCATAACGACGTACTGCGCAGCGTGCGCTACATGCTCGACATCAGCGACAAGAAAGTCGTCGAGATCATCAAGCTCGGCGGCCTCGACGTAACCCTCGCCGACGTAGTGACCTGGCTCGACAAGAAGGAAGAAGACGAAGAAGGCTTCGTGCGCTGCCCGGACGAAGTCATCGCGCACTTCCTCGACGGTCTGGTGATCTTCAAGCGCGGCAAGGACGAAAGCCGTCCGCCGCAGCCGATCGAAGTGCCGGTGACCAACAACATCATCCTGAAAAAGCTGCGCGTCGCCTTCGAACTGAAAGAAGACGACATGCACGCGATTCTCAAGGCCGCCGAGTTCCCGGTGTCCAAACCTGAACTGAGCGCGCTGTTCCGCAAGGTCGGCCACACCAACTATCGTCCGTGTGGCGACCAGTTGCTGCGCAACTTCCTCAAGGGCCTGACCCTGCGCGTTCGCCCTGCCTGATCCTTTCTCTGCGGTGGCGGCTAACGATCGCCGCCGCAGCGCATGACCGCTTATTCCCCGCGAAAATAATGGCTCCGCTTTTTGCGGCTGACGACTAGGGTGTACTGATCCCTAGCCCTCAGGAGTCGCCATGCACCCCTACTTTTCCCTGCAAGGCCGCACCGCGCTGGTGACCGGCGGCACCCGTGGTATTGGCAAAATGATCGCCAAGGCCTTCGTCGAGGCCGGCGCCCATGTCTATGTCTGCTCGCGCGACGTAGAAGCCTGCCACCAAACTGCTGAAGAACTTGCCGCGCTGGGCATTTGCCATGGCGTGGCGGCGAATCTGGCCACCGAAGAAGGCGTGCGGGAACTGGCTGCGCGTCTGGGCGAGCAGATCACTCATCTGGATATTCTGGTGAACAACGCCGGCACCACGTGGGGCGCGCCGCTGGAGAGTTATCCGGTCAAGGGCTGGGAGAAGGTCATGCAGCTCAACGTGACCTCGGTGTTCAGTTGCATTCAGCAGTTCCTGCCGCTGCTGCGCAAGGCCGGTTCGGCGGCGAATCCGGCGCGGATCATCAACATTGGTTCGGTAGCGGGGATTTCTTCGTTTGGCGAACAGGCTTATGCCTATGGTCCGAGCAAAGCGGCGCTGCATCAGCTGTCGCGAATTCTCGCGCGCGAGTTGGTGAGTCAGCACATCAACGTCAACGTGATTGCGCCGGGAAGGTTTCCGAGCAAGATGACTCAGCATATCGGCAGCGATGAGCAGGCGTTGGCTGAAGATACTGCGCTGATTCCGATGAAGCGCTGGGGACGCGAGGAAGAGATGGCGGCGCTGGCGATCAGCCTGGCAAGTACGGCCGGGGCCTATATGACCGGGAATATCATTCCGCTGGATGGGGGGTTCAGCCTCTGAGATCGACGGTGAAGCTATCGCGAGCAGGCTCACTCCTACAGGGATTTTCAGCGAGCACAGATTTTGTGTACACCCATGACCCTGTAGGAGTGAGCCTGCTCGCGATAGCGTCAGCCAGTCACCACCAGATCTAAGGGCTGCCGGGTTATCATGCCAGCCCCACCCCGCGTCGATTCAAAACCATGACTTACAGCGTTTCCCCCATCGGCTTCGTGCGCTCCTGCTTCAAGGAGAAGTTCGCCATTCCCCGCCAGCCACAACTGGCCCCCGCCGCCCGTGGTGTGCTGGAACTGGTCGCACCGTTCGATCAGGGTGATGCCGTGCAGGGCCTGGAGCAGGTCAGTCATGTGTGGCTGTTGTTCCTGTTCCATCAGGCGCTGGAAGAAAAGCCACGCCTGAAAGTTCGCCCGCCGCGCCTGGGCGGCAACAAGTCGATGGGCGTGTTCGCTACTCGCGCCACCCATCGCCCTAACGGCATCGGCCAATCGGTGGTGAAACTGGACAAGGTCGAAGCCCATCGCCTGTTCATCTCCGGGATTGATCTGCTCGACGGCACGCCGATTCTCGACATCAAACCCTACGTGCCATATGCCGATATCATCCCGGGGGCGAGAAACGATATCGCCAGCGCCGCGCCGCAACTGATTGACGTGCAGTGGGCGGAGTCGGCGCTGCAACAGGCGCATACACATGCTCAGCGCCTCGATGAGCCGTTGATTGAGCTGATTGAACAGTGTCTGGCTCAGGATCCGCGTCCGGCCTATCAGACACCGGCACCGGAACGTGAATACGGTGCGCAATTCTGGGATCTGGACGTGCGCTGGCATTATCCGACACCGGAGCAGATTCGCGTGCTGGAAGTTATCCCGGTCTCGGCGTAAACCCCGGAAAACGAAAAAGCCCGCGCTGCCTTATCAGGCAACGCGGGCTTTTACTGGCACACCACAAACCCAACTGTGGGAGCGGCTTGCTCGCGAAAGCGGTGGATCAGACACATTGCAAATGACTGACACTACGCCTTCGCGAGCAAGCCCGCTCCCACAGGTATTGCGCGTTATTTTTCGACGAACGCACGCTCGATCAGGTAATCACCCGGCTCGCGCATCCGCGCCGAAATCTTCAGGCCGAAGCTGTCGAGCACTTCGCTGGTCTCGTCGAGCATGCTCGGGCTGCCGCAGATCATCGCGCGGTCGTCCTGCGGGTTGATCGGAGGCAGGCCGATGTCGCTGAACAGCTTGCCGCTGCGCATCAGGTCGGTCAGACGGCCCTGATTCTCGAACGGCTCGCGGGTCACGGTCGGGTAGTAGATCAGCTTGTCACGCAGCGCTTCGCCGAAGAACTCGTTCTGCGGCAGGTGCTCGGTGATGAATTCGCGGTAGGCGACTTCGTTGACGTAACGCACACCGTGAACCAGGATCACTTTTTCAAAGCGCTCGTAGGTTTCCGGATCCTGAATGACGCTCATGAACGGCGCCAGACCAGTGCCAGTACTCAGCAGGTACAAATGCTTGCCCGGGTTCAGGTCATCCAGCACCAAGGTGCCGGTAGGCTTTTTCGAGATGATGATCTCGTCGCCTTCCTTCAAGTGCTGCAGTTGCGAAGTCAGCGGACCGTCCTGCACCTTGATGCTGAAGAATTCCAGATGCTCTTCCCAGTTCGGGCTGGCGATCGAGTAAGCGCGCATAAGCGGGCGGCCGTTGGGCTGCTGCAGGCCGATCATCACGAACTGACCGTTCTCGAAGCGCAGGCCCGGATCGCGGGTGCACTTGAAGCTGAACAGAGTGTCGTTCCAGTGATGAACACTGAGGACACGCTCGTGGTTCATGTTGCTCATGTACGTTTGACTCCTGGAGATTGGTCTGCGCGGCTCGATGACGCTTAACGTGCGCAATTGCATCGCATTCTAATAGCGACGACAATATCTGTTAACTGGATTATTAAGATAAGGGTTATCGGTTATATCGATATGCGATTTACTCTCCGTCAACTGCAAGTCTTCGTCGCCGTCGCCCAGCAGGAAAGCGTATCCCGTGCTGCGGGTCTGCTCAACCTCTCGCAGTCGGCTGCCAGCACCTCGATCACCGAACTTGAGCGCCAGTCCAGCTGCCAGCTGTTCGACCGCGCCGGTAAACGGCTGAGCCTCAACGCCCTCGGCAAACAGCTGTTGCCGCAAGCGGTGGCTCTGCTCGATCAGGCCAAGGAGATCGAAGACCTGCTTAATGGCAAATCCGGTTTCGGCTCACTGTCGGTAGGCGCGACGCTGACCATCGGCAATTATCTGGCGACCCTGCTGATTGGCGGCTTCATGCAGCGCCACCCGGAAAGTCAGGTGAAACTGCATGTGCAGAACACAGCCAATATCGTGCAACAAGTCGCCCACTACGAAATTGACCTGGGTCTGATTGAAGGCGATTGCAGCCATCCAGACATTGAAGTGCAGAGCTGGGTCGAAGATGAGCTGGTGGTGTTCTGCGCGCCGCAGCATCCACTGGCCAAGCGCGGCAGCGCGAGCATGGAAGAGCTGACCCATGAGGCGTGGATTCTGCGCGAACAGGGTTCCGGCACGCGCCTGACCTTTGATCAGGCCATGCGCCACCATCGCAGCGCGTTAAACATCCGTCTGGAGCTGGAACACACCGAAGCGATCAAGCGCGCAGTGGAATCAGGCCTGGGGATTGGCTGCATCTCGCGCCTGGCGCTGCGCGATGCGTTTCGCCGCGGCAGCCTGGTGCCGGTGGAAACGCCGGATCTGGACCTCGCCCGGCAGTTTTACTTCATCTGGCATAAACAGAAATACCAGACCTCGGCCATGCGCGAGTTTCTCGATCTGTGCCGCGCTTTTACCGCCGGGGTGCAGCGCAGCGACGAGATTGTCCTGCCCAACATCGCTTAAAGCAGAATCACCGCCCACACCAGCGCGATCATGCTCAGCGCCACAAATTGCGCGGCGCTGCCCATGTCCTTGGCGTTTTTCGACAGTGGGTGCAGCTCCAGCGAAATGCGGTCGATGGCCGCTTCGACGGCCGAGTTCAGCAATTCGACGATCAGCGCCAGCAGACAGACCGCGATCAACAACGCCTGTTCGACACGGCTGACGTTCAGGAAGAACGTCAGCGGAATCAGCACGACATTGAGCAGTACCAATTGACGGAACGCCGCTTCGCCGGTGAAGGCTGCGCGCAGGCCGTCGAGCGAATAGCCAGACGCGTTGAGGATGCGTTTCAGGCCGGTCTGGCCCTTGAAAGGTGACATAACGTTGAGACCAACCAAAAAGGAGTGGGGAAGCTAGATCAACAAGAGTCAAAAAAGCGTGAAACCCGCAGCCATCACTGGCTCGGAATTGACTCAAGTTGTTGCAGCAGTAAAGCCGCTTGCGTACGGGTGCGTACATTCAATTTGCGAAAGATCGCCGTGACGTGGGCCTTGATGGTCGCTTCCGACACACTCAACTCATAGGCAATCTGCTTGTTCAGCAGGCCCTCGCAGACCATGGTCAACACGCGGAACTGCTGAGGTGTCAGGCTGGCGAGGCCATCGCTGGCGGCTTTGGCTTCATCGGAGACGCTGACCGCTTCAAATGCCTGCGGCGGCCAGAACACATCGCCATCGAGCACCTTGCGCACGGCGTCCTGGATCACGCTCAGGTCGCTGGACTTGGGAATGAAGCCACTGGCACCGAACTCGCGGGATTTGACCATCACCGACGCTTCTTCCTGGGCCGAGACCATCACCACCGGAATCTGCGGGTACTGACCGCGCAGCAGCACCAGCCCGGAAAACCCGTAGGCGCCGGGCATGTTCAGGTCCAGCAGGACCAGATCCCAGTCGGCCTTTTCGGTCAGGCGGGTCTCCAGTTCGGCGATGCTCGCCACTTCCACCAGACGGACTTGCGGGCCGAGGCCCAGCGTCAGTGCTTGATGCAGCGCGCTACGAAAAAGCGGGTGATCGTCGGCAATCAGGATGTCGTATGTGGCCATTTTTCAAATGATCCTGTTTTTTGATGGCAGACCCGGTGCATTCCGGTCTGGCCAAAGCAACTCGAGATGCCGCTTCAAGCGAGATCCACAGGGGCACGTTCAACGCCAATCAACAGCAAACACGGCGTTTCAAACCTTGGCCGCACCCTAATCGGCGCCAAGCATGCCCAGCGAAGCCGGGGTGGTCAAGCAGCAGGGCCGCTGCGGCTGACAGTATGGGCCACTATTGGGCCAACTCCGGCTGCGGCTTTCGTATATAGGGCAGCAACTCAGCGTGGGCCGGCGTCGATTCATTCATTTCCAGCTGCTGCTTGGCGCCGAGGTAATGCTGGCTGAACACGTCGAAATAGGCGTCCAGCGCTGAAGCGGCATCGCTGTCGCCGGCCAGTTCCAGGCACAACGCCGCGACTTCGGCGGTGCACAGATGTTCGCTGCGGGTCGAGCGGCGCAAGCGGTAACGTGACAGTTTGTCGGGCAGCAGGCTCAGAATCGGCAAGCGATCGAAATACGGACTCTTGCGGAAAATCTTCCGGGCTTCGGTCCAGGTAGCATCGAGCAGGATGAACAGCGGGCGCTTGCTGCTATCAAGGGCGACGCTGTTGGTCACGCGCGACGGCTCGACGTATTCGCCGGGAAACACCAGATAGGGCTGCCATTGCGGATCGTTGAGCAATGCCAGCATCCGCCGGTCAGGCTCGGTGCGAGACCAGATGAACGCGTGGTTATCGCGCACCACGTCGGCAATCAGCCAACCGGTATTACTCGGTTTGAACACTTCCTTGCCGGTCATGATCAGGCACACGCCGGAACGGGTCTCGACGCTGGGACGCCAGGCGCACAGGCAATGACTGATGATCACCCGGCAATCACGGCAACGCTCGGAGCGAAAGCCGCGGGCCTGAATCGGCTTGATGCCTTCATCCTCGCGCTGGTCGCGCAAACGGGCGACGGCGTTGGGGGCGTGATTCATTGCGGGCAACGCCGGCAGACAGGAAAACTCGACACGAACAACACTCGGCAGGGGCAGTAAAGCGCGGCAGTTTACCAGAGCAACGGGCACAAGCCTGTACCGTCCAGACCGGCTCCCCTATAATTCGCCGCCACTGAACGCACAGCCCCGTGGTTGGTCGAACCACCAGTCACCGAATCAGGAGAGTTTCATGCTGCGCCTTATCGTTCCCACCGCTGCCATTCTGCTGGCGTCATCCTTCACCGCTCAGGCTGCATCCCTGAGTGAGCAGAATCTGAACAGAGAGCTGCGCAACGTCGCCGCCCAAAGCAGCGTCGGCACGCCTCGGGCAATCAATGAAGACATTCTTGACCAGGGCTACACCGTCGAAGGCACTCAGTTGATCAACCACCTGAGCGTACAAAAGAGCCACGCCGACAAAATGCGTGCCGACCCGAAAGCGGTGTACTTCCAGCTCGGTGCCTCGGTCTGCAACAACCCGTCGTACCGCAAGCTGATGGCCAAGGGCGCGATCATGCGTTACGACTTCACCGAAGTGAAAACCAACAAAGCCATCGGGTCCGCCAGTTATCAGGAATCGGACTGCCCGAAAGCGGCCCCGGCGAAGAAGAAGTAATCAACGCGAATTGGCGCGCCGCTGTTCATCCTCGGCGCGCAACTCGGCCAGCAAGGCCTGTAGATAGTGCGAGCGACGCTCGCCACCGGCCAACCGTCGGCAGCACTCCTCTTCGAGACTGACCTGATTGGCCTCGGCTGATGCCTTCAACATTCGATACAGCTGTGTATCGATCTCCAGAATCACTTTGGCCATTTGGCCTGCCTCCGTGCCACCCGCAAATCCTTGAAGCAATCCTCGCTACCTGTCTGTCAGTAAATCAGAGGGTTGGCCGCGCGGTTTATGTTCGGACGAACGGTGGCGGCACTGGCCGTCATTCAAATGGCAGTTGCCAGCCGAGACGTTGCGGCGCAATGATCAACTCAGCGCAAATGCGCGCGAGGGTCTAGATTCAGAGTATTCCCGAACACTTGCAAACGGCAGAAAAGGAACTGCCGCCGATGCGTGTTTTTGCAGCGCGGCACTGACGTCGCTCGTCAGGGCCACCCGCTCTGTACAAAAGGAGACGTTGAATGCCTTACCAACCGAATGACCTCTTGAGCCGTCATTTTCAGGAAAACGGCCCCGACCTCGTCAGCCAGGTCGAAGAACAACTCAAGCGCGTTTCACCCGACAGCCCCAACCTGCCCATTTACCGCGACATGATCCTGACCGTGCTGCGCATGGCCCAGGAAGATCACAACCGCTGGAACGCCAAGATCACTTTGCAAGCCCTGCGCGAACTGGAACAAGCGTTTCGGGTATTGGAACAATTCAAGGGGCGACGCAAAGTCACCGTGTTCGGCTCGGCGCGCACGCCGGTGGAGCATCCGCTGTACGCCATGGCGCGCGAACTCGGCGCAGCCTTGACGCGCGCCGACATGATGGTCATCACCGGTGCCGGGGGCGGCATCATGGCTGCCGCGCACGAAGGAGCCGGACGCGATCACAGCCTGGGGTTCAATATCACCCTGCCCTTCGAGCAACATGCCAACCCCACCGTGGACGGCACCGATAACCTGCTGCCTTTCCACTTCTTCTTCACGCGCAAGCTGTTCTTCGTCAAGGAGGCTGATGCCCTGGTGCTGTGCCCGGGCGGTTTTGGCACGCTGGATGAAGCGCTGGAAGTGCTGACCCTGATCCAGACCGGGAAAAGTCCACTGGTGCCGGTGGTCCTGCTGGATGCGCCGGGCGGCACGTTCTGGCAAGGCGCGATGGATTTCATCCGGAATCAGCTGGAGAACAACCGCTACATTCTGCCGACCGACATGAAGCTGATGCGCCTGGTCTACACCGTTGAGGAAGCGGTCGAACAGATCAATCAGTTCTACAGCAACTTCCACTCCAGCCGCTGGCTCAAACGGCAGTTCGTGATTCGCATGAACCATAAGCTCAGCGATCAGGCACTGGCGCAGATGCAGGACGAATTCGCGGATCTGTGTTTGAGCGATCAGTTTCATCAACACGCCTACAACGGTGAAGAACACGACGAAGCGCAATTCAGCCACCTGGCGCGCCTGGCGTTTGCCTTCAATGGCCGCACGCACGGGCGTCTGCGTGAATTGGTCGATTACATCAACCTGCCGGAAAACTGGGCCGATTCCAAACCGCCCACAGCACAACGCTCGCGCGAACCTTCCAGCGTGATTTAAAAGCAAAAAAAAACGGCCCGCTATTTTTCAATAGCGGGCCGTTTTCATTGAATCGGGTTAATCGTCCATCCCTCTACCGCTGAACAAGCGGTTGATCATCTCCATCGAGAACCCCCGATACGCAAGAAAACGGCCTTGTTTGGCTCGTTCCTTCGCATCAATGGGCAAATGCCCGGAGAACTTGCGCTGCCACGTATCCTGAAGCTGCGCCTGCCAGTCGATACCGCTTTCGCGCAGAGCGAGTTCGATATCGGCGCGTTGCAAACCGCGCTGACTCAGTTCCTCGCGAATTCGCAGAGGGCCATAGCCAGAGCGGGCACGGTAGGAGACAAAACTTTCAAGGTATCGGGCTTCGCTAAGCAGTCCCTCTTCCGTCAGACGGTCGAGGGCTGTTTCGATCAGTTCCGCCTCAGCGCCACGCTGACGCAACTTGCGCGTCAGCTCGACTCGACCGTGCTCGCGACGTGCGAGCAGGTCCATGGCGGTTCGCCGCACCGCGACGAGGGTATCGAGTACAAGTGTCATTCAACGACTCAAACGTCGACATCGGCCTCGGCCATATTATCGACCTTGTCCCGGGAGGCCAAAGCCTTGACATCTGCCACTGGTGCCAGCAGCTTGTCACGCAGTTGCTTCTCGAGCTTGGCGGCGACTTCCGGATTGTCAGCCAGGAACTTGGCCGAGTTGGCCTTGCCCTGACCGATCTTGGTGCCTTCGTAGGCATACCAGGCGCCGGACTTCTCGACGAAACCGTGCAGCACGCCTAGGTCGATCATCTCGCCATTGAGGTAGATGCCCTTGCCGTAAAGAATCTGGAACTCGGCCTGACGGAACGGCGAAGCGACCTTGTTCTTCACAACCTTGACGCGGGTTTCGCTGCCGACCACTTCGTCGCCTTCTTTCACCGCGCCGGTACGGCGGATATCGAGACGAACCGAGGCGTAGAACTTCAGCGCGTTACCACCGGTGGTGGTTTCCGGGCTGCCGAACATCACGCCGATCTTCATGCGGATCTGGTTAATGAAGATCACCAGGCAGTTGGCGTTCTTGATGTTACCGGTGATTTTACGCAGCGCCTGAGACATCAGACGGGCTTGCAGGCCGACGTGCATGTCGCCCATTTCACCTTCGATTTCAGCCTTCGGCACCAGTGCTGCCACGGAGTCGACGATGATCACGTCAACGGCGTTGGAACGCACCAGCATGTCGGTGATTTCCAGCGCCTGTTCGCCGGTGTCCGGCTGGGACACCAGCAGGTCGTCGACGTTGACGCCCAGTTTGCCGGCGTACTCAGGATCGAGGGCGTGTTCGGCGTCGACGAATGCGCAGGTCGCGCCGGCTTTTTGCGCCTGGGCGATCACCGACAGCGTCAGTGTGGTTTTACCGGAAGATTCAGGACCGTAGATTTCAACAATACGGCCTTTTGGCAGACCGCCGATGCCGAGTGCAATGTCCAGACCCAGAGAGCCAGTGGAGATGGATGGGATCGCCTGACGGTCCTGATCGCCCATACGCATTACGGCACCCTTGCCGAATTGACGTTCGATCTGACCCAGGGCCGCAGCCAAGGCTTTCTTCTTGTTGTCGTCCATTAAAGTCCTCACGTAATCAATAAGGCCTGACGGCCAACACCTGTATAAGTAGCCAGTATTATTCCACAGCGTTCGCGGATCGCCTACCCCTGATTTTCGATTTCTCGTGCCGCTAGTCGCACAAGCCCCTCTAGCGCGGCCTTCACCGTTTGTCGGCGGACTTCATCGCGATTGCCGGCAAAGTGACGCGCCTCACTGCAAATCGCCTCGCCGACACCCCAGGCCAGCCACACCGTACCGACCGGTTTGTTCGGTGTGCCGCCGTCAGGGCCGGCGATACCGCTGACCGCCACGGCAAACCGCGCCAGGCTTTTATCCTGAGCGCCGCGCGCCATGGCTTCGACCACCTCGCGGCTGACCGCCCCCACCGTTTCGAACAACTCACCGGGCACATTCAGTTGCTGGGTTTTCTGCCGGTTCGAATAGGTGACATACCCTGCCTCGAACCACGCCGAACTGCCCGCAACCCGAGTGATCGCTTCGGCGATGCCGCCGCCGGTACACGACTCGGCGGTGGTCACGTGGGCATTGAGCACTTGCAGGTGTCGGCCAAGCTCGGCGGCCAGTTGGGTGATCTCTTTCACGGCGCACTCCGGATCGTGTGGAATGCGTATCACCGTACACGAGCCGCTCGCGCTTTCAATACACAAGATCATTCAAGATGTTCGGGCTGCAACGCTCTGACATAAGCCTGACAAGCCTGCAAGGCAATCAATGCGCGGTCACCGGTGTCGGTGATGGCGATAATTCGTTGAGCATGCGCCGGGTCAAGTCGGGCGCGTACGGTTGCATGATCCACGCCGCCGGCGCCGGTGGCGGCAGGCACGTTGCAGCCTTGGGCAACGTCGCCGGCGTCGAGAAGGACTGACAGCCGGACATCAGCAGTGGCAAGGCGATCGCGCAGGCGATCCTGATCACGTTGGGCATCGCTCAGCGCTCGGTAATGGGTTTGTTCACTGGCCGCGAGCCGTTGCTCCAGGGCCAGCCGTTTAGCCTGCTCGGCCTGTTGTGCGCTCGCAGCGGCCTGCGTCAGTTGATTGAGCGTTTCGGCGTTTAGCCGGGCCTGCTCGGCCAACTGGCGGCCGTAGCGCCAGTCCTGAAACTGCCACGCGGCTGCGAACGCCCCGGCAGCCAGCAGCAACAGGCCAATCACCCGCCAGGAGCCGGACATAGCACCGCCCTCGCCCGCGCCCAGATATCCAGACGATCCTGCAAGCCGTTCAACCCACCGTTGATCCGGCGCGTAATGGTGTTGAACTGATCGGCGTCGGCCAGTTCATTCAAACCTTTCTGTGCCCAGAACCATGCGGCGGATTCGGCGGCCCACTGCGGCTGCTCGAGCAACTCAGGCAATGACAGCAGTCTTTCGTCGCCAAACAGCCCAAGGCTGCACTGGCGATAATTGGCGCGACCGGTGATTTGAATCAGCCCGCGCCCCCGATACTTTTGCCCGTCGCCGTCCGCCTCGGGCGTATTGCCCAGACGCAGCGCCAGGGTGCCAGTGTCGTATTTGCTCAGGTACTGGTTGTTGCCCAGCTCCCGCACGTAACGCAATTGACCGGACTCGTGACCGACCTGTGCCAAGAACGCAGCAACACGTTTCGGCGTGTCGATACGATGCCGGGCCATGGCGGAGTTGAGAGCCGAAACAAAAACGCCCGCTTGGGAGCGGGCGTTGGGCATGATGTCGATCAGGTGTTTTTCAGTGATTTGCATATGCTTGATCCTCCCTGGATAGTGCCCCGATTGAATCATGGCTGGCGGCTGATGCGTGTCAGCCATTTATTTGCCAGAGTTTTCGCGGTGCTCTGCTCCACAGTTTCTCCAAGGGCTCCCTGCGGTGACTGGACTTGGCCGCCCGATAGAAGCCAATCCTGATATTCCAGCCAGTCGCGATTGGTCGGATCAGCTGGAATGAATGCTGAATCGTCCGTGCGCAGCACGCCACAAGCGGTCAGTTGATAAGTCATAAACGTTTTTCCTAGATTTCTGCGTCTGCTGTCCATTCGACTTGCAACGTCTGGCCTGGAGCACTCCCTACGGGCGTGACAGTTGCAAATGAGATGCTGCGATCCGTTACACCTTGCAATGTAGTGCCAGTACACGCTTTGCTGATCGTTTGATTCCAGACTTGATTGCTGCTGTCGGCCGGGCAATAAGCGGTGACGGTGGGCTGAACCCTTTTCTGCACGAGAAAACCGATAGTCATACCGTATTGGCCCATGTTGCCGGACGGTACTTGGGTGAACGTCGAAATGCAGGTATTGGTTCCGTTGTTCGCCTTGACCGGTATTCCGCTCGCAAACGACTTTTCGTAATAGCGCTGACACAGCATCAGTTCTTCGGCGAGAGGCCGAGCTTCGAAAGGCGTGGACACGGGCCCCTCCTCCAGTTGCACAAGGGTCAGATCAACCGTCTGCAAAACATTCAAAGGCAGATCGAACGACAATGTCAGGCAATCGCTGGCCCCTTGCATCTTTCCAGCGATGACAGGCACTTGGAACGTTGCTGTGTGTCGGCTCCACGTCGTATTGAGTTGAAAGACATCTACTACCTTCATAACAGCTGCCGATCCCCCCGCACCGAATTGTTGGGTGATGGCGACCTGCACCGGCCGCGCTGCATCGGATCGCGCCCAAAACGTCACCGTCGCAGTCTTTCCCGCAAGTGTTCTGACCGATTCGATATTTTGTGAAATCCTGTGAACCGTTGCGCCTGCGCCTGCCGTTGTTTGTTGCCAGCGCATGAAGCAGGCAGGTTCGCCAGGAACCTCCCCTTGTCCAAGAGCAAAACTCTGGCGGGTAATGCTCACCCCGGCGTTACCGTTCCAGTCGCAACGAAACCGGTCGGCGACATAACCACCGATATTGGGCGCCTGATTGCTCGCCCCACGTTGCCAGATTCTGAAATCGCCATTGATCAGCAGATTCCTGCGGTACACCTGAACCGGAAACTGCTGCAACGGATCGGGTCTGGACAATTGCCGGATCGCTTGAGCCAGTTGATCAGTCTGCTGTTCGTCCGGGGTCAATCCCGCTGCGGTAATTGCGCTGAGTATTTCCTGAGTGACACTGTTGCCCCAGCTCGCTGGAATCAACGAACCGGGTGTACCGGCGATGGCATCCTCGTCAACGAACTTGCCATTGACCAGGCCAGAGCCGGGAATACTTTTTGGATAATCCACGTGAGTTTTTCCTTGATGATTCTCTATGCGCAGCACTTGCTTGATACAAAGCTCAGCCGATTGCCCCAAGCAAACCTTCCAGCCAATCGGGCTCGACTGGCCGCGAGCGCGCGTCTGGAAACTCCGGGTGATCAGGCCAGTCTCGCAGTGCCTGCCGATACGCCAGCAACTGTTGGAACTCTTCTGCACGCAGAGTCGTACCGGCGCCGACTTCCAGCTCTTCGGCGTCGCGAAACACCAGCCATTGGCTGTTTTGCAGTACTTGGTTGCGCCATGCGCGCTCGACGCTGGCAAGTGAAATCGAAGATACGAGCGGATCGCTCAGCACAGGCTGGCCCGAGGGGCTGGCGCTGATGACTTTGCCGGCGGCCTGTCCGGCGAATAGTTCTGCGTATTGCGCCTGGGTGATTTCCACTGCGCCTTCAGGGTGTTCGGAAAGTGGATTTTCCACCCGATCAAAGCCGAGGCTCTGGGCATAAAAGTAAATCGTCATGGTCAGTACCCCCAAACCAGAATGCGGCCCGAAATGCCCGCCGACGGTTTTATACCGCTGGGATCAATGTTCCTGACCCGTGCCACAGCCACTGTTGTTGTCGATGCGCCGAGATCGAGCGCCCATACCGTCGCATTGCTCGCCGACCAACCTGCCGGATTGGCCTCGTTGGCGATGCCCCCCAGGATCGCGACCGGAAACCTCAAGGGCAGCGACAGCGACATGTTGCCGGAGGCGTCGGACGCGCCTACCACCCATTGCAGGATCAAACCACTGGGCAGTTTTTGATACCCCGGTGAGTCGATCCGAGCGGCAAAAGAGGATGAGTGCTTCAGCGCAGCAGTGCCATAAACCACCCACACCCGACCCTCTTTGACGAGGTTCGCGCTTTCACCGCTGCCCATCACTATTGAGGCCAGATAGGCACCCTGCGGACTGATCTGCGTACCGGTTTTACTCGCCACCGTGACCGGTGCGCTGTTGCGACAATGCAGGCTGATCGTTGCGCCGTTCGGCACCGCACCGTCATCGGCATCCGGAAGCGTCACGGTATAGGGCGCATTGCCGCCCAGACCGATCGAGCAACCGATATCCGCCAAGGTCAACTGGGTGGCGCTCAAGATGCTTCGCGTATTGGCGTAATTACCCAGCGCTCTTTGCACAAACTCGGTGGTGGCAGCCGACCGGCCGCTATTGAACTGCGCAGCGGTCGTGAACAACTGCGAACCACGCAGCGCCGCCAGCAGCTGATTGTTCGAGGCTTCATTCGGCGCCATTCCCGCTGCCTGAACCACGCTGAGAATTTCTTGCGTAACACCGTTGCCCCATGCCGCCGGGATCAAAGATCCCGGTGTTCCGGCTACAGGATCTTCATCGACAAACTGGCCATTGACCAGCCCGACACTGGGAACACTCTTGGGGTAGTCCAATGTTCATCTCCCTGAACGAAAAATACATTCTTGACGTAAGCTCAGCCCGTCACGCTGGCGAGCCAAAACGGTGCCGTCGGACGGGAATCTGCTGCGGGGAAAAGTGCCGAGTCAGGCCAGTCGCGCAACGCCTGTCGATACTCGAGCAGTTCCAGGTATTGCGTGGGCTTGAGCGACGTACCGCGTCCCAGATCCTGTTCATCACGATGGCGGGTGACCAGCCATTCGGTCGCGGCGAGAGACGCTTCGCGCCAGATACGCGCGGCCGTTACAGGTCCTTCTTCTGAGTCAAATGGCGCCCGGATAATCTCCCGGCTCTGCTGTGCTGGCGGTGGTTCTGCAACTGTCGCAAACGCGCTGATCGGCGCGCCGACCTCGACCTCCTGGCCATCCGGCACCCGCACCATCGCCTCGACGAAAGACGGCGCAAACAGCTGACCGATCTCGTACTCCCCAGTGTCGATCCGCTCGACCACCACGCCGTTCTCGACCCGTGCATAAATGGTCATTATTCGTACTCCCAAATTTCACAGAAGGCGTTGCCGCCGACACCGCTGAGAACGGCAGCCGAAGCGTTGGTTGAACAGGAGCCGCTGCCGCCGGAGCCGCGTCCGCCGGCGATGCCAGGTCCGTTTACACCCACTCGGGTACCGCCACCGTCGTACGGGCTGGCACCGCCCGCACCGGAGAGGACGCCCCAGTTGGCGTTGCACATGGCATACTCGCCGGGCACGCCCCGAGCATTGGCAAGCGTTCCGCCAGTGACAGCTTGTCCTCCGGCACCGCCCTGGACGAAACCAACCGTTGTGGCTGTTACCGCCAAAGTGAGAACCTGCCCGCCGCCACCGCCCGCAGCGCTCATGTAGGTACCGAACGAAGCACCTCCGCCAGCCAGCCCCATCACGTTACTCGCAGCACCGCCGCCGCCGAGGGTGACGGGCACGCCTGCAAGTATTTCCGCAGTCACGTCATACAGGCTTTGTGCGAAGGCTCCAGAGCCTCCGCCGCCGCCCATGCCTTGGTAGCCCGCGGCAATGGGCGAACACCCACCACCGCTTCCCCCCGCACCGACCAGCCGCACAAGGATCCGCTTGGCTTTGGGGTTTGGCTTGTAAAGCGTAATCCCGACCTTCTCGAACTGCCTGACCGCCAGCAGCCGTCCCACCGCATCAGTGATGCCGTAGCCAGCCAACGTCGTCGGGGTGTTTTTCAGTTTGGTGAAATCGACCAGCGCACCGATTGCGGTCGCCAGTTGGTCGGTCCTGGCCTCATCAGGCGTCAACCCGGCGGCCTTGATCGCGTTGAGAATTTCCTGCGTGACGCTGTTGCCCCACGCAGCGGGAATCAACGAACCCGGCGTTCCGACGACGGGGTTTTCATCGACGAAGCCGCCGTTGACCAGCCCCACACCGGGGATACTTTTTGGATAATCCATGTGCACCGCTCCTGGTTATGCAATCACGCGGCAACAGTGGCGCCAGGCACCACCGGCCAAGTGACTGTCTGGGGAAAACCGCTTTGCTTTTCGATACGGTTCAGCTCGACGCTGTAGAGTTTCCACTCGATCAGCAGCAGCTGTTCGTCATGGCTGGCGTCGCCGATGTCTTCGGCGTATTGCAGCGGCGCGATGCGCAGAACAGCGTCGCGCAGCAATGCGTCGCGTGCGTTCAGGACACGGTTTCTGGCATCCGCTAACCGGGCCTGCTCATCAGGCTGCCAGGCGTTGTCGCGCCATAGGTGAAACTCACCGGGCCAGGGCTGTGCCGTCAGCGTGTCAGGCAACTCGCCCAGCTCAGTCCAGACCTGTTGAGCTCCGCCATCCTTGCGATAGACCAGACCGCGACGGTCAACCACTTCGCGCGGGATGCCGTTGATCAACGCCCAGCTGCGACCAGCTTCCGGTTCCGGCAATTCGTACGTCAGTTCAACCGCGTTGGCGGGGAGCTGAATGCCTATTCCGGGCGTGACGGGAAACTCGACCGGCCCGGACAGGGCACCCGAGCCATCGAATAGATAATTGAACATAAGAGCCTCAGATGAGTTTGATGCGACCGGGATAGGCGATGTTGCGCGGACGGGATTTGAACGTGTAGAGCAGCGTGGCGCCGGGATCCATTTGATAGTTGGTTCCAGCCGGAAAGGTCGGTCCGCCATTGACGAGCCCGGAAACGTGTTGAGCTTCTTCGCGGGTGTCGGCACCGAAGCCGATCAAGCTGTCCGACCAACGCGAGCCCACTGCCCCGCCGCCATTCGCGCCCAAGGCAAAGGAGTGCGTCGAGCCGGGCTGAAAAGTACCCATCACACGACCCGAGTCCACACCACGGCCTTCGTCGAGAACCCGCAGGAATTCACCTCGACCTTCGGGGCCACGAAACGTCGTCGCCCCGTCACCGGTGGTCCATTTCCCCTCGGTTCCCGGGCGTAAAGCTTCCGATCCGAGCATTCCCGATTGCTGAGCGTGGTCCCACAGCCACGGCCATTCCGCACGCTTCATGACAGCGCCATTCAAGGCGCCGTATCCGCCCGGACTGAGCATGATGGTCGTCTCAAAAAATGGCCGGCCCAACGGTGTATTGTCGTAACGCCCCACGGGCCACCAACTGCCGGCACCATCGCTGCGCAAATGCCACCAGTCGCCGCCACCCATCAATACGAAAAACCCATAACCATTGGGCGATAGATGGGTATGGAAACGGACCCGGTCGGTTCCAGATGCCTGGATCACCATGCGATTGCCGCTGTTGTCCACCCGCCGAACAATGACATCGCGTACGCCGAGGGCGGCGTTTGCTGGCGGCAGCGTCAAGGTGACGGCACCGGGGCTGCCGTCGATCAATGCGAGCCCGAGTTCCTGTTCGGTCAGCGTTTTCGAAGCCGCCAGCCGGGTGATGACCGAACGCATCGGGCTTGCGTTGCCGACAATCGATTGAATGGCTTTGAACAACTGGCCCGTATCTGACTCGGAAGCCACCAGCCCACCGCCGCTGATCACACTCAGGATCTCCTGAGTCACGCTGTTGCCCCACACTGCCGGAATCAACGAGCCCGGCGTACCCGCCACCGGATTTTCATCGACGAAACGGCCGTCGACCAGGCCGATGCTGGGGACGCTTTTTGGGTAATCCATCGCTAGTTCTCCTTTAGCTGAAACATTGATGAGCGATGCCGACAACGCAGCATCCGGTCACTCGGCAGTCATCCAGGCTGGCTTCTTCGGTCGAGATCGTTTGGCAGGAAATTTCTTCGCTTGGGGCCACTTACGCAGCGCCTGCAGGTAGGTCAATAGCGAAAGATATTCGGCGTCGGACAGAGTGGCGGTCTTCATCAGTTCTACTTCGTCGCGGTGGCGATCACGCAACCAGACAACCCGGTTGAATTCTTGTTCGCGCCAGACCTTGGCTTGGATCGCTGACTGCTCATCTGCCGGTGCCAACTCCACCAGGATCGGCAGACCTTGATCGTCATGGGATCGCTCAGTACCCGCTACGGGGTTGGCGATCACCGACTCATAACGCGCCTCGTCAATTTCAACGGCGTCGTCCGGGAGACGTGTGTGATAACCCGACAAATAGGTATTGCCGGTGGTGCGGCTATAGAAACGCGTCATTTCAATTCCCCACACCCAAGACCGTGACATAACCGGTGCCACCGGAATTACTCAACACTTGAACCTGGCTCGGATCAAAGTAGGTCACCAAGGGGGGAGTGGTGATATCGAAAAAGGGCGCGTTCCCGCTGTGCGAGTAACTTGCCCATGTAGCGGCACACTGGGTCTTGAAAGCCACTGGCCAAGGTTGGGCCGCATAGGCTTTATCAGCAGCGATGTTGATCACGACCCACTGAATCATGAAGCCCCCCAGCCAGCTCGGAAAAGCGATATAGCCGTTCGCGCCAATGCTGTAGGAAATACCAGATCGAAGCTTTTTCGGTGTGACGATGGTGGTGTCATCCGTCCCCGCGTTGATCTGGGTTTGAGTGGCGACCCGCGCCCAGCCAAAAACCGTTTCAGTGGCTTGACCGATTTTCTTTTCTATCGCTTGAAAAACCCGCTGCGGCGTCATCAGACGACTGTTGCTTGTACCCGCCTCTGCTTCATCCTTACTTGCCAAAGAATCACTTTTGCTCTTCTCGACAATCGCCGAAATAGCCGCTCTGAGCTGCGTGCTGTCGTTTTCGTCAGGCGCTAATCCGGCAGCGGTGATCGCGTTGATAATTTCATCAGTTACATTGTTTCCCCACCGCGCCGGAATCAACGACCCCGGCGTCCCCATCAACGGGTTCTCGTCCACAAACTTGCCATTCACCAGCCCGGCGCTGGGCACACTCTTCGGATAATCCATCCTGTCAGTCCTCCCTAGTCATAATTGATGTGCACCTTGGTATGCGCCGGTGCACTGCGATGGATCAGGCACTCGAGCGCCGAGCCGGGATTGACGCCGAAGCGCTCGCCCCAATAGCTCGCGCCGTAACGCCGGCCGAGCAGCAAGCGGCCGCCGGTGTTGAGCGTCCACATGAACTGCGCTTCCCAGGTGCCCCAGTGCGCCGAGCCAAACCGTGCGCGGCCCATGCGCGGGGCTTCGTGTTCGGTGATGCTGGCGTTGGGGTAGCCCTGGCTTTTGGCGATGTCGAGGTAGTAACCGACGGCCTGACTGCCGACTGCGAGCAAGCGTCGGCGCACGGCGAGGCGGCGATCATCGAACAGCGGCGTCGCACCGAGGCACGGGTCGGGCAGCTCCATGACGCGTTCCCAGTCCGGCACCAGTTCGCTGACGCCGGCCGGGTCCATTTCGTTGAGCAGGTCGGCGGCACGAGCGTCGAGACGCGCCAGTTCGACGGCGACGCCTTGCAGCACTTCTTCCAGTTCTGGCACGCGTTCCGGGTCCCACGCCGGGCCGCTGGGCAGCAAGGCGCGCAACTGCGCCTGATATTGCGCGGCGGTTCTTATGCCCCCCATACGCAGCCTCCAAAGGTGAGCAACTCGCTTTTTCCGGCCGGCACGTCAGCGGCCGGTGCGGTGAGGCTGTGATCGTATTCGCCACCGGCGCTGCTGATCGCTTCGCGGATATGGCTGATCAGCAGCGGCACCCCGAGGTCGGCCTCGCGGTTGTGCAGGTCGCGCAGCTGCGCTTCGACGGCGGCGCGCACAGCGGTGGTGTCCGGGTTGACGCTTTTAAAGCGATAAACCACCGGCACCTGGATTGGCCGCTGCACATGCACCTCAGCGGTGACGGGGCGCAACGGTTCGAGGTAGTCCTGAACCTCGGCCAGTTGCTCATCGTTCGGTACCGGTTGCGGATCGTCGTCGCGCATGATGAATACCGTCACCGTACCCGGACCGAGCAAGCCGCCACGGCACCAGGCGCGGGTTACGCCCGGCACTTCAAGCGCCCAGGTCTCGTAATCGCTGGCCGCGCCGCCATGTGGAATCACGCGGTAGGAACGGATGACCCGCGAGCGCAGCGACTCCAGGCTTTCGCGCGCCACGCCACCACTCAGACCTGGCGCAAGCACCACGAAACTGCTGCCGACGATGCCGGCAATCGGTTGCACCGGCGTCAGCGTCAGACCGGCGTCGGCGTTGCCCAGGCTGCCAGCCTCCAGCGCAGCGATGGTGGTGCTGTTACTGCCGTTGACCGTGGTGCGCGCGGTGGTCACTTTGTAAGTACGGCCATCGTTCGATTGCAGCAAGGTGTCGACGTCCAGCACCGCGCCGGGTGTGGCAGTGAAGCTGACGCTGCCGGTGGCCACTTGCGCGGGTTTGCGCGGCTGATTCAAGCGCAGCGCGGCGATGCGTTCCAGGGTCGACTCATCGGCCTTGTCCGGCAGAATCTGCTCGGCAATCCAGTCGAGATAACCGTACAGGCCATAAGCCGCGCCGCCGAGGGTACGGGCGAGCACTTGCGCATCGGACTGGCGCAGCGAATCGCCGGCCAGGTCGCTTTGGGTGCGCTTGATCAGCACCGGCAGCGAAGGGGTTTCAAACGGCATAGATCACCTGCCAACTGTTATCGGGGTTGATGTCCAGGCGTTCGCCATCGGCCAGGGTCAGGACCGTGCGCAGGTTCAGGCGCTGAGCGTCGAGGCGTTCGCTGATGATGTCGATGGCGCTGCAATGGCCGTCGTCGATCAGCCACTGCAAGGCTTCGCGGGCGTAGAACTCGGCGTCCATTTGCGTCTGTCGGGTCAGCTTGACCCGGCGCAACAGCCACAGCCGCGAGCCGATACGATCGTCGGCGACCGTGGGAAAGGTGTCGCCCCACCAGCCGAAACGCTCCTCGTCATCGAGGGCATCGTCATCGGCGGCGCGGCGCCAGGTGAACAGACTGATGAGTACGGCGCGGGTCAGCGCGGCGTGAAGGTTTTGGCTGATGAACATCACTGGCCTCCGGCCGGCGCGCCGGTCTGGCCGTTGCCAGCCTGTACGCCGACGTGCACGTGTTTGATCTGGCTGATACCGCCAGCGAGTTGGTCGCCCGTGGAAACTATCTTGCCGGTCTGGTTGATGACCGGCGTGTCGAAGTTCACCGCACTGCTGGCGCGGATGTTCAGCGTGGCGGTTTCGATGTCGATGATTCGCCCGCGCTTGAAGTGAATCTTGTCGCCCTCGTCGGTGTAGATCGCCACTTCGCCAGCGGCGAGTGCTCGCAGGCGATAACGGCGGTCGGCAATGACCAGGGCGATGGCGTGGGAACGGTCGCCGCCGATGAAGGTGACGACCCCTTCGGCGCCTGCCAGCGGATGGCTGGTGAAACCGTAGGGTTCGAAGTGTTCGAGGTCGTCGTTCACTTCGCCAGCGGTGAGGCGCATTTGCAGCGATTGCAGTTTCGAAGCCGAGTTGGCGAGCACGACAGTGCCGCGCGCCAGCAGGCGTGTCAGTAGGCTCATGGGGATTCCTTGAAAAAGTGGGCCCGGGCCCGAATGCGATCAATGTGGGAGCGAGCCTGCTCGCGAAGGCAGTGGGTCAGGCGCTGTGATGTTGAGGCTGCCGAAGCTTTCGCGAGCAGGCTCGCTCCCACAGGGCCGGTGGTGTCAGGCGGATTCGGTGTCAGGTTTGGGATTGCTTCGGTGGCATTGGATTGGCATCGAAGGTATGCGGCGGTGCCACTTGCAGCGTGGTCACCGAACCCTGCGCCGACAACGAATAGGTGACTTTGGAAATCAACATGTCGCCATCGAAACCGAGCACCGGATCCTTTACCCGCACCAGGGTGTTGTGACGCCACAAGTCCCCGTTGCTCTGACGCCAGCCCTGCACCTGGTACGTGGTGGTCTGCGCCCGGCCCATCCGCGTGGCGCTTTCCCACTGGGCACGCTGCTGCGCCAACTCAAAGGTCAGTTGCGTGCCTTCATTGATCACCGTGGTGCGCCGGCGTTTGAAGCTCAGATCCGCCGCCGTCGATTCGACTTCACTGGCCGCCGCGCCGCTCTTGGCATCGGAGCCCTTCTGCTGGCCGATCACCCGGTACTCGGAAAACACCTGGCTGAAGTCCATCGGCGCATTGGCCGACAAAATGTTCTTGCCCAGCTCCAGCGCATCGCTGGCGCGGCCGCCACTGCCGGGTTTGGCCAGCACCAGCTGGCCTAGCGCGTCATCGGTGGAAAACACCCGCAACAGCGAGAGCAGGCGATCGATCGATTGGAACACCGTTTCACCGGGCACGATGGTGTGTTTGGTCAGCCGCGAGGTCTCGGAAATTTCATTGACCACCGTCAGTCCATATTCCCTGGCCAGATCCTGGACGATGCTCAGCAACGGCTGCTGCTGCCATTGACTGGGCAGGTTGCGGGCTGCGCAATCAACCAGGTCCTGAGTCTTGGAACTGCCTTCGATGGTCAGGCTGATCTGCCGCCCGTCATAGCGGATCGGTGCCTTGAACACGTAGCCGGTGAGCAGCAGGTCCTTGCCGATTTTCACTTCGCACGGGTCGCCGGGCCTGATCGGTTTGTCCACCGTCTGCCCCGGCCATTGCCAAGTGATGTCGAGCTTGAAGGTACGGAACTGACGCTCCAGATCGGCGCTGATCTCGACGCTTTTCCAGCCGCCGTATTCCATGCCGTTGACCGTCAGCGTGACCTGATTATCGCTCTCGTTCATGGCTCACTCCCTGGACACCTTGACGTCGCTTTGCGGCAGGTACAACGGATTGGTCGCGCCGTTGCGCTGAATGACTTCGGTCACTCGCGTGGCATCACCAAACTGTTTGTAGGCAATCACCAGCGCCGGCAGGCTTTCCTGAAACGATTTGCTGACCAGTCGCACGCCGGAAGACGCCACGGCCTTGAGGTGCGCAACCAAGGCATCCTGCACATCGCTGATGGCTTGATAGTGAGCGGGATCGGCCTTGTTCTTCGCCCGTTGCAGCGCCTCGACCAAATCCTTTTGCAGCGCCTGCAAATCGTCCGTGGCCGGGACTTCCTGGCGGGTGACTTGCTGATGGGCCTGCTGATTGACTGTGGGCGTCGACGGCAGTTTCAGCGGACGGGTGGCCACCGGCATCGACGCAACCCACTGCGCCACTTTGACAATCAGCGTGTCCTGCACCAGATCGGCCATGGCCTGCGCCGCAGCGTTGGTGTCCTTGCCGGTGGTGATCTTCGGTGCATCGGCCTTGCGAATCGCTTCGAGTTGTTGCGACACGTCGGCAATCACGCCACGGTAGCCTTCCCTGGCGAACGCTTTCAGCTCCTGGATATCGCCGAGCAAGCCCTTGAACTCCGCCGCCACTTCCTTGGGCAGCTCTTTCACGGCTTTGACCAGTTCGGTGATTTGCCGGTACTGCTCGATCAGCGGTTTGAGCTGTTCCTTGATCACCTCATAGACGCCGGTGAGACTGTTGCGCAGGTTGGTGATGCCGATCCGCGCCGCTTTGATCAACGTCATCGCCTGCTCGAAACGCGCCACCGCCGAACCCAACAGGGTGTCAGCCTTGATCAGCAAGACTTTCTGCGTGCTGACCGTGGCGGTCGGAAACGGCAGCGGCTGGTCGGGATAAAACTTCAAGGCAAACGTCACCAACCCGCCGTCCTCGCGGGTGTGGGTCATGTCGCATTCGCCGACCTTGACTTGCAGACGGCCAAGCCACGGATGCACCAGTTCACCACTGCCCGCCTCCAGCGCCTTGAGCAACTTGTCGCGTTGCTCCAGGCAATCAGGGCCGATGATGAACGCCGTCAGATCGTGGGTCCTGGCCTGCTGGCCGAGGTCCTCGAAAAACGGCAGGTCGCGTTGCGGGTATTCATGCAACTGACCTTTGCGACCGACCGGGGTTTTCGCCTGATCGATCCAGAAACCGACGCCGCGAAAGGACGCCGGCAACAAACGGTCACGCCAGTTCATTGGAACCTCCTGCCGACAGCGAGCGATAGCCTATGCGCGACGACAGCGCCAGGCCCGGTTGATTGGTTTGTGGGGGATCGGTGCGCAACCCGGCCGGCGCATTTTCGAAGCGTACGGTCAGGCCGCCTTCGAGCTGCGTGCGGTTGTTGATTGCGCTTTGTTGAATGAGGGCACCTGAGGTTTGCGGTAACGAGCCACTTTGCAAAGTGCCATTACCGGCAGACGTCGGGCTGGCGCCGAAGAACGCCGGCGCGAGTTCTCCCTTGCCTTCGGCGTTGGTCTGGCGTTGCGCTTGGGTCAGCGTTTCAACCTTGCCGGTGACCTTGGCGATCAAGCCGGCAAAGCCGCCCTCGAACAACTCTTTGATCGGCGCGATGACGGTTTGCAGCTTTTGCCATAGCTCGCCAAACCACTCGGTGATCGGTCCCCAGTTCTTGACGATCTGCCCCAACGGCGTCGATTCGAACATGGTGTGCAGAAAATCCAGAACCGGCGCGGCCATGGCTTGCACCACGCCCCACAGTGCCGAAAACACCTCGCCAATTGGCTGCCAGTACAGCGCGATCTGTTCCAGCGGCGACCATTCGAACAGGCCCTGAAAGAAGCTTTTGATCCGCTGTGCCGAGGCTTGCAGCGCAGCCCAGAGCGGTTCGAAAAAAGTCACGATGCTGCCCCAGTTGTTGACGACCATCCCCAACGGGGAAAAGTCGAACAACGTGCGGAAAAAGTCTTTGATGACCTGCGCGGCCGGTTGCAACGCGGCCCAGATCGACGCGAAGAATCCGCTGATTGCGCCCCAGTTGCTGATGATCATGCCCAGCGGCGTCCAGTCGAACAAACCTTTGAGGAACGCCATTACCGGCACACTCAAGGCCTTGAGCAGTTCCCAGATTGCCGAGAACAGGCCGGTCAGCGGCGCCCAGTTTTCCATGATCATGCCAGCAGGCGACCACGAGAAAACCGACTTGAAGAAGTCGATCACCGGCGCCGTCACGGCCTTGACCTTGTCCCAGATCCCCGAGAAAAACCCCGTGACCGGTTCCCACAGCGCCGCCAGTGCCGCCAGCGGTCGCCAATCGAGTATCGAGCGCAACGTCGCCATCGCACTCGCACCGGCATTTTTCACGCCCTCCCACAGCCCGGTGAAGAACGCGCTGATGGGTGTCCAGTTGGCCACGATCAAACCGGCCGCCACGGCAATGCCCATGGCGATCAGCATGATCGGGTTGGTCTTGAGCACCATGCTCATCACGTCAAACACTTGCGTGGCGCCCGTCACTGCGGTTTGCATCGCCGAGAAGGCAATGGCCCCGGCCGCCAGGCCTTCGACCAGTTTCGGATTGTCGGCAAGCAAGCCGCCGACCTGGGTCAGCACCGGCTCAAGCCCGACCACCAACGCCCCCACCGCTGGCACCAGCGCGGCGTCGACTGCCGCCGAGACCTTCTGCATCGACGCACTGAACACGTTCATGTTCTGCGTGGCTGCCGTTGGCGCGGCGGGCAGGTCGACGGTCTTCGCCGTCTCGCTGACCTCGGTCAATTTGCCCTGGAACGCGGCCGCTGACTTGACGCCGTCGACAAACGGCGTGATCACGCTGCCGCCCTTGAACAGACCGCTGATGTCCAGCTTGCCGAGGCCGGTCTGCTCGAGGTTTTTCTTGAAGCTCTCGACCTTTACTCGCAGGGCGCCGAGTTTGGGCGACAGTTCATCGATGCCCGTGATCAGCACCGGCGTTTTCACTTTGCTTTCTTCGTCTGCCATCACTGCACCTGCTGCATCGCATTGATCCGTTGCGCGTGCTCCAGCGATTCGCGGAGCACATCCAGTGGCCTGGCCATCATCTGTTCGGGGTCAACCTTCCAGAACCAGGCCAGGTCATAGGCGACTGCGATCAGGTCGGTGATGGCGCCGACGCCGCACTCATGAAAAAACTCGCAACGGCCCAGCTCAGCGCGTTGAGGTCAGCCAGGTCCAGTTGGTTGACCGACGACGGCGGAATGCCGGCGCACACGGCGATGTATTTGGCCGCCACGTCCATGTCGAGGCTGACTTCTTCGCTCTTGTCGATCTTGTACGGCAGCGCCTTGATCGCTCGCACTTCCTGCACCGTCGGACGGCGCAGGACGAGTTCGGTCAAAGGCTCGCCGTGAGCTTCGATCGCAACCTGAAGCTTCACGGCGCCGCTCATTGCCAGGTCCCCTTGATGCCTTCGAATTTCAGCTCGATGGTGGCGTCATCGCCTTTGGAGACTGGCTCTTCAACCAGGTACGCACCGGCCAGCACGTAGACTTTGCCGTTGCTGAATTCGCAGGTGACGGTGATGTCGGTGCCTTCGATCAGCTTCTTCAGCGGGAAGTCGGCGGTGTGCAGCGCAGTCACTTTGAACGACGGCGCAATGTCGGTTTCCTTGTAGAAGCCGGGCACGACGGTTTCGCGTTTGACCGCCATCAGCGGGGCTTCGCAGCCGCCATTGATGGTCAGTTGCGCGCCGTCGACCTTGACGTAGCAGGTGCCTGCAATCAGTTGACCCATGGTGTTTCTCCCTTCAAATAAAAAGCCCACGCGAGGTGGGCTGAATGCTTAACGCCAGAGGCGCCTTATCAGGCGGCGTCGTCGTACTGCAGACGGAATTGGTTGAGCAGTGCGAACACGCGCAGACCGTTGATGTAATCCGGCGGGAACAGCACGTTCACGCGGCTCGGGTCCTGCACGTCGCGCTCGACGATCAGGTGCTCGGCGAACAGCTCGGCGTTCTCGACGTGGCCTTCCAGTTCGAGCTTGGCGTACTGCGCGATCAGCTCACCGCGAATGGTCGCCGGCGTGACGATCGGTTGACCGGCGCCGAAACGGGTGCCGTCAGAAGCCAGCTTGTGCCGGCCGTATTTGCTGGTGATCACGCTTTGCAGACGACGCACGATGAACGCCGACTGGTGCATGGTTTCGCTGTCCAGATACGAGTTGTCGGCCTGGCCGTAAGCGTTCTTCTGGTACGTGGTGATCGAACGCTGAATGCGCACGTAACCGCCTTCGTAGTACGCGGTGGCAATGCCGTAGTTGAGCAGCGACTGACGCTCGGTCAGGGTGAAGCGCTCGCTGGCCGGTGCCGGATCGACGCCCGGCAGGCTGCCGCTTTGGGTCGGACGGCTGGCATCGGCGGAGATGAACACCGCAGTGCGCGCCGCCAGTGCGGCGGCCTGGACCCAGAACGGTTGCGGCACGCCCGGCTCCAGCGCCTGAATGGTCATGTGTTGGTCGTTGCGTGCTTGCCCGGCGGCAACCAGCGTGCCGACGGTGCCGCGCTTGGCACTGTAGACGTGACCGAACAATTGCTTGGCCCACGACCAGCGACCGGTGCTGTCGTCCATGACCGCTTGCCAGGTGTTCAGGGTTGCCAGGTCAGACCACGGCAAAGCGATGAATTCGAACGGCTCATCGCCCAGTGCCGCAACGGCGGCCATCTGATCCGGCACGCCGGCGCCGCCGGTCATGGCGGTGATCGCGGTGGTCAGGCCAGCCGGGGTGTCTTCGCCGTTGCTCTTGCCCAGGCGATTGAATTGCAGGCTGATGTCGTTGCCGCTGTCGCCAGTCCATTTGGCCGTCAGCGTGACCACACCTTCAGCAGCGGCAGCGCTGACCGGCAGGTCGGCGGTGGCGTTGATTTTCTGCGCCAGTGCAGTGGCCGCTTGTGCAGCGGTGGCACCGTTAACCACGGTGGCCTGCACACGCACGCCGCCAACATACAGATTGAGCACGCCGGCCTGAGTCGCAGTGCCGGTCAGGGTCAGCACACCCTTGGCGATCGCCCCTTCGCTGTTATGCAGCGGCAGGCACCAGATTTCGCCGATCGGGTCGGCCTTGCGGAAGGTCTCGTACATCGATGCGAGCATCGAGCCTTGGCCGCCGATGCTTTTCGCCAGCGCCACGCTGGACACCAGCACCAGTTTGCCGACTTCGCTCGGGGCGATGTTGTCGTTGACCTGGGCGACGATCAGACGGCGCATGGCCGAGGTCGCGCTATTGGCGGCCGAGTTGTCCATCTCGGCATAGAACAGCGGAACACGAATGTCCGCGGGGATGTTGCTGAATCCGATCGCCATTATTTGGCTCCCTGTGGTTTAGCCGCTTTCGCGGTTTTAATGGTGATATCGCCGTCGGCCAGACGCCGGCGCCACCAGGCGCTGTCCAGCACTTCACGGCCCTCGGCAGGCAGCAGATCGCCCGCCTCCGGGTCAGGCACAACACGGCCGGCGGCCGGCAGTACGGTGATGCGGTTGCTCATGGGGTTACGTCTCCAGAGAAAGTCATTTCCACCCGTCCATCAGGGCCCGGGCGTTTCAGGTTGGGGTCGGCCGGATCGATCGCATCGACCCGCACCGTGGCCCCGGTAAAGGACGACAAACCGTCCAGTTCGCGTTCATGCCAACTCTCCGCAGGCTGGCTCGGCAGATTGCGGCCGAGCTGGAACTCGGCATAAAAGCGCAGCCGGTAGAAGACGCGGCTGCTGTTGATCGACACCAGCTCACCGCCGTCATAAACGATGGCGCTGTAGTCGGAATCCGCTTTGAACCCCACCAGTGCGCGCCACAGCTCGGCGCGCAGCTCGTGCAACAGATCCAGCGCTTTTGTCGCGTCGGTTGCGTCAAGCACGAGGACGATTTCAAAGCGCTCGCGGATCGGTTGGGTGATGAGGTTTTGAGCGGCACTGCCACTGGCCAGGTCGGCCAGTGGCAGCACATGGGCCGAGGGTGTCGGCAGATCCGGGTTGCCTTGCAGCAACGCCAGATCGACACCCACCGAAATATGATTGGCAAGCCCAGGGCATTGCCCACGCAATTGCGTGAGGATCGGGGTGATCTTCATGGGGTGTTCCGGAATAAGAGAAATTACAGAGGACGCAGCAGCCCCTGTGGGAGCGAGCCTGCTCGCGAAAGCGGTAGATCAGTCACATCGATGCTGAAGCTGCCGCCCCTTTCGCGAGCAGGCTCGCTCCCACAGAAATCTGCATTCGGTTCAGGATTACTGTTCAGCCTTCGAATCCAGGCACGAAGCATCAATCAAACAGCAATAGCTGCTCTCGCGATTGCCGCTGGCGGTGACCTTGTCGATCGACCAGCGCCCACGCATGAAGTCCGGCCAGGTGTCATCGAGCAATATCAGGCCTTCGGCTGCCAGTCGCGGATCGCCCGGACAGGTGATTTTCACCTTGTACTTCTGGCGCAGCATCTTGCGCACTTCGCCCTCACCGACCGCGATGGCATCGGCTTCGCTGGGCTGCTTCTGGCGCAAGATCTTGAACGGCGCAATTCCCGTTTCGACCCAGCGCAACAACCCGGCCGCCGCATCCCAGAAACACGTCTTGCAACCCTTGGCCTGCTCACGGGCAGACTCTTCCAAAGTGGCGCTGATGAACGCCGCGTCGCCGGGCCGATTGTTGTGGGTGACCGACAAACGCACGTCGGGCAGCACTTGCCCCGACAGCGATTTGGTCTGGCCCGGACGCGCCAGCACATAGACGTCGCCGTAGGGTTTGGCGACCACGTTGTACTTCTTTGCCAGGCGCGTCAGAAAGCCCATGTCGGTCTCGTTGGACTGGTCGACGTGGGCGATCCTGATCAACGAAACTTCCGGTGCGACACGCGGCGAAAAGCCGTGCCGCTCGACCAGTCCACGAAACAGTCCACCCAGTGTGGTCGGCCCATGACTGGAAGTGCGCCGTTCTTTGAAGCCGGTCTCGTCTGCGGCGCTGAACGGCGCCGCAGTGGCGACCAGGGTCAGGCGAAACGGAAACAGTGTCGGCGTCAGGCGCGTCACTTTGAACAGGCCCTTATCGACCATTGCGCTTTCCCGATAGCCAACTTGCAGGCCGATTTTCCCGCCCAGACTCGGCAACCCTTCAAGCCCTTCCAGATCAATGGTCAGCGTCAGTTGATCGGACTCGAAACCGGCGGCGTCGATGTGCTCCCAACTGATCAGACGCTGATTGATCAACGCTGAGTTGTCCCCGTAAATGTTGACCGCCGGTGTAAATCCCAGTGCCATGCCACCTCCTTAATCCCAGGCCGATGCCGCTTTGATCACGGCGGGTTTCACATCCAGTTCCGGCAGCACGACCCAGACGCCCGCAGGCAGAATCGGTCCGTATTCGGCAAGGGTCGGGTTGAGCTTCCACAGTGCGTCTTCGGCGGCATCATCGCTGCGCCCGGTTTCCCGGTAGAGCAACAGATTCACCGAATCACCGGCCACGCTTCGTACCTTACGCATTGTTGAACTCCGCCAGTTCGACGACCCAATCGACCACCATTGCCGTGCCGTCATCGATGATCTGGCTCTGGGTTTCCGAAATATTGCTGATTCGCCACAAGCCCCAGTTGCGCCCGATACCATCGATCAGCGGCAACGGCACGCGCAGTGCCTGCAAGGCGCGCAATTCATCGAGCCGGTCCATGGCCACGGCGTACATCGATTTGCCGGTGATGGTCAGTGTTTGCGGTTTTTGTCCGGTCTGACTGGACTTGGGTTTGCTGGTGAGGATCTGGATTTCGGTCCAACCGCCGTCCGATTTGCGCGCAAACGAGTGATACGCAAAGCCGCGCGACAGGCCGAAGATGAAACTGCCCAGTACCATTTGTTGTTTCATGTGGCGGCTCCATCGGTGAGGGCTGCGTCGCGGCGGGTGGCAAGGAGGTTGGACGGCATGATCTGGCCCAATTGCCCCATCGTTGTTTGCACCACCAGATTGGCGAGTGCCTGGGCGCTGGCCAGATCCTGGCCACTGATATTGATGGTAGAATTGAAGGTGACAGGCTGATTGGCGGTTTCGCTGGCAGGTGACAACGGATTCCCCGTCAGCTCTTTACTGACCTGCTCGGGAGAGCCCAGCCGGTCGACTTGCGTTCCCAGCTTGTCGCCCAGTGATTCGCCTATCGCACCACCTGCCATGCTTCCCAGCCAGCCACCAATTGCTGTCCCCACGCCTGGCAGGATCAAAGTGCCCAGCGCTGCACCGACGGCGGCGCCAGCCGACGATCCGGCCAACGATGCACCCGAGGAAACCACTGCGCGGGTATCGCCCTGCATGACGCCGTTCACCAACTCATAACCAGCACTGAGCAAGCGCAGAGGTGGCGCTCTTTTGGCGAGCAATGAACCAGCCTTGGCATACGACCCGGACAACGGAGCCGCAACTGGCGGACGCAAACCCGATGAGCCGCTGAATGACATCAGGCCGCCGGGCATCGATCCGCTGCCAGGCAGCAAGGGAGACGCGACTTCAGGCGCACGGGTGAGGTCATTGCCGCGCGTGGCAGCGGCTCGGCCACGGCCCTTGCGTCCAGTCCGCGGCTTTGTACCTGCTACACGAGACCCCTGGCCTGCAGACTTTTCCTTGGTTGGAGAGCCCTTTTGCGACTCATCATTCGATCCGTCAGCCGGTTCGGCCTTGGGCAAATCGGCAATCCATTTGCCAAGGCCTGCTGGTAGCCTGGCCGCCGCACTCTTGAGCACCATGCCACTGAAGTTATCGGCAGCTTTTGCCAGCAAGAGTGCAACAATTGCGCTAAGCCCAGCCGCTGCCGCCGCCAGAACCGAAGCCGTTTTGGGGTTGGCTTCGGCCACCTCGGCCACACCATTAATCTTATCGGTGATGAAGTCCATGCTCGCGCCGGCATTCGGCGCCACGGCTATCGCCAAACGATTGAGACTGGCGTTCAAGGCGTTCCCACTCGATTGAGTGGTGTCCTGCGCCTCACTTGCCGAGCGTTGCACCGAACCTTTGTATTGCGGCTCGAGGCTGTGGGTCGGCCCTTGAAGAGGCAACGGTGAAGGTGCCGCCTGCGTGTCGCCCGACACGTTCATCAGCGACCGCACGCCTTCCCTGCCATAGGACAGCGACTTCAGCAGTGCTGACTGGCTATCGACAGGTTTTGTGGCGGTGATCATCGAAAATGCCTTTTCGACCTCCTCCGGTTTTTCCAGCAGTTTGCGCACGCCCTCATCACCGTTGAACAAGGTTTTGAGCAACGCTGATTGCTGACTGGCCGGTTTTTTCTTCAGCGCTTGCAGCGCCGTGGCCAGGGCTTGCGGCACGTCGTCAGTGAGGGTGTCTGGCTGCAATCCAAGTGACTTCCAGGCAGCTCGCTCGGCGGCGGATCCCTTGGCGCCTTTGGCCAGCGCTGCACTGAGGGTGTTGACCGAGTTGCCGGCGGCGTTCTTATCCGCATCGGCATTGAGCAACGCTGCCGCAAGGGCCGCCAGTTGCTCGGGAGCAATGCCTGCCGTGATGCCGGCCTCACCGGAGTTTTGCAGCACCGAGCCGATATCGGCCGCCGTGGCTTTGAGGGAGTTTTTGCCCAGATGACTGGTCGCGTCAGCCAGATTGCGGCTTCGCTCGCGGTCCAGTTTCAGCGAGGTGCGCCAGGCCGCCAGCATCTCTCCTGCGTCTTTGAGCCCAATCCCGAAGGCCGTCGCGTTGACTGCCGCGTCACGACCGAAGTCCAGCAGTGCCTGTTGTTTCGCATCACCGGTGAGATTGGCCGCCACACCGGATCTTGCTGCGGCATATTCGACGTTTGCCAGATCGACAACAGTGGCCCCACTGGCCGCTACCGATTTTTCAGCGGCCAACCCGAGATTGGACTGCTCCATGTCCTTGAGGTCGCTACCAATACCCGGGATTTGCCGCAGTTGCGCCATGGCCGATTGCAGCGCCGCGGAAGACTGGAGAAAACCGGGAAGCGGCCGTTGCTCCATCTCTGCCTTTGGCTTGGAAGTCGGTTCGCTCGCGGCCGCGGATGCCGGTGCACTGTACTTTGAAAGCGACTGCTGTGCGGCCAGCACCTCCCGAAGCTTGATCTGCTCCTTGATCAGCAGCCGGATGTCTTGACCCACATTCACGATTGCCAGTTTCAACTCTGCCAGCGGTTTGGCGAGCGTTTCGCTTGCCGGTTGCCCACTGTCCAGGCCCGTGTCGATGAACCCGGTGCTGCCATTGATATCGGTCAGCCTGAGCGCATATTGACTCTCTGCCATGCCGCTCTACTCCTGTTTCGCGCCAAGGCGAGTGATCGCTATGTCGTAGCGGCGCAACGCCTTTTCGGCGTCCCATTCCAGAATCTCCGCTTCACTTACCGGGTAAATGAGCGGGACGATATCGAGGATTACTTCGATGTCGCGTTCCGAAAGTAGGCCGCCGGCTGGTTTAAAAAATCGTCGATGCGCACCTGCAACTGCGTCCAGTCGGGGACGGTCAACTGGGCCAGATCAGGGATCATCAGGCCGGTGCAATGGGCGGTGATGAACTCGGCGCGTTCCTTGGCCGTTTTCAGTTTCTTCATCACTTTGGTGGCGCGCAGTGCGGGCATTTCCAGGCTCAGCGAGCTCACGGTGTGGCCCGTCACGGCGAGCGGCTGCAGCAGTTGGACCTGGTCGGGGTCGGCGGACTTTTCGGCGTCTTCGATCTGCTCGAGAAAGTACGAACTCGGCCGGGTCGACATCTCGTGGACGTACTGGGCGATGCTCACGTAGTCCGGACGTTTGAGTTGATCGAGTTCCTTGGCCGAGAGGCCGGTGGCGAGCAGCGCCAGTTCAAAAAACTGATCTTCTTCATCGTCGCCGGCGCGCTCCAGTGCGTCCTTTTGTGCAGCGTAGAGCAGCGGTTTGAGCTGGATCGTTTCGATCTGCGAACCGTCGTCGCCGGTGATCGGCGACAGCAGTTCGTGTTTGGGTGGCATCCACGACATGAATGAATTCCTTGGTGATTCGTTTAGATCCACTGTGGGAGCGAGCCTGCTCGCGAAGGCTTTGGCACATTCGATAGTGATGTGACTGAACGCCCGCTTTCGCGAGCAGGCTCGCTCCCACAGGGTTATGTGATTGCCTGTAAACCGATGATTACGGCATCAACACCGCACGCCGTGCATCACCGAGGATGTCGACGCCGTTGAGCACGAACTTCTGCGTGCGCACGTCGATGTCGATCACCGGCACGCCGTTTTCCAGGCGGTTGTAGGTGCGGCAGGACAGCTCAAGCGTGGTGATGGCTTTGCCGCCCATTTTCACGGCGTCTTCAGCCAGCGATTTCAGCTTGCCGCCAACGGTGTGGTAGGTGAACCAGGTGTTGCCGTCCTGATCCTGACCGGCTTCACGCACGTTCAGCAGGATGTCGTCGCCCAGCTTCACGCCCAGCGCGAGCATGACTTCGGCGCCCATGCCTTGCAGCTTGAGTGTGGCGCCCAAAGCTTTGGCGCTCTTGGCCATTTCTTCGATGATGAAACGGCCACCCGTCATGTTCTCCATCTCGAATTCGATTTTCGGCGGAGTAAATTCCTCAACGGTCGCCGACAACGGCAGGCCTTGCAGGGTGGCCGCGATGGCCTGTCTTACGCGGTTGGTAAACATTAGAGAACGTCCTCCAGGAACTGCTCGATGATTTCATCGCGGGCGTTGAGTTGATAAACCATGTGTTCGTTCGGCGCGTAGCGGCCGTAGTCGATGACCACGTACCAGGTGCCGTTCTTGTATTTCTCGACGCTGTTGAGTTCCGGGTGCAGATACACGCTGCCGCCAGGGATGGTTTCGTCGGCGACCAGGGTTTGCAGCCAGTCGTTGATGCGCTTGACCTCCTGATCCATGAACGACTTGGTCAGGTTCTTGGCCATGGCTTTCTGACCAGCCTTCACCAACTTGCGGCTGATCGCATCTTCGAGGCCGACGTAGCTGATGAACTTGCCGGTGATCGAGCGGTTACCCAGCAGCGAGAAGCCGCCAAGCACGGTGCGGGCGTAGTAGCTGACGCCGTAGCGGTTGAGCAGATCGCCTTCGGTGGAGGTGTCGAGGATGTTGTATTCGACGACCCGCGAAACATCTTCGGCGAAGGTCACCTGGTTGCCCGGGCTTTCCCATTGCTTGACCTTGGCCAGCGCGGCAATCGCCAGACTGGACGGTGCAAGGAAGACATTTTTCTTCGCCGCTTTCGAGTACACCGCTGGCATGTTGTGCACCACCAGGCAACGGTCGAAACCAAGCTCGGCGCCACCGAGTTCCTGGCTGTACAGAACCTGATCGGCCACCGAAACGTCCTTACCATCCAGCACCACACGGGCCTTGATGCGCTTGCCGAACGAGGCGAATTCACCGGCCACCGCTTTGCTGCCGGTAAAGCCCGGCGCGCCGATGATGGTCAAGTCTTCCGGGACGCTGCCCAGCGCAGCCAGACCGAGCTTGCGACCGGTCGCCGGCTCGACGCCGCCAATCACCGCATTGACGGTGTCAGCCGGAGTCGCGCCTGCTTCGACGATGACCACGTACACCGGCACCTTGACCACTTTGAGGATCTGGTACACCGCGTGGTACAGCGTGCCCTCCTCCGCCCCGCTCGGATCGAGCAGCGCGTGGGTGGTAAAGCTGTTGATGCGAAACGGCGCGTTGCGTGGAATCAGCGGATCGGCGTTCGGCGCGGTGCCGACCAGACCGATGACGTTGTCACCCAGGCCACCCATGGCCTCGGGGGATTCGGTGGCATTGACGGTAATGCCGTTGTGCTCGAAGTTAAGAACCTCAGCCATGTTCAGTCAGCCTTCTTGGCAGCGGCCTTTTTGGCCTGGGTGATGGGGGTTTTCAGTGCAAGTCGACCAGCGCTGTGCAAGGCGCTGGCCTCGACGTCGAGCAGATCAAGTTCTTGACCGACGCTCGACCAGTGCCCACGGCCTGTGGGGAACGGGACGAGGACGGTGTAGGTTTGGCGGGTTGCCATTTTTTCGTTTCTCCATAAACGGGAAAGCCCCTCGGAAGGGAGGGGCTTTGGCGGGTGTCAAATAGTATTAACGCGCAAGAAGATGCCCGGAGTCGTGGGCGATCAGCGGATCGAATCGACCAACCAGACTGGTGCTTGAGGTCGATGTTCAGTCGAGGGAAAATCGTCATCTTGCGGCCAATCGCGCAGCTGTCGACGATAACTTTGCAAATCTGAATACTGTGCAGTGGTAAGCGTTGTCACAGTGCTGCTCTCTTGTTCATCTCGATGCCGTGCGACCAAGCCGTCAGAGACCGATAGTTGAGCGTTTCGCCAATTGATTTCGTTCGCCGCCAACGCTTCTTTTTCAACAGGCGCGGGTGCAAGCAGAACAGGCTGCCCGCCCGGCCCCGCACCGATTCGTTTTGGTGTTTTCGCCAACGCCTCCAGCAACGACTCCCAGTCGCGCACGGAAACGACAACGACATCATCAGGAATGTCGGCTTCGTGGACGCTTGGGAGATAGGCACCGCATGTACTGGGGCTGAAATAAATAATGTCGGTCATGCTCAGATTCCTATAGCTCGCCAGTAGATTGCCCAGCCGGCCAGAGTCGTATTGCTTCCGTTTTGAATACGAAGCGTGCATCCCGACTTCTCATCTGAGCCGTATACGAGGCAGCTCATCAGCGCCAATGTACCTGTATGAGTGCAGTTAATAGCGCGCATCCCGTTGGGGAAAGCGAGTGGATATGTGATGTAAACGTTGCCTGACGCATCGGTCATGCCTTGTCCCCACTGCTCAATAGCCCCACCCGGATGTTTCATATATCCAGTCACTGCCCCGTTGGTTGAAAACAGCGGCGAGTATTTCAGTAAGGCGTCTCCGTCTTCAAAACTCCAACCGCCTCCCAGTAACAATCGACGGAATACAGCGCGCGATCCGGCCGGTATAACAAAGGGCCCGACTGCTCCAAGCTGGGTACCAATGGATTCCAGATTTTTTGCCCGAATCCTCACACCAGCAGTGCTATTTATCGTGATGAGTGCGCCAGCGGGCACGCTTTCCCAGCCAGGAAGTGTTGCGGTCAAATTGGGTTCAGTGAAAATCGATAGTTTCCCAACGTCGGCAACCGTCAGTTCCGTGTTCACCGCGTAATTGGTCTGTCCCGCATAACTGCCTAATGCTCGCTGAACAAATTTCGTGGTTGCTACCGAATCATCGTCACTGAATAAATTCACCGTTGGCGCTTTGGGAGTTCCAGAAAAATTAGGTGAATTCAGTGGCGCAAAACCGAAAGTAACGTTTTGGAAAACCAAAGATGTACTGCCAAGCGAAATGGTCTCATCGGTAATGAGCTGCCACACCGTGTCAGCCTGGGATTTGCCTTGCTCAACAAAAACGTTCAGGCCAGAGGTGACCTTCAGGTTCGAGTCGGCATCCTTTGTCCGAATCCAAGCTTCATTGGCAGCAACATACAATCCATTGTCTTTTGGCAGTGCCTGGTTCTTCACCAGTACACGGTCACCTGCGACGACCGCGACGCCATCAATAGTTTGCGCGGACGCCAGAACAATGTTTGTTGTAGTGGCCACTCGTACGGATTGTTTGCCATCAATTTTGGCAAGCTCCTCGGCGACAAAATCCGTCACCCACGCTCGAGTCGCTTTCACCACCGAGTCATCAATCAACAACGTCACCAGCGACGCATTGCTCGTCTCGAAAATCGAGCGAATGTAGAACTCTTTACCCGAACCGGAACTGGCCAGAACCGGTTTGAACGACTCCGGATATTTGACGATGGCGTAAAGAATCCCGGTATCAGTCCAAAGCCCCGCCTCTCGCACATACCAGCCACCGACATCCGGCGGAATGGTGACTTCGGCGAGCAGCCAGCTCGGATTCTTCTCATCCTGGAACAGTGCATTGAGCGGTCCGCGCCAGACTTCGCGTTTCAGCGCGGTGGCGGTTGCGGCCGGGTTGTAGACCCCGCCCTCGCCGCCGTCTCCGACGGAAATCTGTGTCAGCTTGATCGGCACGCCCGCGGCCTTGCACGCCGTTTCGTAGGCAATCCCTGCGTTGGTGAGCAGGGTGTAGTAGTCAGCCATTCAGGCCCCCTGAGGATAAATAGTGGATGTTTCGACGGTGTACAGCGCCGCCGCCATGAACGCTTCACCTGAGGCTTCAAGCCCTTCGATGAACACCGGATAAACCGTGGTCAGTTCGCCGCAGAACGTCGCGGCAGCGATGACGTGATTGCCGAACGCGCTAAGGCCGACCGAGACCGACAGCACGTCCCGTTCGCTTTTCGCATCGGCCAGGCGTCGGTCGAGACGGGCGTCGATGGCTTCGCTGTAGGGTTGTTCAGTGAAGGCGCGCACCGAAAAGCTGTAGGGCGCGCCGGGCGTTGTCTGTTCGTACCAGGCGCGGATTTCCGGGCGCAGTTGCAAACCCTTAGCGGCGTTTTCCAGTGCCTTACGAGTACCGGCCTGGCGCGCGGTGGGCCAGGCCAGTTCGACGGTCAGACGTTTTTCCGCTTCCGGCGCATCGCTGCTCCATTCGGCGACACCACGATCGGCGGCCAGATACGGTAGAAAAGCGACCGGCGTTTCACTGGGGTTCATCAGTTCGGGGAATGGCGGTGCGATGCGGTCAAGCAAGGCGCCGAATCCCAGATCCAGAGCGCGCTCGAGTGGCGAGCTGTTGGCCGGCAACAAGGTTGGCCGCTGAGTTTTTTCGCTCATAGCGTCAGCACCTCGACTTCGACCGCTGTGCAGTACGGTGCCTGAAAGGCATTGGTGATGATCGGCGCCAGCGGTTCGATAATCTGCAGTTGCACGGCGCCGGCGCTGTGCAGCGTGTAGTCGATCCAGCTCGGATCGACCCGGCCTTCGAGGCGATGGCAACTGTCGGCGTAGGCCTGCAATTGCGCTTGCGCAGCGACTTGCGTCAGGCCCGAATCGGGACCCGAATTGATCTTCGCAACGACGCGGATTTTGTAGCGCTGAATGTCAGCGGCCTTGACGGTGACGAGGTCGGTCTCAGGGCGCACGTCGGGTCGAGCGAAGTGTTGGCGCACGCCCTCCAGCAGTGCTTCGGAAGGTGTGCCATCGCCTTCGCGGGCAAGCACTGTGACCTGCACTTCGCCCGGCGCCGTGCGGCGCCCGTTGCCATCCTTGACCTGCGCAGCGAGGCCGTCCGGGTTGAAGGTATAGGTGACATTCACCACACCGGCATCGCTGGACTCAACCTTCACCGTTGGCCGCTCACCGAGGGTGAACACCTCGCGGCGATATTGCATACGCGAGCCGGCGGCCGGCGCATGGGGTGCCAGGTAATAACGCAGACGGGCGTCGTCGTCGCTTTCATAAATGGCGGGTACCGGCGGGAAGGCTGCCGGGTCGCCGGGATCGAGTAATTGTCGCTCCAGGCCCATGTCCGCCAGCCGTGCATCCAGATTGCTGCCGGTCGCCCACCACGCCAGCATCTGCTTGATGCGCGCGTTGTATTTGCGTTCGTGGGTTTGCAGGCGCACACAGAATGCTTCCAGCGCCAGGGTCAGCAGCTCGCTCTCGTTTTCCAGGCTGGCGTTGAGTTTCGCAGCGCTGGCCGGCGAGCGTGCACCGACGTATTCAACGACGAAAGCCTTGAACTCGGCGAGCAAGTCCTCGAACGCATCAACCGTGATCAGCGCGGGTTCGGCCAGTTGGTTCTGACCGGGGATCAACATGCTCATGTCACGACCTCGAAGGTTTGTTGACGGTTTTTCCAAGTGCCGGCGAAACGCAGCAGCAGGCCAGCGCCCTGACGAGTGGCGACAATCACTTGCGGCTGAAAATCATCGATACCGTTTTGCGGGTTGTAGAACGCTTGCGCGGCATGGCTCTGCGCCAGAAGCAGAACGTCGTCACCGAGGTTCTGCCCCAGCAGTGTGGGGATCAGCGAGCCATACAAAGGCCGTTTTTGCCGGGTACCCAGCGGTGTGGTCAGGGCTCGGGTCGCGCGCTGCACAAACTGCAGCCAGTCGTCGACCGTGGCCCCGCTGTCTCTATCGATTCCAATCATGAAAGGCTCACAAATCAGGGGCTTATGACGCGGCCCTGGTGATCGACCAGCGGGCCGCTGAAGTGCACGCCCGAGGCGTCGATGGTCAGGCCGACGGCGCCCAGTTGCAGGCTGATCAGTTGTGGCGTCAGCGCCAGTCGCGCCGGGCCGAGGCTCAGCTCCAGCGCTTGGCGCGAACCACTGAACGCGGCCGGGCCGTTGAGCCAGTGCAGGGTGTGCGCGGCGTCGTCGTAACCGCTTTCGCTGCCATCCTGATGGACCCGACGGGTCAGCGTCGGCACTGTGGCGGCGGGTGGAAAGCGGTCACTGTTCAAGCCAAACAACGCCACGCTCTGCGCACCGCTTTCGCCGCTGCCGTAGTTGAACAGCAGGCATTGCTCGCCCACCGACGGAATCCGCGACTCGCTTTGTGCACCAGCACTGGGATTGAAAAACTTGATCGCCGGCGTGAGCAAACCGCTGTGGCTGACCTGGCAGGTGTTGCTGGCCGCGTCGACGGTCTGACAGATACCGATGCGGCAGAAGCTCTCGGCGCGGCGGTGCAGGTCTTCGATTTCCGCTTCCATTTCCGCCAGGCGCTCGATGATCGGACCGAGCTGCATGCGCAGTAATGCGTCGAACATGGCTCAGGCCTCCAGCGCGGTGTATTGGTCGGGGTCATCAATGTCGCTGACTTCCCAAGTGCGGGCGAATTTCGGGATGCCGAGCGGGTCGTCGAGCAGGGTCGGGCCGAGGTAGAGCGTTTGGGTGAACGTCAGGGTCCAGGCTTTCCAGGATTGATCGCCGCGCATAAGAAGCGATGGCAGACCATCGAGAGCCACCGGCACATCGCATTGGTCACCGGGCAAGCCCCAGCGGTTGTCGGTGATCAGATTTTTCAGCACGGCGATCAGATCGCAGGCGGCAAAAGCGCTGGCGGCGGTCGCCGGAATGACCTGCACTGAGACCGTCATGACATGGGCGATACGCCCGTCAGCGGCACGTGCTCCCGGTGCGTTGCGGTCGAAATCAATCAATGCCCAGGCTTGCGCACCGGCACCCATGAAATCTTCGGGATGACCGACCTGAACAGAGAGGCCAGCCGTGTTACGCAAGGTTGTCGCCATCGCGTTGTACAGCTGCGAAGGCTGCTGGATCGGTGCGGCCATGCAGGACCTCCTTTTTTTAAGGTGCACACGAGATCCCGCCGCGTTTAATGCAGCGAGACGTGGAGGTGAGAGAGTTACTGGGGATCGCGCGGTGGAACGTCGCAGACGCCGATGCGCTTGGCGGCCCAGCGTTCATATAGGCCGATGGCTACATCGGCACCGGCCATCGCTGTCAGACAGCCGAACGCGCCGGCGGCCCAGATCGACAAGCCGGCGGCATACAGCAGCATGATCGCCGAGACGCCGCAAATCATGCAGGCGCCGGAGCGCAGGGCCAGACGCCGCAGCAGTGACCAGCCGCGGGCGCCCTCCTTGTCGGCGCGCCACATTTCGCCGGACACCCCGCCGATCACGGCAAGGAGGATGACCAGCCAGATCGGCATGTCTGCCAACGCTTGTTGCTCGTTTGTCATGTCACGCCTCCTGGATGTGATGATGTAAGCAGGATGGGGAATGCCACCGCACAGGTGCCACCGTCATGTTCCGAGAGGTCACCGAAACGACTCGATGTTCGAAGCTCAAAGCCTCTCGACAATGACATTGTCAATAAAGGCGAAGTTGGCATTCGGGTTTTGTTCATTGGAAAATGCCAGTGTGGTCTGCGTGGTGGTTGCGGTGAAATCGTAGGTGATGGTGGCCCACTCCACGGCAACACCTTTCGCTGTCGGCGTATTGAAGGTCGCTGTTTGACCGGCCACTTTTACCTGGACGACGCCATCCCCGGCACGACTGGCAAACCGAGAGTTGCCCGCGCTGAAGGTCAACCGATATTTAGCGCCTACGGTGGTTGCAAAGTTTTGCTGGATCCCGCCGCCATTGCCGTAAACGTAGTTGGCGAGATCAACAATCATGACGCCATCTGCTGCAACAGAGCCGCCGATCGCGTTGGGCATATTGAAGTATTCGGCCCCCGACAAAAAGGTAGTCCAGCCTGTAATTGCATCGGCTTTTGCCGGAGTGTCCAGAATGCAGCCGGCACCGCAGGTTGACTGTTCGAAACTGCCGTTCACAAGCAGATTGGCTGCCAGTGCGTTGGTACTGCCAAGCAGTGCAAAGGTAGCGAGAAGCGCAGCGATTTTCTTGTTCAACATTTGTTTTTCATCCGTGATCAGGTTTGGAAAAGTGTATTGGGTCGTCTGGCTCAGAGAGCCAGGCTGAGCGATGGGTCTGCTTTTTCACGGCAGACTGGATGCGTCAGTAAGGAGCAACCGGCCACATGATGTTTGTTGGGTAACCCGACTGCTTATCGACGTCGCTCAGCGCAATGCAGTACTGCTTGTGAGCCAGCAATCGGGCTTGCTCTTCTGCGCTGGCCACGGCCAGATCAACCTTGAACTGCAATGAGTTCATCAACAGCCAGTGGGCGGCGACATTCAGAAGTTGCCATTTTTGTTGTTCGGCTTCGTTTCGCAGCTCTTCATCGGTGGGTGCCGAGAAGGTCCAGATGCCGTTGAACGTCGCCCCCCAGCCCACCCGCATATCCGTGCTACCGGTGACGTCAACCCAGATCGATGTTGGCGAAGCCGGAGCTTCGGGCATGACTTCACTTTCTTTCAGTTGGACGACTCTGTTGTATTCAACCAATGCATAGAGATTCATGGGCATTCCTTGTTATGAGGTTCTTTTCAATATGGATGTCGCGTTTGATCCGGCAGGCATTCCAAAAAGCCCGGCGCTTGCACGCCGGGCTTTTCAGTAATGCGCTCCTTCGCCTTCCTTCAAATCCTGTGTTCAAGAAGGAAGCTGACTTTTCGGCGCTACTGGCGCGGTACGAGTCTATTCAAATTGTTTTTCCGACCGCGGTCCCTGCCCGCCGGATAACTGCTTCTGGTGCTTTACGCTGCACACCCGGGTCAGTTGCCAACCCTCTGAACCGTTGAGGCCGGTTCATCGCTGCCTGTTCTTGTGGAACTAAAGAGCTTGTCTTGCCAGCCGCTTTGTCGAGCGGCTTGGTGGCAAGAATATGCATGGATGCATATACAGTCAATGCGTAAATGCATTTATTTATACGAAATAAATGCGCTGGCGCATGAAGGCCGCGTTGGGCAAGGGTTGGAGGGTTTTGTGCAGGCGAAAAAAAACCTGCCGGGCGGCAGGTTTCAGTTGAATCGCCAAGGTTAGCGGGCGTACATGCCCCACCAGAAGACGTGACCGAGGATCACAATCTGTTCTTCCTGGATTTCCTGGAAGCTGTAGTCCTCATCCGGATGCTCATCCCGATTGAAGCTGCGCAGACGAATGCCGGTGGGCAGACGGTAGAGCTGCTTCACGCGCAGTTGGCCGTTGTGATTGATCGCGTAAAGATCACCATCGATGATGTCGCCGATCCCGCATTTACCCGCATTTACGCCGACCGTGGCGCCATCGCGCAACACCGGCAACATGCTGTTGCCGCGCACCGTCACGCATTTGGCCTGGTCGAACTGCACGCCGTTATGGCGCAGGCTGCGCTTGCCGAAGCGCAGGCTAGAGCGTTCGCTCTCTTCGATAACGAATCTTCCTGATCCAGCAGCCAATTCAACCTCACGTAGAAAGGGCACCGACACCTCGTCATCATCGACAGGGGTATCGTCGTCCCACAGGCTTATGTCCTTGAGTTCTGCATGCATGTCATCGCGCGCGCCAGCCGCCGACTGAGCGACGTCTGCGCGCCCGCGCAACTGATCGGTGCTTACATTGAAGTATTCGGCGATCTTCGAAATATGTTTATCCGAAGGATCGACGATCTTCCCGCTGAGAATTCGCGAGAGCGTGGATTGCGGCACGCCGGTACGACGGTGAAGCTCCGTGGGGGAGATCCCGTGTTGATCGAGCAGTGCTCTTAATACGGAGGATACGTTGCGTTTTTGCATAACGCGCATAGTGCTTGAAGTTTTTGCGGAAGACAAATGCTGATTTGCATAAAAGATGCATAAATCATCATTTTCAAGCAGAAAGCTGTCACCCGACCGTCATGCCTGCGTCCCGCCGACTGCCCATGGTAACCTTGCCTCCATCACGGAAAAGCCCGGCCGTTGCCCTTGCTTTTGCCCTACATCTTTTAACGAGTTGCCTGACAATCCGATGAATAAAGCCGTCTCTGACCTGTCCTCCCACACTCCGATGATGCAGCAATACTGGCGCCTGAAGAACCAGCACCCGGATCAGCTGATGTTCTACCGCATGGGCGACTTCTACGAGATCTTCTACGAAGACGCAAAGAAGGCGGCCAAATTGCTCGACATCACCCTGACCGCGCGCGGGCAGTCGGCGGGTCAGGCGATTCCGATGTGTGGGATTCCTTACCACGCAGCGGAAGGTTACCTGGCGAAACTGGTCAAGCTCGGCGAGTCGGTGGTGATTTGTGAGCAAGTCGGCGACCCGGCCACCAGCAAGGGTCCGGTGGAACGTCAGGTGGTGCGGATCATTACGCCGGGCACGGTCAGCGATGAAGCGCTGCTCGACGAGCGTCGCGACAACCTGATCGCGGCGGTGCTTGGCGACGAGCGCCTGTTCGGCCTGGCGGTGCTGGACATCACCAGCGGCAACTTCAGCGTGCTTGAGATCAAGGGCTGGGAAAACCTGCTGGCGGAACTGGAGCGGGTCAACCCGGTGGAACTGCTGATTCCCGATGACTGGCCGAAAGACCTGCCGGCGGAAAAACGTCGCGGGGTCCGTCGTCGCGCGCCGTGGGATTTCGAACGTGATTCGGCGTTGAAAAGTCTTTGCCAGCAATTCTCCACCCAGGACCTGAAGGGTTTCGGTTGCGAGAACCTGACCCTGGCCATCGGCGCCGCCGGTTGCCTGTTGGCTTACGCCAAGGAAACCCAGCGCACCGCCCTGCCCCATTTGCGCAGCCTGCGTCACGAACGCCTTGATGACACCGTGGTGCTCGACGGCGCCAGCCGACGCAATCTGGAACTCGACACCAACCTGGCCGGCGGTCGCGACAACACCCTGCAATCGGTGGTGGATCGCTGTCAGACCGCCATGGGTAGCCGCTTGCTGACCCGCTGGCTGAACCGCCCGCTGCGCGATCTCACCGTGCTGCTGGCGCGGCAGAGTTCGATCCGTTGCCTGCTCGACGGCTATCGATTCGAAAAACTGCAGCCGCAGCTCAAGGAAATTGGCGACATCGAGCGAATTCTCGCGCGAATCGGTTTGCGCAATGCGCGCCCCCGGGACCTTGCCCGTTTACGCGATGCCCTCGGCGCCCTGCCTGAGCTGCAAGTAGCAATGGCTGACCTGGAAGCGCCGCACCTGCAATCGCTGGCAACGATCACCAGCACCTACCCGGACCTCGCCGCGCTGCTGGAAAAAGCCATTATCGACAACCCGCCGGCGGTCATCCGCGACGGCGGCGTGTTAAAAACCGGGTACGACAGCGAACTCGACGAACTGCAATCGCTGAGCGAAAACGCCGGCCAGTTCCTGATTGATCTGGAGTCCCGCGAGAAAGCCCGCACCGGTCTGGCGAATCTAAAGGTCGGTTATAACCGTATTCATGGCTACTTCATTGAACTGCCGAGCAAGCAGGCGGAATCGGCACCGGCGGATTACATCCGGCGCCAGACCCTCAAGGGCGCCGAGCGTTTTATCACCCCGGAATTGAAAGAGTTCGAAGACAAAGCGCTGTCGGCCAAGAGCCGGGCGCTGGCGCGCGAGAAAATGCTCTACGAGGCGCTGCTTGAAGACCTGATCAGTCAGCTACCACCGCTGCAGGACACCGCTGGAGCACTGGCCGAACTGGACGTGCTGAGCAACCTCGCCGAACGGGCGCTGAATCTTGACTTGAACTGCCCGCGTTTTGTCAGCGAACCGTGCATGCGCATTACTCAGGGTCGTCACCCGGTGGTCGAGCAAGTGCTGACGACGCCGTTCGTGGCCAACGACCTGAGCCTTGATGACAACACGCGGATGCTGGTGATCACCGGGCCGAACATGGGCGGTAAATCCACTTATATGCGGCAGACCGCACTCATCGTGCTGCTGGCGCACATCGGCAGTTTTGTCCCGGCAGCCAGCTGTGAATTGTCGCTGGTCGACCGCATCTTCACCCGAATCGGCTCCAGTGATGACCTCGCCGGCGGACGCTCGACCTTTATGGTGGAAATGAGCGAAACCGCCAACATCCTGCACAATGCCACCGAGCGCAGCCTGGTGCTGATGGACGAAGTCGGACGCGGCACCAGCACCTTCGACGGTCTTTCGCTGGCGTGGGCGGCGGCTGAGCGCCTGGCGCATCTGCGCGCGTATACGCTGTTCGCCACGCACTACTTTGAACTGACGGTACTGCCGGAGGCCGAACCTCTGGTAGCCAACGTGCATCTCAATGCAACCGAGCACAACGAGCGCATCGTGTTTCTGCATCACGTCCTGCCCGGACCGGCCAGCCAGAGCTATGGCTTGGCGGTGGCACAACTGGCCGGCGTACCCAGCGAAGTCATCGTGCGCGCCCGTGAGCATTTGAGCCGTCTGGAAGACACCGCCCTGCCTCATGAGGCGCCGAAACCGGCCGCCAAAGGCAAACCGTCGACACCGCAGCAAAGCGACATGTTCGCCAGCCTGCCGCACCCGGTACTCGACGAACTGGCAAAAGTGGATCTGGACGACATGACGCCCCGCCGTGCGCTCGAAATGCTCTATGCACTGAAGAACCGGATATAAGCACTAAAGAAGCGGATATAACGCAAACGGCTTCAAGCTGTTAGAATCTCGCGCGGTTTGGGATGCTGCCGGCTAATAGCCTGGCTGGCAGGTATCGCTCCCGAACCTGGCGACCCCAACCGTGAAGGGGCAACGCTGCCGCCGCCTGAGGAGAGAATTAGAAATGACCTTCGTCGTCACCGACAACTGCATCAAGTGCAAGTACACCGACTGCGTAGAAGTCTGTCCGGTGGACTGCTTTTACGAAGGCCCGAACTTCCTGGTGATTCACCCGGATGAGTGCATCGACTGCGCGCTGTGTGAACCAGAGTGCCCTGCCGTGGCGATCTTCTCGGAAGACGAGATTCCGGCCGGCATGGAAAACTTCATTGAGCTCAATGCCGAGCTGGCGGATATCTGGCCCAACATCACCGAACGCAAGGATCCATTGCCGGATTCTGCCGAGTGGGATGGCAAGCCAAACAAGATCGAACAACTCGAACGCTGATCTGACCGCGCTCGAATGAAAAGGCCCCTTGCGGGCCTTTTTGCTTTTTGAAGGTTCTACTTTTCTGCAGACGAAAAAAGGGGCGGTATGACCCGCCCACATTTTTTCCCTATTCCCTGTATTCCTTTTCATCGTCCTGATGAATCGCGTCCTGCGATGTCCGTTCCCTTCATCCTTAAAGGGCGTGTCTGTCCGTCGACACAACTCAGATATTAGAGAGTTCCCCGGCGGGAGCAATCGGCGCTGAGCGCGCGACTGCGGTGTCATCAGCCTTTAACATTAAAAAAATAGCCATTACAATCAATAGGTTAAGCCATACCGACAGCCGCGATAGACGTCTGCCACTGTGTAAAAATAACGAACACTTACGACACAGTAAGCAATGGCTTACAGCAGGAGACTACAAACGCAGAAAGTGCCGACCGCTTGTCCGGTGCCTCGCTCGTGCCGGGTCGGTCTTTTCCTCAACGCAAAAACAAAAAGCCCCGACTGGTCGAACCAGGCGGGGCTTTTCGCGGGCGGTCGCTCAAGTGCTTATTGGAACAGCGACTCGCTCGACAGGCCATTCTTCTCGAGAATTTCGCGAAGACGCTTGAGGCCTTCTACCTGGATCTGCCGGACCCGTTCCCGGGTCAGGCCAATCTCCAGGCCTACATCCTCCAGCGTGCTGCTTTCATGACCGCGCAGGCCGAAGCGGCGTATCACCACCTCGCGCTGTTTGTCGGTCAGCTCGGACAGCCACTGATCGATGCTCTGGGACAGATCGTCGTCCTGCAGCAGTTCGCAGGGATCGGTCGGACGATCGTCGGTGAGGGTGTCCAGCAGGGTTTTATCCGAATCCGGACCCAGCGAGACGTCGACCGAAGAAACCCGTTCGTTCAGGCCGAGCATACGCTTGACCTCGCCTACCGGTTTTTCCAGCAGGTTGGCGATTTCTTCGGGTGAAGGTTCGTGGTCGAGCTTTTGTGTCAGCTCCCGTGCGGCCCGCAGGTACACGTTGAGCTCCTTGACCACATGGATCGGCAACCGGATGGTCCGGGTCTGATTCATGATGGCGCGCTCGATGGTCTGACGAATCCACCAGGTCGCGTAGGTCGAGAAGCGGAAACCGCGCTCGGGATCGAACTTTTCCACCGCGCGGATCAGTCCGAGGTTGCCCTCTTCGATCAGATCCAGCAACGACAGCCCCCGATTGACGTAACGCCGGGCGATTTTGACCACCAGCCGCAGGTTACTTTCAATCATGCGCTTGCGCCCGGCCGGATCGCCACTTTGCGACAAGCGCGCAAAATGAACTTCTTCCTCCGGGGAGAGCAGTGGGGAAAAGCCGATTTCGTTGAGATACAACTGCGTGGCATCAAGTGCACGCGTGTAGTCGATATACTTGTGTTGTTTAAGTGAAGCGGAGTGTTTGGATCTGGAACGAACGGAAGGTGGAGCAGCCCCTTCATCATTCAACATCGAATCCGAATCGATGCCGGTCTCCATAAGGAGAACCTCATCGTCGATGTCAAACTCCGGCACTTCTTTACTGAGAGCCATTGTTATAGTCCTTTGGTGAGTTCGACCCCAAGCTCAAGCGACGCCTTTATCCTTGGCAGCGCTGGAGCCTGTCCCCTCTACGCGACGGAACAGGCTGGCTTACAAATCAACGTCTTGGCAGGAACTGCAGTGGATCCACAGGTTTACCTTGGCGGCGAATCTCAAAGTGCAGTTTCACCCGGTCCGTACCCGTTGACCCCATTTCGGCAATTGTCTGTCCGACCTTGACCTGCTGTCCCTCCCGAACCAACAGCCTGCGGTTGTGACCGTAGGCACTGACGTAGGTTTCGCTGTGTTTGATGATGACCAATTCGCCGTAGCCCCTTAAGCCACTCCCGGCGTATACGACCGTCCCATCAGACGCAGCTAAAACAGGCTGTCCCAAATCTCCGGCGATATCAATTCCTTTATTCAAACTACCGTTTGAAGAGAATTTTCCAATAAGAATGCCATTAGATGGCCATCCCCAGCCGGTCGGGGCCGGCCCTGCCGGAGGCAATGGTGCAGGGGTTGGCTTGTTCGCGACGGACGGTACAGCCCCGGCAGAACCGGTGGTTGTGGTGGTCGTCGTGCCATTGGCCTGGCGCCGGATTACTGTGGTTTTGCTCGACGAAGAAGGCGAAGAACTGGTGTTTCTCACCACGGCTGTCGACGTTGATCCGCTACGCCCGTCAAAGCGAATTGTCTGACCCGGGTGGATCGTATACGGCGTAGGAATATTGTTCCGCGCAGCGAGGGCTTTGTAGTCCCAGCCGTAGCGAAACGCGATCGAAAACAGCGTGTCGCCCGGACGGACTACATACTGCCCGGTCGTTACGGTCGGCCGCTGGGCCACTGCCTTGTTGCGATCGACGACACTCACGTTGCTCGATTTGGTGCTGGAGCAACCGACCAGCAGGGTGCTCAAGACAAGGCCAGTCACCAGGCGCTGAAAGCTCGTGTTACCCATACGCTGCGCAATGACTCTGAGACTCACCCGCCGCTCCCTTTGTGGTGGCTGAAAAATGTGTGATACCGGTACCCGGCATCAAATGTCGCAAGTATAACGGGCAGAACCGGCTTTACCCTTAATGAAGCGAAATCGCTGTGCGCACACGTTTGCCAGCTGGCAATACGCTACGTTTAATCCGACATTGCCGCTGTAAGACCGAGGCCGTTGAAAGGAATTCAACAGCGGCAAACAAATGCTCAGGCCAGTGGCCCGTTGAGCAAAGGCACGAAGCGCACAGCGCCCAGAACGTGGCGGGAAAAGCCGTGTTCTTCGCGCACGATCAGCATCAGTTGTTGCACCTCGCCCGACCCGACCGGAATCACCATGCGCCCGCCAGGCGCCAGTTGATCGAGCAAGGCTTGCGGTACATCGGTTGCGACCGCCGTGACGATAATGCCGTTGTAAGGTGCCAGCGCCGGCCAGCCTTCCCAGCCATCGCCCCAGCGAAACACCACGTTGCGCAGATTCAATTCGACCAGACGTTCCTTGGCGCGATCCTGCAGCACCTTGATCCGCTCGACCGAAAACACCCGCTCGACCAGTTGCGACAGCACCGCCGTCTGATAACCGGAGCCGGTACCGATTTCCAGTACTTTATCCAGCGGCCCCGCTTCCAGCAGCAGCTCGCTCATGCGCGCCACCATATAAGGCTGGGAAATGGTCTGGTTGTTGCCAATCGGCAATGCGGTGTCTTCATAAGCGCGATGGGCCAGCGCTTCATCGACGAACAGGTGACGCGGCGTTCGCCGAATAACCTCCAGCACCTTGGCGTTGCTCACGCCTTCTTCATACAGGCGCTGGATCAGGCGCTCGCGTGTGCGTTGGGACGTCATGCCGATGCCGCTGCGCAGGCGATCTTCGTGTTCACGCGCCATCAGCCGAGTCCTCCCAGCCAACCGTCAAGACTTCTGAAGGCATCGTTGAAGGTGCGATCGAGCTGCAACGGGGTGATGGAAACGTAGCCTTGCATCACTGCATGGAAGTCCGTCCCCGGGCCGCCGTCTTCGGCATCGCCGGCCGCTGCAATCCAGTAACCGGCCTTGCCACGGGGGTCGACCACTTTCATCGGCGCCGCCGCCCGGGCGCGATGGCCGAGTCGGGTCAGCTGGATGCCACGGATGTGATCGATCGGCAGATTGGGAATATTCACATTGAGCACCGTACGCGGCGGCAAATCGAGCCCGGCATGGGCCTCGACCAGTTTGCGCGCAAAGTAGGCCGCCGTCGGCAGGTTATCCACCTGACGCGAGACCAGCGAAAAGGCAAACGAGGGACGTTCGAGGAAACGTCCCTCCAGGGCCGCCGCCACCGTCCCGGAATACAGCACATCATCGCCAAGGTTGGCGCCGAGGTTGATGCCGGAAACCACCATGTCCGCTTCGCGCTCCAGCAGACCGTTAAGGCCCAGGTGCACACAGTCGGTCGGCGTGCCATTGAGGCTGATGAAGCCATTGGCCAGGTATTGCGGGTGCAACGGACGGTCGAGCGTCAGCGAACTGCTGGCGCCGCTTTTGTCCTGCTCGGGGGCGATAACCACGCACTCGGTGTAATCCGCCAGCGCAGCATAAAGCGCGGCGAGACCGGGTGCGGTTACCCCATCGTCGTTAGAAATCAGAATACGCATGGGCTGTCCGTCTGCCCCACCGGCACCAGATCAACGAGTTCGCGCACCAATACGGTGGCGAAGCATCCGGCCGGGAGGACGAATTCCAGTTGCAGAATGTCAGGCTGGGGATAATGCCACGTCAACCCGCCAATGGGCAGTCGCAGGATGCGACGTTCGTGGCTCATGCCGGCGTGAATCAACCAATCACGCAGATCCGCTTCACGCGCGGCGATCCCCTGCTCCAGATCATGGACTGTTCCTGTGGCCGGAGAGTCACCTGCCCCCCACTGCGGACCGGTCGGATGCAAATCAAGAATCGCCAGTCGCGGGTCGCTGCACTCGGCTTCACCGGCCGGGAAAAAGCTGCGGCTGTCAGTGAACGCGAGCAGATCGCCGACCAGCGCACGCTGCCAGGTGCCATCGGCGACACGTGCCGCCAGCACCTGATTGAACAGAAAGCTGCGCGCCGTCGACAGCAAACGCGAACGTACGTTGCGCTGTTCCGGCAAGGCCTTGCGCGCCGCCCACGCCCGCGCATCGACGACGTTACCGCCGTCATGACCGAAACGCTGGGCGCCGAAATAATTGGGGATACCTTGTTTGGCGATCAGTTGCAGGCGCTGTTCCAGCGCAGCCTCATCGCCGGCGAACTGAGTCAGGCGCAAGGTGAAGCCATTGGCCGAGTGCGCGCCGCGTTGCAGCTTGCGCTTGTGACGCGTGATCTTGAGAATTTTCAGCGTGTCGTTTTCCGCCGCCGACAGGTCCGGATCGGCCTTGCCCGGCAACTGCACGCTGAACCACTGGCGGGTCAGGGCCTGACGATCCTTGAGGCCGGCATAGCTGACAGTGCGCAAGGGCACGCCGGCGGCCTTGGCGATTCGCCGTGCGGCTTCTTCGGTATTCAAGCCACGCTTTTCCACCCAGATCCACAGATGTTCGCCGTCGCCACTGAACGGGATATCGAGAACTTCATCGACCTGAAAATCTTCGGCAATGGCTTTCAGTACCGCTGTGCCGAGGGGTTCACCGTAAGCCCGTGGGCCGAGCAATTGCAGTTCATTCATGCGCGCAGCAACAAGGCAACGGAATGCACGGCGATGCCTTCTTCGCGACCGACAAAGCCGAGCTTTTCGGTGGTGGTAGCTTTCACGTTCACTTGATCCAACTCTACTTGAAGATCCGCAGCGATCAGCGCGCGCATCGATTCGATATGCGGAGCCATCTTCGGCGCCTGGGCAACAATGGTGTTATCGACGTTACCGACCTTCCAGCCCTTGGCATGGATCAGGCTGACCACATGACGCAGCAGTATTCGACTGTCGGCGCCCTTGAATTGCGGGTCGGTGTCCGGGAAGTGTTTGCCGATATCACCCAGCGCCGCTGCGCCAAGCAAGGCATCGCTCAAGGCGTGCAGCAGGACGTCACCGTCGGAATGAGCGAGGAGCCCGAAGCTGTGTGCAATCTGCACGCCGCCCAGAGTAATGAAATCGCCTTCAGCGAAACGGTGCACATCATAGCCGTGGCCAATACGCATAAAAAAACGCCCCGATTTTTGTCAGGGCGTGATTCTACCTGCTTTGTCAGACATTAGGCGCCTAGAGCGCGCGCGTGATGCTGCAAGTGGTCGTCAATAAAGCTTGAGATGAAGAAATAGCTATGGTCATAGCCCGGTTGCAGGCGCAACGTCAGCGGGTGGCCCGCCTGTTTTGCCGCTTGTTGCAGGGCTTCGGGTTTGAGCTGGGTCGCGAGGAAATCGTCGCGATCACCTTGATCGACCAGTAACGGCAGCTTCTCCGAGGCCTCCGCGATCAGCGCACAGGCGTCCCACTCTTTCCACTTGGAACGGTCTTCGCCCAGGTAATGAGAGAAGGCTTTCTGACCCCAAGGGCAATCAATCGGATGGGTAATCGGCGAAAACGCCGAAACCGACTGGTAACGCCCTGGATTGCGCAATGCACACACTAAAGCACCGTGACCGCCCATGGAGTGGCCGCTGATGCTGCGTTTGTCGGAAGCGGGGAAATGCGCTTCAACCAGTGAAGGCAATTCCTGCACGACGTAGTCATGCATCCGATAGTGGCGTGCCCAGGGTTCCTGCGTGGCATTCAGATAAAACCCGGCGCCGAGACCAAAATCCCAAGCCTTGTCCGCATCGTCCGGGACATCCGGGCCACGCGGGCTGGTGTCCGGTGCGACGATGATCAAACCAAGCTCGGCGGCCATGCGCATCGCACCGGCCTTTTGCATGAAATTCTCATCGGTGCAGGTCAAACCCGACAACCAGTACAGCACCGGCAGCTTGCCGCCCTGCTCTGCCTGCGGCGGCAGGTACACGGCGAACACCATGTCGCAATCAAGCACCTCGGAGCGATGGCGATAGCGCTTGTGCCAACCGCCGAAACTCTTCTGACAGGAAATGTTTTCCAGATTCATAGCACTTCAGCCGCAAGCTGCGAGCTTCAAGCTGCAAGAGGGCGTTGCGCCTGCTTGCAGCTTATGGCTTGTAGCTTGTCGCTGCTCCTTAGAAATGAATGACAGTGCGGATGCTCTTGCCTTCGTGCATCAGGTCGAAAGCCTTGTTGATGTCTTCCAGACCCATGGTGTGGGTGATGAAAGTGTCCAGCGGGATTTCGCCGCTCTGGGCCATATCGACGTAGCTCGGCAATTCGCTGCGGCCACGCACACCGCCGAATGCCGAACCGCGCCAGACGCGACCGGTGACCAACTGGAACGGCCGGGTAGCGATTTCCTGGCCGGCGCCGGCAACGCCGATGATCACCGACTCGCCCCAGCCTTTGTGGCAGCATTCAAGCGCGGCGCGCATCAGTTGCACGTTGCCGATGCACTCGAAGGAGAAGTCGACGCCGCCATCGGTCATGTCGACGATGACTTCCTGGATCGGACGATCGAAATCCTTCGGATTCACGCAATCGGTGGCACCCAGTTGTTTGGCGATTTCGAACTTGGCCGGGTTGATGTCGATCGCGATGATCCGTGCAGCCTTGGCTTTCACCGCACCGATCACGGCAGACAAACCGATACCGCCGAGACCGAAGATCGCCACGGTGTCACCGGGCTTGACCTTGGCGGTGTTGAGCACGGCGCCGATGCCGGTAGTCACGCCGCAACCGAGCAGGCAGACCTTTTCCAGTGGCGCGTCCTTGGCGATCTTGGCCACGGAGATTTCCGGCAGCACGGTGTATTCCGAGAACGTCGAGGTGCCCATGTAGTGGAAAATCGTCTCACCCTTGTAGGAGAAACGCGACGTGCCGTCAGGCATCAAGCCCTTGCCCTGGGTCGCACGAATCGCCTGACACAGGTTGGTCTTGCCCGACTTGCAGAATTTGCACTGGCCGCATTCCGGGGTGTACAGCGGAATGACGTGATCGCCAACAGCGACCGAGGTCACGCCTTCGCCAATGGCCTCGACGATGGCGCCACCTTCGTGACCGAGGATCGACGGGAAGATGCCTTCCGGATCGGCGCCTGACAAGGTGTAGGCATCGGTGTGGCAAACCCCGGAAGCGACAACGCGCAGCAGCACTTCACCGGCCTTGGGCATGGCGACATCGACTTCTACGATTTCCAGCGGCTTCTTGGCCTCGAAGGCAACGGCGGCGCGTGACTTGATCATGCTGACTCTCCAGTGAATCCAATGAATATAAAACAGACAAACAGTGTAGTTCAGCGCTCAGTGATTAATAATCCGGACAAATGCAAAATATTATTGCTGTACAGGGACAATCTTCATGTCGGAAAACCGTTGGGAAGGCATCGACGAGTTCGTTGCCGTCGCCGAATGCAGCCAATTCACCGCAGCGGCAGAGCGACTCGGGGTTTCGTCCTCGCACGTCAGTCGCCAAATCGTCCGGCTGGAGGAACGTTTACAGACGCGCCTGCTGTATCGCAGCACCCGGCGAGTGACGCTGACCGAGGCAGGGCAGACCTTCCTCCAGCATTGTCAGCGCTTGCAGGATGGCCGCGAAGAGGCGTTGCGCGCGGTCGGCGACCTGACCAGTGAACCGAAAGGCATGCTGCGCATGACCTGCGCCGTGGCGTATGGCGAGCGGTTTATCGTGCCGCTGGTGACGCGATTCATGGGGCTTTACCCGCAACTGCGCATCGATATCGAACTGAGCAATCGCCAACTGGACCTGGTGCACGAGGGTCTGGACTTGGCAATCCGCCTCGGCCGACTGCAGGATTCGCGGCTGGTCGCCACTCGCCTGGCACCACGGCGAATGTACCTGTGCGCATCGCCGTCCTACCTGGAACGCTACGGTCGCCCACACAGTTTGTCGGAACTGAGTCGGCATAATTGCCTGATTGGCAGCTCGGACATCTGGCAACTGGAACAGAACGGGCGGGAATTTTCCCAGCGGGTGCAGGGCAACTGGCGTTGCAACAGCGGACAGGCGGTACTGGACGCGGCGCTGCAAGGGGTGGGGTTGTGTCAGTTGCCGGATTATTACGTGCTCGAACATTTGCACAGCGGCGCGTTGATTTCCTTGCTGGAGGCGCACCAGCCGCCGAATACGGCGGTGTGGGCGTTGTATCCGCAGCAGCGGCATCTGTCGCCGAAGGTGCGCAAGTTGGTGGATTTCTTGAAGGTCGGGTTGGCTGAGCGGCCGGAGTACAGGGTTTGAGTTATGGACTGCCTGTGTGAGCGCTTTCGCGAGCAGGCTCGCTCCCACAAGGGAAATGCATTTAGCCGTCGAACGCGGTCAACTGTGGGAGCGAGCTTGCTCGCGAAGGCAATCTGTTAAGCGCCATAACACTCAGCGGCGATTAGCCCAACGCTGGCGCAACCACTCCAGATCTTCAGGCCGGGTCACCTTGAGGTTATCCGCCCGCCCCTCGATGAGGCGCGGCGCCAGACCGGCCCACTCCATCGCCGAAGCTTCATCGGTAATCACGGCATCCGCCACCAGACTGTCGGCCAACGCCCGATGCAACGCGCCGAGGCGAAACATCTGCGGCGTATACGCCTGCCAGATCACGCTACGATCCACGGTTTCGACGACACGGCCGGTCTTGTCGACCCGTTTAAGCGTGTCGCGCGCGGGAACCGCCAACAGTCCGCCGACCGGATCATCTGCCAGTTCAGCGAGCAACTTGTCGAGATCATCGCGGCTCAGATTGGGCCGTGCCGCATCGTGCACCAGCACCCAATCTTCGTCATCAGCACCGTGCGCATGCAGATGCAGCAAGGCATTGAGTACCGAAGCGGAACGCTCTGCCCCGCCGTCGACACGCTGAATCCGCGGATCGTTGACGCACGCCAGGTGCGGCCAATAAGGGTCGTCAACAGCAAGACTGACCACCAGCCCCTTCAGGCTTGGGTGATCGAGGAAACAGCCGAGGCTGTGTTCGAGAATTGTGCGCCCGCCCAGTTGCAGGTATTGCTTGGGACGGTCCGCGGCCATCCGGGCACCGACGCCCGCGGCAGGAATCACGGCCCAGAAGGCCGGCAGGAAATCGATCATTGGGCCAACTGGTAAAGGGTTTCGCCGTCCTTGACCATGCCCAGTTCGTGGCGAGCCCGCTCTTCAACGGTCTCCATGCCCTTTTTCAGTTCGCTGACTTCGGCGTCCATGACCCGGTTGCGCTCCAGCAGGCCTTCGTTCTCGGCATGTTGGTCGGCAATCTGCTGTTTCAGCTCGGCGACCTGCGCCAGACTGCCATTGCCCACCCACAGGCGGTACTGCAGACCGGCCAGCAGCAAGAGCAAAACGAGAAACAACCAGTAAGGACTGCGCATCGAATATCAGGTATCCAGTGAAAAAAGACAGCCACGCCACAACTTTGAAGCATCTGATAGCACGAAGCCTGGAAAGGTCCAGGCTTGTGCTTAAGGCATCAGATTAGTGGCAAATCCATCGCTGTCACGACTTTTTCGACACAATCCGGTGTCCTTTGATCAGGTTGCGCTTAACCGCGGAACTCGGCGCGACCGTTGTACTTGGCCTTGCCGTTCAACTGCTCTTCGATACGCAGCAGTTGGTTGTACTTGGAAACGCGGTCGGAACGGCACAGCGAACCGGTCTTGATCTGGCCAGCCGAGGTACCAACAGCCAGGTCGGCAATGGTCGAATCTTCGGTTTCGCCGGAACGGTGCGAGATCACTGCGGTGTAACCGGCAGCCTTGGCCATCTGGATGGCTTCCAGGGTTTCGGTCAAGGTGCCGATCTGGTTGAACTTGATCAGGATCGAGTTGGCGATCTTTTTATCGATGCCTTCTTTCAGGATCTTGGTGTTGGTCACGAACAGGTCGTCGCCGACCAGCTGGGTTTTCTCGCCGATCTTGTCGGTGAGGATTTTCCAGCCAGCCCAGTCGGACTCGTCCAGGCCATCTTCGATGGAGATGATCGGGTAGCGCTCGGTCAGGCCCTTGAGGTAGTCGGCGAAACCTTCAGCGGTGAACACCTGGCCTTCGCCGGACAGGTTGTACTTGCCGTCTTCGTAGAATTCGCTTGCGGCGCAGTCCAGCGCCAGGGTCACGTCAGTGCCCAGCTTGTAACCGGCGTTGGCCACGGCTTCGGAGATCACTTTCAGCGCGTCTTCGTTGGACGCCAGGTTCGGTGCGAAACCGCCTTCGTCGCCAACGGCAGTGCTCAGGCCACGGGCCTTCAGCACGGCTTTCAAGTGATGGAAAATCTCGGTGCCCATGCGCAGACCTTCCGAGAACGACTTGGCGCCGACTGGCTGCACCATGAATTCCTGAATATCGACGTTGTTATCGGCGTGCTCGCCACCGTTGATGATGTTCATCATCGGCACCGGCATCGAGTACACACCCGGGGTGCCGTTGAGGTTGGCGATGTGCGCGTACAGCGGCAGGTCCTGATCCTGAGCAGCCGCCTTGGCCGCGGCCAGGGATACAGCGAGGATGGCGTTGGCGCCCAGGGTCGCTTTGTTTTCGGTACCGTCGAGCTTGATCATCGCGTGGTCGAGGGCTTTCTGGTCGCTTGGGTCGGTGCCCAGCAGCAGATCGCGGATCGGACCGTTGATGTTGGCTACCGCTTTGAGCACGCCCTTGCCCAGGTAACGGCTCTTGTCGCCATCACGCAGCTCGAGTGCTTCACGCGAGCCAGTGGATGCACCGGACGGCGCGCAGGCGCTGCCGATGATGCCGTTGTCGAGAAGCACATCCGCTTCCACGGTGGGGTTGCCACGGGAGTCGAGAACTTCACGACCTTTGATGTCGACGATTTTTGCCATTGTTGTAAACACTCCAAAGTTGACGAAAACGACGCAGCTAGAGGAAATCTTTATCGTCGGCAAGCGAAGTACAGCGGGCAGACTTGCAGACGACAGCGCTCACGCCCGAGGGCATGAGCGACAAATCGTGCGGTACTTTACCGGAGAATCGAGCGTTACGCGGTTTCTACCGTCGGAAAACTCTTCACCAGTTCGTCCAAAGCCTTGAGCTGGGCCAGGAATGGCTCCAGTTTGTCCAGACGCAAGGCGCAAGGGCCGTCGCATTTGGCGTTGTCCGGATCCGGATGTGCTTCGAGGAACAGACCCGCCAGCGACTGGCTCATGCCGGCCTTGGCCAGATCGGTGACCTGCGCGCGGCGACCGCCGGCGGAGTCGGAACGACCGCCGGGCATTTGCAGCGAGTGGGTCACGTCGAAGAACACCGGGTATTCGAACTGCTTCATGATGCCGAAGCCGAGCATGTCGACCACGAGGTTGTTGTAGCCGAAGCTCGAACCGCGCTCGCAGAGAATCAGTTGATCGTTACCCGCTTCGACGCACTTGTTCAGGATGTGTTTCATTTCCTGGGGCGCGAGGAACTGGGCTTTCTTGATGTTGATGACGGCGTTGGTCTTGGCCATCGCGACGACCAGATCGGTCTGGCGCGACAGGAAGGCCGGCAACTGGATGATGTCGCAGACCTCAGCGACGACCGCGGCCTGATCCGGCTCGTGGACGTCGGTGATGATCGGCACGCCGAAGGCCTGTTTGATGTCCTGGAAGATGCGCATGCCCTCTTCCAGGCCAGGACCGCGATAGGAGGTCACAGAAGAACGGTTGGCCTTGTCGAAGCTGGCCTTGAACACGTAAGGGATACCGAGTTTTTCGGTGACCTTCACATACTCTTCGCAAACCTGCATGGCCATGTCACGGCTTTCCAGCACGTTCATGCCGCCGAACAGCACCATGGGTTTGTCGTTGGCAATCTCGATGTCGCCGACGCGGATAATCTTCTGTGCCATCGGGTTACGCCTTCTTCTGGTGTTGAGCCAACGCGGCTTTGACAAAACCGCTGAACAGCGGATGGCCGTCACGTGGTGTCGAGGTGAACTCAGGGTGGAACTGGCAGGCGACGAACCAAGGATGATCCGGCGCTTCAACCACTTCGACCAACGCAGCATCGGCGGAGCGACCGGAAATCTTCAGGCCGGCTTCGATGATCTGCGGCAGCAGGTTGTTGTTCACTTCGTAACGGTGACGGTGACGTTCGACGATCACGTCCTTGCCGTAGCAGTCGTGCACTTTGGAGCCCGGCTCAAGCAGGCAGTCCTGCGCGCCCAGGCGCATGGTGCCGCCCAGGTCCGACGATTCGGTACGCACTTCAACAGCGCCGGTGGCATCTTCCCACTCGGTGATCAGACCGACAACCGGATGGCCGCTGGCACGATCGAACTCGGTGGAGTTGGCGTCTTTCCAGCCCAACACGTTACGGGCGAATTCAATGACCGCCACTTGCATGCCCAGGCAGATGCCCAGGTACGGCACCTTGTTTTCACGAGCGTACTGAACGGCAGTAATCTTGCCTTCCACGCCACGCAGACCGAAGCCACCCGGCACCAGAATCGCGTCGACACCTTCGAGCAGCGCAGTGCCCTGGTTCTCGATGTCTTCGGAATCGATGTAGCGCAGATTGACCTTGGTGCGGTTGCTGATACCGGCGTGGCTCATCGCTTCGATCAGCGACTTGTAAGCGTCCAGCAGCTCCATGTACTTGCCGACCATGGCGATGGTCACTTCGTGTTCCGGGTTCAGCTTGGCATCAACCACCGCTTCCCACTCGGACAGATCGGCGCTGCCGCATTGCAGACCGAAACGCTCGACGACGAAATCGTCCAGACCCTGCGAGTGCAGGATGCCCGGGATCTTGTAGATGGTGTCGGCGTCTTCCAGCGCGATGACCGCACGCTCTTCAACGTTGGTGAACTGCGCGATCTTGCGACGCGACGAGATGTCGATCGGGTGATCGGAGCGGCAAACCAGCACGTCTGGCTGCAGGCCGATCGAACGCAGTTCCTTGACGGAGTGCTGGGTCGGCTTGGTCTTGGTCTCGCCAGCGGTGGCGATGTACGGCACCAGCGTCAGGTGCATCAGCATCGCGCGCTTGGCGCCGACCTCGAAACGCAATTGACGGATGGCTTCGAGGAACGGTTGCGACTCGATGTCACCGACGGTGCCACCGATTTCGACCATTGCCACGTCGGCGTCACCGGCACCCTTGATGATGCGGCGCTTGATTTCGTCGGTGATGTGCGGAATCACCTGGATGGTTGCACCCAGGTAGTCACCACGGCGCTCTTTGCGCAGCACGTGCTCGTAGACACGGCCGGTGGTGAAGTTGTTGTTCTGGGTCATGGTCGTGCGGATGAACCGCTCGTAGTGGCCCAGGTCCAGGTCAGTCTCGGCGCCGTCGTGGGTGACGAACACTTCACCGTGCTGGAACGGGCTCATGGTGCCCGGGTCGACGTTGATGTACGGATCCAGCTTAAGCATGGTGACCTTAAGCCCCCGCGCCTCCAGGATGGCCGCCAATGAAGCCGAGGCAATGCCTTTCCCCAATGAAGAAACAACACCGCCCGTGACGAATATGTAGCGCGTCATGAAAAACCCTAGAAGTCTGCGTTAAAGCGGTACGAGCCGCCGGGGAAAGCGAAGGAAGGCCGAAGCCCCCGATCACCTGCATTAATCACAGTGCACCTTTCAAAAAAACCGCCGCGTTGGGACAGACCGGCAGATGAAACACCGGTAGGTTGCTCGCTACACATTTTTTGGAATCGCCCAGCAAAGACTGCTTGGTAATCGGCAACTCCTGCGATTCAGGCGAATCCACAGAAGTTGTATCAAGAAGGGAGCGTAGTCTACCGGAATGCCCCTTTCATCTCAAACCTTGATGTTCGTCTGTTGGCTGCCAATGCAATTTCCAGTTGTCGTGCGTATCGCCATCAAGGCCCGCCAGGTTGGCCACCGCGAGTAATTCATCGCCACGCAACAGCAGCGGCAATCTGCCACGCAAGAAACCCGGCACCGCGCGCTCGTTGAGCAGGCGCTTGAGATCACGCCGACCACGGTCGGTCAGCCGCAGCACTTCGCCGCCCTGCCGGTAAGCAATCCGCAGCGGCCCCTGGGGAGGCTGCCCACAGAACATGACGCGACCGTTACCCGGCAAGCGTAGCGCTGACGCCGGGGCCTGCCATTCGCCGCCGATCGCTGGAACTTGCAGCCAGTCGCCGCTGAGCCACCAGAGGCGGCCAGCGCCGCGGTGCAGTTCGCCATCGGCCAGTCGCCAGACCGGTGCAGCATCCTGCGCCGCGTCGCGCAGATGGGTCCAACCCGACCAATGGTCAGTGTCGGGCAGACGAGTCAGCGGTTCGAGCCAGTGACTGAGGGCGTTTCGCTGGCGCGCGGCGGACAAGGCGGCCAACGGCGCCAGGGCCAGCGATGGCACACCCAGCCAGTCGAATTCATGGGCAGTTTCGGCCTGTGCCAAGTCGATCCGCGCCAGTTCATCCAGCAAGCCTTGCGCGTCACGCAGATGCGCAGCCGTGCGCGACAGGCTGGCCTGCGCTTGCGGCCAGCGCTCGGTCAACGCAGGCATGATCCGCTGGCGCAGAAAGTTTCGTGAGAAGTGCTGATCCTGATTCGACGGGTCCTCGATCCAGCGCAACTGATGAGCCTGTGCATAACGTTCCAGCTCGGCGCGGCCGGCGTCCAGTAACGGACGAACCAACACGCCCTGCCCCACTGGCCGCTGCGGCGGCATCCCGCCAAGCCCGCGCACACCGGCACCGCGCAACAGCCGAAACAGTAGCGTTTCCGCTTGATCGTCGCGGTGCTGGCCGGTCAGCAGCACCTCATTGGTCTGCGTCAGCGAACTGAACACCGCATACCGCGCATCCCGCGCCGCTCGCTCAAGGCTCGCCCCCGGTTGCACCGTCACCCGCTGCACTTGCAACGGCACACCCCAAGCATCGCAAACGTCCTGGCAATGTTGCGGCCACGCATCAGCCGCAGCTTGAAGACCGTGATGGATGTGGATAGCGCTTAGCGCAGGGAGGGATTCGGTTTTTGCCAGGGTGGCGAGCAGGTGCAGTAGGACAGTGGAATCGAGGCCACCGGAAAACGCGATGCGCCAGTGGGTGGCGTGGCGCCAGGGCTCAAGGTTCAGCAGAAGCCGGGATGGCAAATCAATCGGGGACTGGCCCATATCTTTCTCTTTGCCCCAATCGAATGTAGGAGTGAGCCTGCTCGCGATAGCGGTGTACAGCCAACACATGGGTTGAATGTTACACCGCTATCGCGAGCAGGCTCACTCCTACAAGGGGTAGCGCTCGACTTAGAGACCGTAGCTCATCAGGCGATCGTAACGGCGCTTGAGCAGCGCTTCGTTATCGAACTGCTTGAGCATCGCCAGTTGCGAGCTCAGCTCGGCACGGATCGACGCCGCAGCAGCCGCCGGATCACGATGCGCGCCGCCCAGTGGCTCGCCGATCACCTTGTCGACAATACCCAGGCCTTTCAGACGCTCGGCGGTAATGCCCATCGCTTCGGCGGCATCCGGTGCTTTTTCTGCGGTTTTCCACAGGATCGACGCGCAACCTTCCGGCGAGATCACCGCGTAGGTGGAATATTGCAGCATGTTCAACTGATCGCAGACACCGATGGCCAGCGCACCGCCGGAACCACCTTCACCGATCACAGTGGCGATGATCGGGGTTTTCAGACGCGACATCACACGCAGGTTCCAGGCGATCGCTTCGCTCTGGTTGCGCTCTTCAGCGTCGATACCAGGGTAGGCGCCCGGGGTGTCGATGAAGGTCAGGATCGGCATCTTGAAACGCTCGGCCATTTCCATAAGACGGCAGGCCTTGCGGTAGCCTTCCGGACGCGGCATGCCGAAGTTGCGGCGTACCTTCTCGCGGACTTCACGGCCCTTCTGGTGGCCGATGATCATCACCGGCTGGTCTTCCAGACGGGCGATACCGCCAACAATGGCAGCGTCGTCGGAGAAGTGACGGTCACCGTGCAGTTCATCGAACTCGGTGAAGATGTGTTCGATGTAATCGAGGGTGTAAGGGCGTTTCGGGTGGCGCGCCAGGCGTGCGATCTGCCAGCTGGTCAGCTTGCCGAAGATGTCTTCGGTCAGCGTTCTGCTCTTGTCCTGCAGGCGGGAGATCTCATCGCCGATATTCAGCGAATTGTCATTACCGACCAAGCGCAACTCTTCGATCTTGGCTTGCAGGTCGGCGATCGGCTGTTCGAAATCTAGAAAATTCGGGTTCATAGGCGTCCGTCTTGGGTCGTGTCCCAAATGAGCTTGGGCCGGCCGGTTGTCTATTCGCGCCCTACCTTAAGGGAGAGGCGCGCTGAGGTCGAGATTAAAAATTCAGGTTGTGCACAAGCGCAATAATGGCACTTGCCGGTCAACGGTATTGGAGGAAGACGTTGTCTCGCCCGAACTGGTCACGCAGTGCTTGAATCAACGCATCCGCCGGGTCGATGCGCCAGGTCTCGCCGAACTGCAGCAAGGTCTTCGCTTCGGGACTGGTGTACTCCATGGTCACCGGGCACGCGCCGCGATGACGCTTGAGCAGTTCGCCCAACCAGCGTAGCTGATCGCCTTTCAGATCCTGGGTGTGCAACTTCAAGCGCAGGCTTTCCGCCAGATTGGTGCGCGCATCCTCCATGCTCATCACCCGCTTGACCCGCAGGCGCAGGCCGCCGGAGAAGTCGTCGTTGCTGACTTCGCCTTCGACCACCACCATCGCGTCGGTCTGCAACAGCGATTGCGCCGAATGGAACGCTTCGGCAAACAGCGACGCCTCGATCCGCCCCGAGCGGTCGTCGAGGGTGATGAAGCCCATCTTGTCGCCCTTTTTGTTCTTCATCACCCGCAGGGCAATGATCATCCCCGCCACGGTCTGGGTGTCGCGGGCCGGTTTCAGGTCGATGATGCGCTGACGGGCGAAACGGCGAATCTCGCCTTCGTACTCGTCAATCGGGTGACCGGTCAGGTACAGGCCCAAGGTGTCTTTTTCACCTTTGAGGCGTTCCTTCAGGGTCAGCTCCTTGGCCTTGCGATGGCTGGCGTAAACATCGGCGTCTTCCTCGACGAACAAGCCGCCAAACAAGTCGGCGTGACCGGAGTCGTGGGTACGTGCGGTCTGCTCGGCAGCCTTGATCGCCTCTTCCATCGCCGCCAGCAGCACAGCGCGGTTGCGGTCGATGTTGGCCTGATAGGCCTTTTGCTCGTCATGGAAGTACGGGCCCAGACGATCCAGGGCACCGCTGCGGATCAAACCGTCGAGGGTGCGCTTGTTGATGCGTTTGAGGTCGACGCGGGCGCAGAAATCGAACAGATCCTTGAACGGACCGGCCTGACGCGCTTCAGTGATCGCTTCCACCGGGCCTTCACCGACGCCTTTGATCGCGCCGAGGCCGTAGACGATGCGGCCGTCGTCGTTCACCGTGAACTTGAACTCGGAGGTGTTCACGTCCGGCGCGTCGAGGCGCAGCTTCATCGTGCGCACTTCTTCGATCAAGGTCACGACCTTGTCGGTGTTGTGCATATCCGCCGAGAGTACCGCGGCCATGAACGGCGCCGGATAGTGGGCTTTCAGCCAGGCGGTCTGATACGACACCAGGCCGTAGGCGGCGGAGTGGGATTTGTTGAAGCCGTAACCGGCGAATTTTTCCACCAGGTCGAAAATGTTACCGGCCAGATCGGCGTCGATGCCGTTGGTCGCACAACCTTCAATGAAGCCGCCGCGCTGCTTGGCCATTTCTTCGGGTTTTTTCTTACCCATGGCTCGCCGCAGCATGTCCGCACCGCCGAGGGTGTAACCGGCCATGACCTGGGCAATCTGCATCACCTGTTCCTGGTACAGGATGATGCCGTAAGTCGGTGCCAGGACTGGCTTGAGGCCGTCGTACTGGTAGTCCGAGTGCGGGTAGGCCAATTCGGCGCGACCGTGCTTACGGTTGATGAAGTCGTCCACCATGCCCGATTGCAGCGGGCCTGGACGGAACAGTGCCACCAGTGCGATCAAGTCTTCCAGGCAGTCGGGCTTGAGCTTTTTGATCAGCTCTTTCATGCCCCGCGACTCAAGCTGGAACACCGCCGTGGTTTCGGCTTTTTGCAGCAGCGTGTAGGTCGGTTTGTCGTCCAGCGGGATAAACGCGATATCCAGTGGCGGCTCGTTGACCTTGGCGCGGTCGCGGTTGATGGTTTTCAGCGCCCAGTCGATGATCGTCAGGGTTCGCAGACCGAGGAAGTCGAACTTCACCAGGCCGGCCGCCTCAACGTCGTCCTTGTCGAACTGGGTCACCAGACCGTCGCCGGCCTCGTCGCAGTAGATCGGCGAGAAGTCGGTCAGCTTGGTCGGTGCGATTACCACACCACCGGCGTGTTTACCGACGTTACGCACCACGCCCTCGAGCTTGCGCGCCATTTCCCAGATTTCCGCCGCTTCTTCATCGACCTTGATGAAGTCACGCAGGATTTCTTCCTGCTCGTAGGCTTTTTCCAGGGTCATGCCGACTTCGAACGGAATCATCTTCGACAGACGATCGGCCAGGCCGTACGACTTGCCCTGCACCCGCGCCACGTCGCGGACCACAGCCTTGGCGGCCATGGAACCGAACGTGATGATCTGGCTTACCGCATTGCGGCCGTACTTCTCGGCCACGTAGTCGATCACCCGGTCACGACCGTCCATACAGAAGTCGACGTCGAAGTCGGGCATCGAGACCCGTTCCGGGTTGAGGAAACGTTCGAACAGCAGGTCATATTCCAACGGGTCGAGGTCGGTAATCTTCTGTACGTAGGCCACCAGCGAGCCGGCACCCGACCCCCGGCCAGGACCGACCGGCACGCCGTTGTTCTTGGCCCACTGGATAAAGTCCATCACGATCAGGAAGTAACCGGGGAAGCCCATCTGGATGATGATATCCAGTTCGAAATTCAAGCGGTCGACATAGACCTGGCGCTTGGCTTCGTAATCTTCGGTGGTGTCCTTGGGCAGCAGTACCGCGAGGCGTTCTTCGAGACCGTCGAAGGAGACCTTGCGGAAATATTCGTCGATGGTCATGCCATCGGGAATCGGGAAGTTGGGCAAAAAGTGGGTGCCCAGCTTGACTTCGATGTTGCAGCGTTTGGCGATCTCGACGGTGTTTTCGACAGCGTCGGGAATGTCGCTGAACAGCTCGATCATTTCCTCGGCGCTTTTCAGGTACTGCTGATCGCTGTAATTCTTCGAACGCCGCGGATCGTCGAGGGCACGGCCCTCACCGATGCACACGCGGGTTTCGTGGGCGGCGAAGTCTTCCTGCTTGATGAAGCGCACATCGTTGGTCGCCACCAACGGCGCGCCAAGCTTGTCGGCCAGCGCCACAGCGCCGTGCAGTTGCTCTTCGTCGTTGGGACGGTTGGTGCGCTGGATTTCCAGATAGAAACGATCCGGGAACACCGCCATCCACTCGCGCGCCAAGGCCTCGGCCTCGGCCGGGTTGCCGCCGATCATGGCCATGCCGATCTCGCCTTCTTTGGCGGCGGACAGCATGATCAGGCCTTCGCTGGCCTCGGCGACCCACTCGCGCTCGACGATGACCATGCCGTTGCGCTGGCCTTCAATGAAACCGCGCGAGATCAACTCGGTCAGGTTGCGATAGCCCTTGGCATTCATCACCAACAGGCTGATGCGGCTCAGCGGCGCATCCGGATCCTTGTTCGCCAGCCACAGGTCGGCGCCGCAGATCGGCTTGATACCTGCGCCCATGGCGTTTTTATAGAACTTGACCAGCGAACACATGTTGTTCTGATCGGTGACCGCGACCGCCGGCATGTTCATGCCCGTCAGCGCCTTGACCAGCGGCTTGATTCGCACCAGCCCGTCGACCAGGGAGTATTCAGTGTGCAGGCGTAGATGAACGAATGAAGCCGGCATAGTGATCCTGTCCAGTTACATGGAAACAACAAGGCCCGGATTGTACCGGGCCTCGAACAAAACATCAGCCTTGCGACTAAACCTGCGTCAGGCTTTCCAGCGCCTCGTAAGCCAGGCGTACCGGGGCGAACGAGCGGCGGTGAATCGGCGTCGGACCGAGCCGTGCCAACGCTTCCAGATGAACGGGGGTCGGGTAGCCTTTATGACCGCCGATGCCGTAGCCCGGATAGATCAATTCGAACGCTGCCATTTCGCGGTCGCGGCTGACCTTGGCCAGAATCGACGCCGCCGCGATCGCTGGCACCTTGCCGTCGCCCTGAATCACCGCCTCAGCGCGCATCGGCAGTTGCGGGCAGCGGTTGCCGTCGATCATCGCCAGTTTCGGCTGGATGTGCAGGCCGGCCACCGCACGCTGCATCGCCAGCATGGTCGCGTGGAGGATGTTCAGCTCGTCGATTTCTTCGACCTCGGCACGGGCAATGCACCAGCTCAGGGCCTTTTCGCAAATCTCGTCGTAGAGCTTTTCGCGCTTGGCCTCGGTGAGTTTCTTCGAGTCGTCGAGACCAAGGATCGGCCGGTTCGGGTCGAGGATTACCGCCGCCGTCACGACTGCACCGCACAACGGGCCGCGGCCGACTTCATCGACACCGGCGACCAATTCTTCGACTTCAGCGACCAGGGTGAAATCCAGGCCCATCTGCATGCTTGCCTTGCTCATCGTTTATCGCCGATCAGGTTAAGGACGGCGTCCGCCGCCTGATTGGAAGCATCGCGCCGTAACGTGCGGTGGATCTCGTCGAAGCCGCGGGTCTGTTCCTCACCGCCGTCAATCAATGGCGACAGGGTCTGCGCCAAAGCCTCGACCGTTGCATCATCCTGCAACAGCTCGGGCACCAGCAAGCGCTGGGCGAGCAGGTTCGGCAACGAGACGTACGGACTCTTGACCAGGCGCTTGAGGATCCAGAACGTCAGCGGCGCCAGACGATACGCCACCACCATCGGCCGCTTGTACAACAGCGCTTCAAGGGTCGCGGTGCCGGAGGCGATCAACACGGCGTTGCAGGCGGCCAAGGCCAGATGCGATTTGCCGTCGAGCAGCGTCACCGGCAGATCTCGACCGGCCAGCAGGGTTTCGATTTGCTCACGACGCTCAGGATTGGCGCACGGAATCACAAAACGCAACCCCGGGCGCATCGCGCGCAGGCGTTCGGCAGTGTCGAGGAACAGCGCGCCGAGGCGACTGACTTCACCGCCACGGCTGCCCGGCATCAGGGCCACCAGCGGCCCGTCGGGCAAGCCCAGCTCGGCACGCGCGACGGCGCGATCGGCTTCCAGCGGAATGGTATCGGCCAGGGTGTGGCCGACGAAACGCACCGGCACGCCTTTTTCTTCATAGAATCGGGCTTCGAACGGCAGCAACGTGAGCATCAGGTCGCAGCCTTCGCGGATCTTCAGCACACGCTTTTGTCGCCACGCCCACACCGACGGGCTGACGTAGTGCACGGTCTTGATCCCGGCCTGACGCAGCTTGAGTTCGATATTGAGGGTGAAGTCCGGCGCGTCGATGCCAATGAACACGTCCGGCTTCTGAGCGATCAGCGTGGCGATCAGGTCCTTGCGGCGTTTAAGCAGCTCGCGCAGCCGACCGAGAACTTCCACCAGGCCCATGACCGACAAGCGTTCCATCGGGAAATACGACGTCAGGCCTTCGGCCTGCATCAGCGGACCGCCGACGCCGATGAATTCGATCGCCGGGTGTTGAGCCTTGAGCGCACGCATGAGGCCGGCACCGAGAATGTCACCGGAAGCCTCACCCGCCACCAGCGCAATACGCAGACTGGCCATAATCAGCGGGTGATGCCGCGAGTCGACGCCTGGATCGAATCGCGGAACACGGCGACTTCAGGGAACTGCGCAGAAGGTTCGACGAGTTCGGCCAACGCCTGCTCGACCGTCAGCCCTTGGCGATAGACGGTTTTATAGGCGCGACGCAGCGCATGGATCGCATCTTCGCTGAAGCCGCGACGGCGCATGCCTTCGAAGTTCATGCTGCGGGCTTCGGCCGGGTTGCCGAATACCGTGACAAACGCCGGAACGTCCTTGCCGATCGCCGTGCCCATGCCGGAAAAGCTGTGGGCGCCGATGTGGCAATACTGATGTACCAGCGTAAAACCGGAGAGGATCGCCCAGTCGTCAACATGCACATGGCCCGCCAACGCGGTGTTGTTGACCAGAATGCAGTGGTTGCCGATGACACTGTCGTGGCCGATGTGGGCATAGGCCATGATCAGGTTGTGATCACCCAGCGTGGTTTCCGAGCGATCCTGAACGGTGCCACGGTGAATGGTCACGCCTTCGCGGATGACGTTGTGGTCACCGATCACCAGGCGGGTTTCCTCGCCCTTGTACTTCAGATCCGGGGTGTCTTCGCCTACCGAAGAGAACTGGTAGATGCGATTGTGTTTACCAATGCGGGTCGGCCCCTTGAGGATCACATGCGGCCCGATCACGGTACCCTCGCCGATTTCCACACCTGCGCCGATGATCGACCACGGGCCGACCTCGACGCCGTCAGCCAGGACGGCAGACGGATCGATGATTGCGCGAGGGTCAATCAAACTCATACTTTTTGTTCCGCACAGATGATCTCGGCCGAGCAGACCGGCTTGCCATCCACCGAAGCCTGGCACTCGAATTTCCAGATCTTGCGCTTGCAGCTGATAAAGGTCGCTTCCAGGATCAACTGGTCGCCCGGTTTGACAGGCTGGCGGAAGCGCAGCTTGTCGGAACCGACGAAGTAGTACAGGGTGCCGTCGGCCGGTTTGACGTCGAGCATTTTGAAACCGAGGATCCCGGCAGCCTGAGCCATCGCTTCGATGATCAGCACGCCCGGCATGATCGGATGCGCCGGGAAGTGACCATTGAAAAACGGCTCATTGATGCTGACATTCTTGTAGGCGCGAATGCGCTTGCCTTCAGTGTCCAGTTCCACCACCCGGTCCACCAGCAGGAACGGGTAACGGTGAGGCAGGTATTCGCGAATCTCGTTGATGTCCATCATTTCAGGGGAAAGCCTATGTAAAGATTGGGAGCGCGACTGACGCGCACTCCTCTAGCAAATCAAGGAGGCAGTCTAGAGGCTGTGCACACTTGATATGGAAATGGTATCAGCCATCAGATGAAGCATTACCGTCAGGGGTCACTTCCCCGACGCGCTTTTCCAGCTGTTTCAACCGTCGCGCGATGTCATCGAGCTGACGAATGCGGGCCGCGCTTTTGCGCCATTCGGCCGCCGGTTGCATGGCTGTACCGGATGAGTAAGCGCCCGGCTCGGTAATCGAGTGGGTCACCATGGTCATCCCGGTCAGGAAAACGTTGTCGCAAATGTCAATGTGGCCGACCAGACCGACACCACCGGCGAGCATGCAGTGCTTACCGATTTTGGTGCTGCCGGAAATGCCGACACAGGCGGCCATGGCGGTGTGATCACCGACCTGGACGTTGTGCGCAATCTGGATCTGGTTGTCGAGCTTCACGCCATTGCCAATCACGGTATCGGCCAGCGCGCCGCGGTCGATGGCGGTGTTCACGCCGATCTCGACATCGTCGCCGATGGTCACGCCACCAATCTGGGCAATTTTCTGCCAGACGCCTTTCTCATTGGCAAAACCGAAACCTTCGCCGCCGAGCACCGCACCGGACTGGATGACCACGCGTTTGCCGATGCGCACATCGTGATACAGCGTCACGCGCGGCGCGAGCCAGCCACCTTCGCCGATTTCACTGCGAGCACCGACGACGCAATGCGCGCCCAGCGTCACGTTTGCGCCAATCCGCGCGCCGGCTTCGATCACCACGAACGGGCCGATGCTGGCACTTGGATCGACTACCGCGTCCGCTGCAATCACCGCTGTCGAATGTATCCCCGCAGCCGCTTTTGGTTTCGGATCGAACAAATGCGAGATACGCGCGTAAGCCAGATAAGGATCCGGCACCACCAACGCATTTCCGGCAAAACCTTCAGCGTCGGCTTCCTTGAGCAGCAGTGCAGCCGCCTGCGAACCGGCCAGGTATTTGCGGTATTGGGGATTTGCCAGAAAGCTCAACTGAGCTGGGCCAGCCTCTTGCAAAGTGGCTAGCCCAGTAATTTGCTTCTCCGGGTCGCCACGCAGGGTGGCGCCGAGGTACTCGGCCAACTGGCCGAGCTTGATAGTCACGGTCATGGGTTACTTCAGCTGATTCATGCGCTCGATAACCTGGCGCGTGATGTCGTACTGAGGCTTGACATCGATCACTGCGCCACGCTCGAACACCAGGTCAAAACCACCTTTCTTGATGACTTCTTCCACAGCGCTGTCCAGCTTCGGCTTCAGTTGCTTGAGCATTTCGCGGTCGGCAACGGCTTTGGCTTCGTTCAGTTCCTTGGACTGGAACTGGAAGTCACGGGCCTTTTGCTTGAATTCCAGCTCCAGACGCTCACGCTCGCCCTGCTGCATCTTGTCGCCACCGGCCATCAGACGGTCCTGAATGCCTTTGGCGCTGCTTTCCAGGGTTTTCAGCTTGGTCAGTTGCGGGCCGAATTTCTTCTCGGCATCCACGGCGTACTTCTTGGCCGCGTCGGATTCCAGCAAGGCCATCTGATAGTTCAGCACGGCAATTTTCATGTCGGCAAACGCCGGGCCTGCCACCAGTACGGAGGCCAGGAGAACCAATTGAGTCAACTTACGCACGATGCACTCCTACAAAATCCATTGTCGTTATCTTGGGTCAGACGCTTAGAACGTCTGGCCGAGGGAGAATTGGAACACTTGAGTTTCAGCTTCATCCGGTTTCTTGATCGGCATCGCCAGTGCGAAGCTCAGAGGACCCAGCGCGGTGACCCAGGTCACGCCGACACCGACGGAACTGGCCATGTTACTCAGGCTGATGTCATTGCACTTGGTGTTGGACGAGGAACCGTTCGCGTTCGTAGTGTCCTTGCACTGCGAGTCAAACACGTTACCGACATCCCAGAATACCGAAGTACGCAGGGAGCGCTGATCCTTGACGAATGGCAGCGGGAACAGAACTTCAACACCGCCCTGGATCAGGACGTTACCACCGAACGGCAGCGGATCCTGGTCCGGGTCCGCGATGGTCCCCGGGTTGGTGCCCCGGCTCGGCGTACTGCGCGGGCCAAGCGTACTGTCCTTGAAGCCACGTACCGAGTTGAAACCACCGGCATAGTAGTTTTCATAGAACGGCAAGCCGTCGGTCGAACCGTAGCCGTCGCCATAACCCAGCTCGGTGTGCAGACGCAGGGTGTAATTCTCAGTGATCGGCTGGAACAGCTGGCCGCGGTAATCAAGCTTGAAGAACGACAGATCGCTGCCCGGAATAGTGGATTCCAGTGTCAGGCTCTGGGAACGGCCACGGGTCGGCAGTACACCTTTGTTCAAGGTCGACTCGGACCAGCCGGCCGACGCCTTGAAGTTCAGGTAGTTATCGCCTTCCTTCTCAACGAAATCGAAAATCTCGTCAACGGTGTAGCGACCGGTGTTGATCTTGTCCTGCTGGGCCGACAGACCGAAGGTCAGACGCGAAGTCTCGCTGATCGGGTAACCGACGTTGACGCCAGCACCCAGACTGTCGACCGCATAGCTCGAAATATCGGCGTCGAGTTCATCATAGTCAGTGGTGCGATAGAACGCGTTGTAACCCAGGCTCACGCCATCGGCAGTCCAGTAGGGGTCAACGTAGCCGAAGTTGTAGCGGCTCTGGTATTCGCTGCGGGTCAGACCTACGCTGACGCGGTTACCGGTGCCGAGGAAGTTGTTCTGGGTGATCGAACCACCCAGAATCAGACCGGCACTCTGGGCGAAACCGACGCTGGCGGTGATCGAGCCGGACGCCTGTTCTTCAACGGCGTAGTTCACGTCAACCTGGTCGTCGACACCTGGCACGGCCGGAGTTTCAACGTTGACTTCCTTGAAGAAGCCCAGACGTTCCAGACGGGTCTTGGACTGGTCGATCAAATAGGTCGAAGCCCAGCCACCTTCCATCTGACGCATTTCACGACGCAGCACTTCGTCCTCGGACTTGGTGTTGCCACGGAAGTTGATGCGGTTGACGTAGGCACGCTTGCCCGGATCAACAGCGAACAGGATGTCCACGGTGTGGTCGTCGTCATGCGGCTGAGGCACGCCGTTGACGTTGGCGAAGGTGTAACCCTCGTTACCCAGGCGACGGGTGATCAGTTCGGAGGTGGTGGTCATCAGCTTGCGCGAGAACACCTGGCCCTTCTGCACCAGCAGCAGGGACTTGATCTGGTCTTCCGGGACTTTCAGGTCACCGCTGAGCTTGACGTCACGAACGGTGTACTTCTCGCCTTCCGTCACGTTGACAGTGATGTAGACGTGCTTCTTGTCCGGGGTAATCGATACCTGGGTCGAAGCGATGTCCATGTTGATATAGCCACGGTCCAGGTAGTAGGAACGCAGACGCTCCAGGTCACCGGACAGTTTTTCACGGGCGTACTTGTCATCGTTCTTGAAGAACGACAGCCAGTTGGTGGTTTTCAGTTCGAACAGGTCGGTCAGGTCTTCCTCGGGGAACACCGTGTTGCCCACCACGTTGATGTGCTGGATGGCGGCAACGGTACCTTCGTTGATCTTCACTTTCAGACCGACGCGGTTACGCGGCTGCGACACCACTTCGGTGTCAACGGTCGCCGAGTAGCGACCTTGCGCGACGTACTGACGTTGCAGTTCGTTACGCACGCCTTCGAGGGTGGCACGCTGGAAGATCTCGCCTTCGGCCAGACCGGACTGCTTGAGGCCCTTCATCAGGTCTTCGGTCGAGATCGCCTTGTTGCCTTCGATCTCGATACTGGCGACCGATGGACGCTCGACCACGGTGATGACCAGAACGTTGCCTTCGCGGCCCAGCTGGATATCTTGAAAGAAACCGGTTTTGAACAACGCACGAGTGGATTCCACCAGGCGACGATCATCCGCCTGCTCGCCGACGTTCAACGGCAAGGCACCAAAGACGCTACCCGCGGAGACCCGCTGGAGGCCATTGACGCGAATATCAGAGATAGTGAAGGACTCGGCGTGAACTTCGGCGATCATCAATACGGTGAGAACCGCAGTTAGCAGCAGACGTTTCATGAAGTCCTTTCTTATTCCAACTGGCAATAAACAAACTGCCGCAAAATGCGGCAGATTCGCAATTCAGCGAAGCGTTACAGACGACCCAGATCGTTGACCAGAGCAAGCAACATCACCCCGACCACCAAACTGATACCGATCTGTATCCCCCAACCTTGCACCCGATCCGACAAGGGGCGACCACGCACCCACTCGATCAGATAAAACAACAAATGCCCCCCATCCAGTACCGGGATGGGCAGCAAATTCAGAACCCCCAGGCTAATACTCAGATAAGCAAGGAAATTCAGGAAATCAGCGACGCCCGACTGGGCAGAAGCGCCCGCCACTTTAGCAATGGTTATCGGTCCACTCAAGTTTTTTACCGAGAGCTCGCCGAAGAGCATTTTCTTCAGTGAATCCAGCGTCAGAATGCTCATGGTCCAAGTGCGACGGGCGCCCTCGCCAATCGCGGCCAACGGGCCATAACTGACCTCGCGGATCATTTCCGGCGGCCAGTCGATGGCTTTGACGCCAGCGCCCAGATAACCACTCGGCGATTTGCTTTCACCGCGCGCCGCCAGCGTCACCGGGACGTCGATTTGAGCACCATCGCGCTCGATGCGCAGCATGATTTTGGTATCAGGGCGCGTACGAACAGTATCGACCACTTGCTGCCAGTCGTTCAGCGCCTGACCGTCGAGGGCCAGCAAGCGATCACCGGTCTTCAGCCCGGCCGCCTGCGCCGGGCCTTTCGGATCGAGCTCAGCAAGCACTGGTGGCAACGCCGGACGCCATGGGCGAATGCCGAGCGAACGAATCGGATCCGGCTCGTCGGCACCTTTGAGCCAGTTATCCAGGGCCAGTTCACGGGGCGAGTCAGCGGTTGAACCCTGCTCGCGCACGACCACTTGCACCGAACCGCTTTCACCAAGACGACGGACCAGCTGCAAATTCACCGCCGCCCAGCCGGATGTCGGTTCACCATCGATGGCAACGATTTCCTGACCCGAGGTCAAACCCGCCTTCGCGGCGATGCTGCCGGACTCGACAGCCCCGATGACCGGGCGCACCTGCTCGCTGCCAAGCATCGCCAGCACCCAAAAGAACACCAACGCCAAAAGGAAGTTGGCGATCGGACCGGCGGCGACAATGGCGATGCGCTGACGCACGGACTTGCGATTGAACGACTGATCGAGCTGATCGACCGGCACTTCGCCTTCGCGCTCGTCGAGCATCTTGACGTAGCCGCCCAGCGGGATCGCCGCCACGACGAACTCGGTGCCTTGCTTGTCGTGCCAGCGCAGCAGCGGCATGCCAAAGCCCACGGAAAAACGCAGGACCTTGACGCCACAGCGACGCGCGACCCAGAAGTGGCCGAATTCGTGAAAAGTGACCAACACTCCCAAGGCGATCAGGGTGCCGGCAATCATATAGAGCGCGCTCATCTACTTTCTCCGCAATCCTGTTCAGTGTCGCGTGCAGCCATTGTGTTGCTGATTCTATCGGCCGTGCCGACTCAACCATTGTTCCGCCAGCACTCGCGCCTTGGCGTCCGCCGTGAACACGGCATCGAGATCATCCAGCGCGACCACCGGTTCGAGATTCAGGACCTCCTCGATGATACTCGCGATTTCCGGGTAGCGAACCCGTCCGTCGAGAAACGCCGCCACCGCCACCTCGTTGGCCGCATTAAGCATCGCTGGCGCACTGTCACCGGCTTCGGCGGCCTGACGCGCCAGACGCAGACAAGGAAAACGCTGCTCATCCGGCGCTTCGAAATCCAGTCGCGCAATGGCAAACAGATCCAGCGGTGCCACACCGGAGTCGATACGCTGCGGCCACGCCAGGGCATTGGCAATCGGCGTGCGCATGTCGGGATTACCCAATTGCGCCAACACCGAGCCATCCACATAGTCGACCAGCGAATGAATGACGCTCTGCGGATGGATCACCACTTCAACCTGCGAAGGCTTGGCATCGAACAGCCAGCAGGCCTCGATCAGCTCAAGCCCCTTATTCATCATGCTCGCCGAATCCACGGAGATCTTGCGCCCCATGGACCAGTTCGGATGCGCACAGGCCTGCTCAGGTGAAACATGCACCAGCTCAGCCATCGGCGTCTGCCGGAAGGGGCCGCCAGAAGCTGTAAGTAAAATCCTTCGCACACCTACCGAACTCAAGCCACGCGCAAAATCCTGCGGCATGCACTGAAAAATCGCATTGTGCTCACTGTCGATTGGCAGCAGCACCGAACCGCTCTTGCGCACTGCCTGCATGAACAGAGCGCCGGACATCACCAGCGCTTCCTTGTTGGCGAGCAGGATCTTCTTGCCCGCCTCGACCGCCGCCAGCGTCGGACGCAGGCCCGCAGCGCCGACAATCGCCGCCATCACCGCGTCGACTTCAGTAGCAGAGGCAACCTCGCACAACCCCTCCTCCCCGACCAGCACGCGGGTGGAAAGCCCGGCGGCGCGCAGATCATCCTGCAATCGGCGTGCAGCCTCGATGTGCGGCACCACGGCAAATTGCGGCACATGACGCACGCACAAGGCGAACAATTCATTCAGGCGAGTAAAACCACTCAGCGCGAATACCTGATAACGCTCAGGATGACGGGCAATGACATCAAGGGTGCTCAGACCGATCGAGCCAGTGGCCCCGAGCACCGTAATCTGTTGTGGTCGAGTCACGGTGCAGCCATCCACAGCAGGACGGCAAACAGCGGAATGGCCGCGGTCAGGCTGTCGATGCGATCCAGCACACCGCCGTGACCGGGCAGCAGGTTACTGCTGTCCTTGATGCCGGACTGGCGCTTGAACATGCTTTCAGTGAGGTCGCCGACAACCGAGATGAAGACGATCAGCGCGGCGCCAATCAAGCCTTTAAGCAGTTCGGCGACGGTCCAGTCGCGCACCAGCCCGACGATGGCGGTGATCACCAGACTCAGCGCCAGACCACCGTAAACGCCTTCCCAGCTTTTACCCGGGCTGACCTGCGGCGCCAGTTTGCGCTTGCCGAATTTGCGACCGGAGAAATACGCACCGATGTCCGCCCCCCAGACCAGCACCATCACCGCCATGATCAGCCAGTTGCCCAGCGGGTACTGCTTGATCTGCACCAGTCCTTGCCACGCAGGCAGCAGAATCAGCAAGCCGATCATCAGTTTGGTGGCGGCACTGGACCAGCGCTTGCTGGAGTGCGGATAGGTCAGCACCAGGTACGTCGCGACAGCCCACCACAGCACCGACGCCCCCAGCACCCACGGCGCGAGACCGGGCAGCACGTACATGACGAACAGCATCAGGGCGACGACGGCTGCAAAGCCGACACGGAACGATTGCGCGGTGAAGCCCGCAAGACGCGCCCACTCCCAGGCGCCAAGACTCACCACCAGACCAATGAACAGGGCGAAACCGGAGCCCTTGAGCAGGAAAAACCCGCACAAGGCGATCGGCAGCAGGATCAGCGCAGTGATGATTCGTTGTTTAAGCATTAAACCCGGGCTCCAGCTTCGATCTGCTCGCTCGTTTTACCGAACCGACGCTGACGCGAAGCGAAATCAGCCAGCGCATTGCGCATGGCCTCGTGTTTGAAGTCCGGCCAGAACAGGTCGGAGAAGTACAGCTCGGCATAGGCAAGCTGCCACAGCAGGAAATTGCTGATGCGGTGCTCGCCACCGGTGCGGATGCACAGGTCAGGCAATGGCAAGTCACCGGTGGCCAGACAGGTTTGCAGCAGATCCGGCGTGATGTCCTCCGGACGCAGGTGCCCGGCCTGAACCTCACGCGCCAGACGCTGAGCCGCCTGCGCGATATCCCACTGACCGCCATAGTTGGCCGCGATCTGCAGGATAAAACGATTGGCACCGGCCGTCATGGCTTCGGCCTCGCGCATTGCCGCCTGAAGCTCAGGATGAAAGCGCGAGCGATCGCCAATGATGCGCAAACTGATGTTGTTGTCGTTGAGGCGCTTGGCCTCACGACGCAAGGCCTTGAAGAACAGATCCATCAAGGCACTGACTTCATCGGCCGGGCGCTGCCAGTTTTCACTGGAAAAGGCGAACAGGGTCAACACTTCAACCTTGGCCTCGGCACACACCTCAATCACCGCCCGCACAGCATCCACGCCCGCTTTATGCCCGGCGACACCCGGCATAAAGCGTTTTTTCGCCCAGCGATTGTTGCCATCCATGATGATCGCGACATGGCGCGGCACCGCGGACGGCGCAGACTGCTTGGTCTTGTCCATTTAACGCTCGACCCTTATACGGCCATCAGGTCTTTTTCTTTCTCTTCCGTAGCCTTGGTGATCTGGGCCTCGGATTCTTTGGTCAGCTTGTCGATATCGGCGATGGCACGACGCTCTTCGTCTTCGCTGATTTCCTTGTCCTTGACCAGTTTCTTCAGCTCACCCAAGGCATCGCGACGAATATTGCGCACGGCAACACGCGCGTCTTCGGCGGCGCTGCGGGCCTGCTTGGTGAAACCTTTACGAGTCTCCTCGGTCAGGGCCGGCATCGGGATCAGCAGCAACTCGCCCAGGTTGGTCGGGTTGAGGTTCAAACCGGCGCTCTGGATCGCCTTGTCGACGGCCGCGAGCATATTGCGCTCGAACGCCACGACTTGCAGGGTGCGCGAATCCTTCACGGTAACGTTGGCAACGCTGCTCAACGGGGTGTCAGTGCCGTAGTAAGGCACCATCACGCTGCCGAGGATGCTCGGGTGAGCCTTGCCGGTGCGAATCTGGCCGAATGCATGGCTCAGAGATTCCAGGGATTTCTGCATACGCGCTTGGGCGTCTTTCTTGATTTCGTTGATCATTGTTGGCCTTCCTCGATCAAAGTCCCTTCAGCGCCGCCGTGTACGATGTTCAGCAGGGCGCCGGGTTTGTTCATGTTGAATACGCGCAGCGGCATCTTGTGATCGCGGCACAGGCAAATAGCGGTCAGGTCCATTACACCCAGCTTGCGATCCAGCACTTCATCATAAGTCAGATGATCGAACTTCTCGGCATGCGGGTCTTTGAACGGGTCAGCGGTGTAGACGCCGTCGACCTTGGTCGCCTTGAGCACGACATCGGCATCGATTTCGATTGCGCGCAGGCACGCTGCCGAATCGGTGGTGAAAAACGGATTGCCGGTACCGGCGGCGAAGATCACCACATCCTTGGAGTTCAGGTGGCGCATGGCTTTGCGGCGATCATAGTGATCGGTCACACCCACCATGGAAATGGCCGACATGACGATGGCCGAGATATTGGCACGTTCCAGCGCGTCGCGCATGGCCAGGGCGTTCATCACAGTGGCCAGCATGCCCATGTGGTCGCCTGTAACCCGATCCATGCCGGCTTTGCTCAAGGCTTCGCCGCGGAACAGGTTGCCACCGCCGATCACCAGACCGACCTGCACACCGATGCCGACCAGTTGGCCGACTTCCAGTGCCATCCGATCCAGCACTTTTGGATCGATCCCGAACTCTTCCGAGCCCATCAGGGCTTCGCCGCTAAGCTTGAGTAGAATGCGTTTATAGCGAGCCTGATAACCACTGCCCTGCTGAGCCATTGCGAATCTCTCCTGCGGCGTATTAAAAAATTCTTTGCGAGCTGTTTACAGCTGGCGTTCACTCTAGCTTGGCGCTGCTGCAGCGCCATCGGAACATGGCTTTGTAAGTCAGTTCCGGGTGGAAACCAAATAAAAATTGGTAACCCATCTGAAAAGAGGCTGCGCGCGTAAGCGGGCAGCCTCTCTCGGGCGACAGTTGAAAAACCGTCTTATTGCTTGGCGGCAGCCAGCTGGGCAGCAACTTCTTCAGCGAAGTTGTCGACCGGCTTCTCGATGCCGTCACCTACTTTGTAGTAAGTGAAGGAGACGATTTCTGCGCCGCCTTTCTTGGCCAGCTCGCCGACCTTGATTTCAGGGTTCTTGACGAACGCCTGCTCAACCAGGCTAGCTTCTGCCAGGAACTTGCTGATACGGCCCTTGACCATATTCTCAACAATGTTTTCTGGCTTGCCTTTGATTTTCTCTTCGTTCAGCTGCAGGAACACAGCTTTTTCACGCTCGATCGCTTCAGCCGAAACTTGCGAAGGCAGCAGGAACTCAGGGTTGCTTGCCGCTACGTGCATCGCGATGTCTTTGGCCAGCTCGACGTCGCCGCCTTTCAGAGCGACAACAACACCGATCTTGTTGCCGTGCAGGTACGAACCTACAACGTCACCTTCAATGCGGGTCAGACGACGAATGTTGACGTTTTCGCCTACTTTGCCAACCAGTGCTTCGCGAGCAGATTCTTGAGCGGCGATCAGCGGAGCAGCGTCGGTCAGCTTGTCAGCGAAGGCTTTTTCAACGCTGTCAGCAACGAAGTTCTTGAAGTCGTCTTGCAGAGCGAGGAAGTCGGTCTGCGAGTTCACTTCCAGGATAACGGCAGCTTTACCGTCGTCCTTGATTGCGATTGCGCCTTCAGCGGCAACGTTGCCCGCTTTTTTCGCAGCCTTGATCGCGCCCGAAGCACGCATGTCATCAATGGCTTTTTCGATGTCGCCGTCAGCCTTTTCCAGGGCTTTCTTGCAATCCATCATGCCTTCGCCGGTACGCTCGCGCAGTTCTTTGACCAACGCTGCAGTAATTGCTGCCATTTTCAAATTCCTCTTGGATAGGTTTTCAACCATTCCACCCGACCGAACGGGCGTTCAATTCTTCCCGAACCACCCTTGTTAGCTGCCGCACATTACAAACAGAGACGTGGGCGCCGACAAATGGTTTTCGAGGTGGCAAAAAGGGGGCCAAGCCCCCTTTTTGCTTACTGAGTCAACGCCAGGGCGTCAATTACTCAGCTGCAGCCTGAGTTTCTTCAGCTGCGAATTCAACAGTACCGCCAGCATTGTTGTTGCGACCGCGGATAACTGCGTCAGCCATCGAACCCATGTACAGCTGGATGGCGCGGATGGCGTCATCGTTGCCTGGGATGATGTAGTCAACGCCTTCCGGGCTGCTGTTGGTATCGACAACGCCGATGACCGGAATGCCCAGCTTGTTGGCTTCGGTGATCGCGATGCGCTCGTGGTCAACGTCGATCACGAACAGTGCGTCTGGCAGACCGCCCATGTCCTTGATACCGCCCAGCGAACGATCCAGCTTCTCAAGATCGCGAGTGCGCATCAGCGCTTCTTTCTTGGTCAGCTTGGCGAAAGTACCGTCTTCGGCTTGAACTTCAAGGTCACGCAGACGCTTGATGGAAGCACGAATGGTCTTGAAGTTGGTCAGCATGCCGCCCAACCAGCGGTGATCGACGTACGGCGAACCGCAACGTGCTGCTTCTTCAGCAACGATCTTGCCAGCGGAACGCTTGGTGCCGACGAACAGAATCTTGTTTTTGCCCTGGGCCAGACGCTCTACGAAAGTCAGAGCTTCGTTGAACATTGGCAGGGTTTTTTCAAGGTTGATGATGTGAATCTTGTTACGCGCGCCGAAAATGTATTTACCCATTTTCGGATTCCAGTAACGGGTTTGGTGACCGAAGTGCACACCGGCCTTCAGCATATCGCGCATGTTGACTTGGGACATGATAGTTCCTTGATAAGTCGGGTTTGGCCTCCACGTATCCCAATGACCAACCAGAGGCATAAAAGCCCAAGGCACCCAGGTCATCGTGTCGACACGTGTGTGGATTTAAGCTTTTCGGGGCATCCCCGGAAAGCGGCGCATTTTATACCACAGGGTGCGCAAAAACGGAACCCGGAATATCTAACGGTACCGGGACACAGACGCAGCCCCCTTGGAATCGGCCTGATGCCCACCATTGTATAGACAGAAGCGATGCACGCAGGCGCGGATTTGCACCTTCCGTCTGTTAGAATCGCGTTTTTCAGGGTCGCCAAATGCACACGTGCCACCCTATTTGTATCAGCAAGCGCCGCCGAGCGCAGAGAGAGCCTGTATGACCGTCAACCTCAAAACCCCCGAGGACATCGCTGGCATGCGTGTCGCCGGCAAACTGGCCGCCGATGTGCTGGAAATGATTGCCGAACATGTCAAACCGGGCGTGACCACCGATCAGTTGAATCAGATCTGCCACGACTATATCGTCAATGTGCAGCAGGCCATCCCTGCCCCGCTCAACTACAAGGGTTACCCGAAGTCGATCTGCACCTCGATCAACCATGTGGTCTGCCATGGCATCCCGAACGACAAGCCACTGAAAAACGGCGATACCCTGAACATTGACGTCACGGTGATCAAGGACGGCTACCACGGCGACACCAGCCGCATGTTCCATGTCGGCGAGGTGCCGGTGTGGGCCGAGCGCCTGTCGCAAGTCACTCAGGAATGCATGTACAAGGCGATCGAGATCGTCAAACCCGGCTGCCGCCTCGGCGACATCGGCGAAGTGATTCAGAAGCACGCGGAAAAGAACGGTTTTTCGGTAGTTCGCGAGTTCTGCGGCCATGGCATCGGCAAGGTATTCCACGAAGAACCGCAGATCCTGCATTACGGTCGCGCGGGCACCGGCATGGAACTGAAAGCCGGCATGACCTTCACCATCGAGCCGATGATCAACCAAGGCAAGGCCGACACCAAGGTACTGGGCGACGGCTGGACCGCGATTACCAAGGACCGCAAGCTCTCGGCGCAGTGGGAACACACCCTGCTGGTCACCGACACGGGCTACGAGATCTTCACCCTGCGCAGCGACGACACCATCGCGCGCGTCTCGGCCTGATACACCCAACGCTCCCAGCCTTATAGAAGGAAAGCCAATCGATGCCGCAGGTGGATCCCGAACTCTTCGACCGCGGCCAGTTCCAGGCTGAACTGGCGCTCAAAGCGAGTCCTATCGCGGCGTTCAAGAAGGCGATCCGCCAGGCTCGCGAGGTTCTTGACGCGCGCTTTCGCAGCGGCCGCGACATCCGTCGGCTGATCGAAGACCGCGCCTGGTTCGTCGACAACATCCTGCAAAAGGCCTGGGACCAGTTCAACTGGAGCGAAGACGCCGACATCGCGCTGGTCGCGGTCGGCGGCTACGGCCGGGGCGAACTGCACCCCTATTCCGATATCGACTTGCTGATCCTGCTGGACAGCGCCGATCACGAAGTTTTCCGCGATTCCATCGAGCGTTTTCTGACGCTGTTGTGGGACATCGGCCTGGAGGTCGGTCAAAGCGTGCGCTCGGTCGATGAATGTGCCGTTGAGGCCCGTGCCGACCTGACCGTGGTCACCAACCTCATGGAAAGCCGCACCATCTGCGGCCCGGAGCGCCTGCGCCAGCGCATGCTCGAGGTCACCAGCACCGCACACATGTGGCCAGCCAAGGAGTTTTTTCTCGCCAAGCATGCCGAACAGAAGGCCCGTCACCACAAGTACAACGACACCGAGTACAACCTGGAGCCCAACGTCAAAGGCTCGCCCGGTGGCCTGCGCGATATCCAGACGATTCTCTGGGTCGCCCGCCGTCAGTACGGCACCCTTAACCTGCGCGCCCTCGCCGGCGAAGGTTTTTTGGTCGAAAGCGAGAACGCCCTGCTTGCCTCTTCCCAGGAATTTCTGTGGAAAGTGCGCTATGCCCTGCACATGCTTGCCGGCCGTTCCGAAGATCGCTTGTTGTTCGATCATCAGCGCACCATTGCCGGCCTGCTCGGTTTTGAAGGTGACGACGCCAAACAGGCGGTCGAAAACTTCATGCAGCAGTACTTCCGCACGGTGATGAGCATTGCGCAACTGAGTGACCTGATCATTCAGCATTTCGAGGAAGTCATTCTCGCCCCGGAAGACGAGGCGCCGCCGCAGCCGATTAACGCGCGCTTCCAGTTGCACGACGGCTACATCGAGGCACGCAACGACAACGTGTTCCGCCGCACGCCGTTCGCCATGCTCGAAATCTTCGTGCTGATGGCCCAGCAGCCGGAAATCAAAGGCGTGCGCGCCGACACCATCCGTCTGCTTCGCGAGCATCGTCACCTGATCGACGACAACTTCCGCAACGACATTCGCAACACCAGCCTGTTTATCGAGCTGTTCAAGTGCAAGATCGGTATCCACCGCAATCTGCGGCGGATGAACCGATATGGCATTCTCGGGCGTTATCTGCCGGAGTTCGGTTTTATCGTCGGGCAGATGCAGCACGACCTGTTCCACATTTATACGGTCGATGCGCACACGCTGAATTTGATCAAGCACCTGCGCAAACTGCAGTACACGCAGGTCTCGGAGAAATTTCCGCTCGCGGCCAAGCTCATGGCCAAGCTGCCCAAGCCCGAACTCATTTACATGGCTGGCCTCTACCATGACATTGGCAAGGGCCGGCATGGTGACCACTCGGAAATCGGCGCGGTCGATGCCGAAGCATTCTGTCAGCGCCACCAACTGCCGGTGTGGGACAGCCGCCTGATCGTCTGGCTGGTGCAGAACCATCTGGTGATGTCGACCACCGCCCAGCGCAAGGATCTGTCCGATCCGCAGGTGATCCATGATTTTGCCCAGGCCGTCGGCGATGAAACCCGCCTCGACTATCTCTATGTGCTGACCGTGGCCGACATCAACGCGACCAACCCGACGCTGTGGAACTCCTGGCGCGCCAGCCTGCTGCGCCAGCTCTATACCGAAACCAAGCGCGCCTTGCGCCGCGGCCTGGAGAACCCGGTGGATCGCGAAGAGCAGATTCGCCAGACCCAAAGCGCCGCACTGGACATTCTGGTGCGCGGCGGCACCGACCCGGACGATGTCGAGCAACTGTGGGCGCAACTGGGCGATGACTATTTCCTGCGGCACACCGCTGGCGACGTGGCCTGGCACAGCGATGCGATCCTGCAGCAACCGGTCAATGGCGGGCCGCTGGTGCTGATCAAGGAAACCACCCAACGCGAGTTCGAGGGTGGCACGCAAATCTTCATTTATGCACCGGACCAACACGACTTCTTTGCCGTGACCGTGGCCGCGATGGACCAGCTCAACCTGAACATTCACGACGCCCGGGTCATTACCTCGAGCAGCCAGTTCACCCTCGACACCTACATCGTGCTCGACAACGATGGCGAGTCGATTGGCGACAATCCGGTGCGGGTCAAACAGATCCGCGAAGGGCTGACCGAAGCCCTGCGCAACCCGGACGACTACCCGACGATCATCCAGCGCCGGGTGCCGCGCCAGCTCAAGCATTTTGCCTTCGCGCCACAGGTGACCATCCACAACGATGCGCAACGCCCGGTGACGGTGCTGGAATTGACCGCGCCCGATCGCCCGGGCCTGCTGGCGCGCATCGGCGGGATTTTCCTCGAGTTCGACCTGTCGCTGCAGAACGCCAAGATCGCGACCCTGGGCGAACGGGTCGAAGACGTGTTCTTTATCACCGATGCGCACAACCAGCCGCTGTCCGATCCCTTGCTGTGCAGCCGGTTGCAGGATGCGATCGTTGAACAACTTAGCGTCAATCAGGAACCGGATATCAAGCTGTCCCGAATCAGTATTTGAATTAACCCATTACCCCGGTGGGAAGGATCACTCCGATTCCAGCCTGTTAATCAAATTCCTTGTAGGAGTGAGCCTGCTCGCGATGGCGATGCATCAGCTTGCACAGATATTGAATGTGCCGCCCTCATCGCGAGCAGGCTCACTCCTACAGGTCTGGTGAACGGCCCAGTATCGGCGTTTTGCCCCACCTTGACCGAGGCCCCCATGAACAACGCTCTGAACCAGCTCCAGCCCTACCCGTTCGAAAAGCTCCGCGCACTGCTCGGCACCGTGACCCCGAACCCGGACAAGCGCCCGATCGCCCTGTCGATCGGCGAGCCGAAGCATCGCTCGCCGAGCTTTGTCGCCGAAGCGCTGGCCAATAATCTGGAGCAGATGGCGGTGTACCCGACCACCCTCGGCATCCCGGCGCTGCGTGAAGCCATCGCTGGCTGGTGCGAGCGGCGCTTTGGCGTGCCAAGCGGCTGGATCGATCCGGCGCGCAACGTGCTGCCGGTCAACGGCACCCGCGAAGCGCTGTTTGCGTTTACCCAGACCGTGGTCAACCGTGGCGACGACGCCCTGGTGGTCAGCCCGAACCCGTTTTATCAAATTTACGAAGGCGCGGCGTTCCTCGCCGGGGCCAAGCCGCACTACCTGCCGTGCCTGGACGAAAACGGCTTCAACCCGGATTTCGATGCGGTATCGCCAGACATCTGGCAGCGCTGCCAGATCCTGTTCCTTTGCTCGCCAGGCAACCCGACCGGCGCATTGATTCCGGTCGATGTGCTGAAAAAGCTGATCGCCCTGGCCGACCAGTACGATTTTGTGATTGCCGCGGACGAATGCTACAGCGAGCTGTACTTCGACGAGCAGACGCCGCCGCCGGGCCTGCTCAGCGCTTGTGTGGAACTGGGTCGTCAGGACTTCAAGCGTTGCGTGGTGTTCCACAGCCTGTCCAAGCGTTCCAACCTGCCGGGCCTGCGTTCCGGTTTCGTCGCCGGCGACGCCGAGATCCTCAAGGGCTTTCTGCTGTATCGCACCTATCACGGCTGCGCAATGCCGGTGCAAACCCAGCTGGCCAGCGTTGCCGCCTGGAACGACGAAGTCCACGTGCGCGCCAACCGCGCGCTGTATCGCGAGAAATTCGATGCGGTGCTGGCGATTCTCGGCCCGGTACTGGATGTGCAGCGCCCGGACGGTAGCTTCTACCTGTGGCCGAACGTGAACGGCGATGACGCGCAGTTCTGCCGCGATCTGTTCGAGCAGGAGCATGTGACGGTGGTGCCGGGCTCGTACCTTTCGCGCGAGGTCGATGGCGTCAATCCGGGTGCCGGGCGCGTGCGCATGGCTCTCGTTGCGCCGCTGGCCGAGTGTGTCGAAGCGGCTGAGCGTATTCGCGATTTCATCCAGCGTCGCCGCTGAGGCCTGACCGCCTGTGCCGGGCAATCCGGCACAGGCGCTGCAAATATCGCGTAACAGTTCGCCCGATCTTATTTCCCGTCCCTGCGCCGGCCAGACGTTAGTCTTGGGCTGCGCGGTTCGCCGCGTCTCAAAAACCACCGCCCCAGACTTCATGGAAGAAGTGAAATGCAAGAACTCCTGGATTGCCAACTCCTACAGTGGCCAGACGATCAGGCAGCCTACGCGGCCGCAATCAGCGAAAATCCGGCGAATGCCGACAGCGACCGCACCAGCGGTACGCGGCGCAAGCGCGCCGTGCTCAACTACTCGAAATTGTGGGCCAACGGCCGCACGCTGAAGATTGCCTTCATGGATGCGCCTGCGCCTGAGCACAAAAGCAAGATCATCGCCGCGGCCAGCCGTTGGTTGCCGTACATCAACCTCAAGTTTGAATTCGTCGAAGAGCGCCAGGGCGATATTCGCATCGCCACAAAAAACAATGACAACAGCGCCATGCTCGGCACCGATGCGCTGTTGATTCATCCTGACCATCCAACCATGAATCTGGGGGTCAGCCCCGACCATGTCGACTTCGAAGTGATCGTCACCCACGAATTCGGTCACGCGCTGGGCGCCCTGCATGAACACCAGCATCCCCAGGCGAACATTCCGTGGGATAAGCCCAAGGTGTATGAGTTTTATCAGAATCGGCAGATGAATCCGCTGACCCGCGAACAGGTCGACCGCAACCTCTTTGCCTCCTTCGATACGCTTGATGCGATCTACACCGCCTATGACAAGCACTCGATCATGCATCACCCGGTGGCGAACACATTGACCTTGGGCGATTGGGAAATACCGGTCAACCGCAAGATCAGCAAGAAGGACAGACGCCTGATGCGACTGCTCTATCCCAAGTAACGCCGTCTATTTGACCTGCCCCAGATTGGCCTCACTCAGATCGAGTTCGCCCAATACTTCCCTGAGCACGTCATCGCCGATCTGGTGTTGACGGCTCAGCCGGTACAACTCCAGGCGTTGCGCCCGCAGCGCCTTCAGACGCAGCCGACGTTCCAGCAGATCCATCTGGAACGCCAGGGCCTGGGCTTCGGCGGAGTCATTGAAGACATCGAGTTGGTGGCGATACTCGGACATGATTCGCGCCTTGAGCTCAGCGGACAGTGCCGCCTGCGCCGCATCCTGAGGCACCACTTCTTCGGTTTCCAGCGAGTGGATCGCGGCTTCGGCGGTTTTGCGCCAGGCATCGCGCACTTCCTGGCGGCGTTTATCGTCCGGGCTTTTTTCGATCCCGCGCAGTAACAAGGGCAAGGCGATACACGCCGACACCAGCGACAGCAGAATCACCCCGGCCGCGATAAAGATCAGCAGGTCTCGCTCGGGAAACGCCTGCGCGCCCATCAACATTGGCACCGACATCACGCCTGCCAGCGTTACCGCCCCGCGCACACCACCGACCGTCAGCAGCCAGCAGGAACGCGCCGTCGGCACTTGCGTCAGCTCGCCTTTGCCGCGCAAGCGCCGCAGCAGTACCGACAAGCGCCAGATGCTCTGCACCCAGACAAACCGCAGCAACACCAGCGCAAGGAAAATCGCCAGTACATCAAGGCAACGGTAGAACAGCGTCGGCCACAGCGTCGGCTCGTGACTGACCACCGCTTTGATGATGTCCGGCAATTGCAGGCCGAGCAGCAGAAAGATCAGGCCATTGAAAGCAAATTCCAGCAGCGACCAGACACTGCGATTGAGCAACCGGGTGCTGGTCTGGCGTGGCAGCAGGTCGAGCCAGCTCTGCATCATTCCCGCTGCGACCGCCGAAAGAATGCCCGATGCGCCCAAGCGCTCGGCCAATACATAAGCAGCGAAGGGCAACAGCAACATGAACACTACGTGAGTAGCCGGATCATCCCAGCCACGGGCGATCATCCACACGCGCAGGCGTCCAACCAGCCAGCTCAGCGCCACGCCGACCGCCAGACCACCCAGTGCCACCGCGACGAAGGTCAGGCTGGCGTTGGTCAGCGAGAACACCCCCGTCACCGCCGCTGCCAGGGCGAACTTGAAAGTCACCAGACCGGAGGCGTCGTTCATCAGCGCCTCGCCCTGCAGCATGTGCATCAGCGGCGTCGGCAAGCGGTTCTGCGCAATCGCTGAAACCGCTACGGCGTCGGTGGGCGACAATACGGCCGCCAAGGCAAAGGCTACTGGCAGCGGAATCGTCGGCAACAGCCAATGAATGAAATAGCCGGCACCGACCACGGTGAACAAAACAAGGCCCACGGCCAGGGTCAGAATCGGCCCGCGCAATTGCCAGAGCGCGCGTTTGGGCATGCGCCAGCCGTCGGAAAACAGCAACGGCGGCAGGAACAGAAACAGGAACAGCTCCGGATCGAGGGCCACGTGCAGGCCCAGCGTCGGCCAGGCCAACAAGGCGCCAGCGGCGATTTGCACCAAAGGCAGCGGCAGCGGGATGACCCGGCCAACCAGTCGCGAGACGCTCACCAGCATCAGCAGGATCAGGACGGTGTAAGCAGTTTGCATAAAACGAAAATCTCAGGCGATCGACAGCGTTGAACTGCCATATTAGCGCCTTAGGCTGTGGATGACCGTTGCACCTATGTCGCACGGCTGGAACGCAACTCCCTTGCGGGAGCGAGCCTGCTCGCGAAAGCGGTGCAAGATTCACCATCAATGTCGACTGACACGCCCCCTTCGCGAGCAGGCTCGCTCTCACAGGTTTTACAGCGTTACGACAACCGTGGCCGACGAAACCGTTTGGTCATGGCATAATCCGTCACCATTTTTCTCCAGCACCTGTAAAGGGGGCGATTCCTTGGCCGTTTCAAGTAAAACGTTGCACCTTTTCGGCATCAAAGCCTGCGACACCATGAAGAAGGCGCGCACCTGGCTCGATGAACACGCTGTCAGCTACGACTTTCACGATTACAAAACGGCCGGTATCGACCGTGCGCACCTGACGCAATGGTGTGACGAGCACGGCTGGCAAACGGTGTTGAACCGTGCAGGCACGACCTTTCGCAAACTCGACGACGAACGCAAAGCCGATCTCGACCAGTCGAAAGCCATCGAACTGATGCTCGCGCAACCCTCGATGATCAAGCGCCCGGTGCTCGATCTCGGTGACCGAACCCTGATTGGCTTCAAGCCAGACATCTACGCGGCCGCTCTGAAGTAAGCAGCCCGTCACTCTTTGTAGAGGTATTCACATGTCCAATTCCCTGTTCAGCATCGCCTTTGGTGTCGGCACTCAGAACCGTCAAGGCGCCTGGCTGGAAGTGTTCTACGCACAGCCATTGCTCAACCCTTCGGCTGAGCTGGTCGCCGCCGTTGCGCCGATCCTCGGTTACACCGAAGGCAACCAGGCCATCACCTTCACCACCGCGCAGGCTGCGCAACTGGCTGAAGCGGTCAAAGGCATCGACGCCGTGCAAGGCAAGCTGCTGACCCGTCTGGCCGAAAGCCACAAGCCACTCGTCGCCACCCTGCTGGCCGAAGACGCGCAACTGACCTCCACGCCTGAGGCCTACCTCAAGCTGCATCTGTTGTCGCATCGCCTGGTCAAGCCGCATGGCGTCAGCCTGGCCGGCATCTTCCCGCTGCTGCCGAACGTGGCCTGGACCAGCCAGGGCGCGATCGACCTGAGCGAACTGGCCGAGATGCAACTCGAAGCGCGTCTGCGCGGTGAGCTGCTGGAAGTGTTCTCGGTGGACAAGTTCCCGAAAATGACCGATTACGTGGTTCCGGCCGGTGTGCGTATCGCTGACGCCGCGCGCCTGCGTCTGGGCGCTTACGTGGGCGAAGGCACCACCGTCATGCACGAAGGTTTCATCAACTTCAACGCCGGCACCGAAGGCCCGGGCATGATCGAAGGCCGTGTCTCCGCTGGCGTGTTTGTCGGCAAGGGTTCGGACCTGGGCGGCGGTTGCTCGACCATGGGCACCCTGTCGGGTGGCGGCAACATCGTGATCAAGGTTGGCGAAGGCTGCCTGATCGGCGCCAACGCCGGTATCGGTATTCCGTTGGGCGACCGCACCACCGTCGAGTCGGGCCTGTACGTGACGGCCGGCACCAAGGTGGCGCTGCTCGATGAGCACAACAATCTGGTTCAGGTTGTTAAAGCGCGTGAGCTGGCCGGCCAGACCGACCTGCTGTTCCGGCGCAATTCGCAAACCGGTGCGGTGGAGTGCAAGACCCACAAATCGGCGATCGAACTGAACGAAGCGCTGCACGCTCACAACTAAGCAGCCATACGATCGATCCCCTGTGGGAGCGGGCTTGCCCGCGAAGGCGTCCTGTCAGTAACAACTGTGCAGAATGACACTACGCTTTCGCGAGCAAGCCCGCTCCCACAAGGTCTGGCGTACACCCCGCCCAATTTCACAGGGCTGAACAGATGATGATTCCCTCCCCGTGGCGCGCGGATTTTCCGGCCATCGCCGCCCTGCAACGGCAAGACCAGACCTATCTGGACAATGCCGCCACCACGCAGAAACCCCAGGCTTTGCTCGACGCCCTGACGCATTACTACGCCAATGGCGCGGCCAATGTGCACCGTGCGCAACACTTGCCCGGCGCCCATGCCACGCAGGCGTTCGAAGACAGTCGGCTGAAGGTTGCGCAGTGGCTGAATGCAGGCGACAGCGGCCAGATCGTCTTCACCCATGGCGCCACCAGTGCACTGAACCTCTTGGCTTATGGCCTGGAGCATCTTTTCCAGCCGGGCGATGAGATCGTCATCAGCGCGCTGGAGCATCACGCCAACCTGCTGCCGTGGCAGCAACTGGCCCAACGACGCGATCTCAAGCTGATTGTGTTGCCTCTGGACAGCGACGGGCTGATTGACCTCGCGGTCGCGCTCGGCGTCATCGGCCCGCGCACCCGTTTGCTGGCCGTCAGCCAATTGTCCAACGTGCTCGGCGCCTGGCAGCCGTTGCCCGCCCTGCTGGCCATGGCCAAGGCGCACAACGCCCTGACGGTGGTCGATGGTGCGCAGGGTGTCGTCCACGGGCGCCATGACGTGCAGGCGCTCGGTTGCGACTTTTATGTATTTTCCAGCCACAAGCTGTATGGCCCGGAAGGCCTTGGCGTGCTGTTCGGGCGCAACGACGCGCTGGAGCAACTGCGGCCCTGGCAATACGGTGGCGAGATGGTTGTAGACGCGACCTTCCACAGCGCCCGCTTCCGCCCTGCGCCACTGGGTTTCGAGGCCGGCACACCGCCGATTGCCAGCGTGATCGGCCTCGGTGCGACCCTCGATTACCTGGCCGGCCTGGACCAGGACGCGGTGTCCGCCCATGAAGCGGCACTGCACGACTATCTGCTGCGCGGCCTCGCCGCACGCAACGGCATTCGTCTGCTGGGCAAGCCGCAATTGGCGCTGGCCAGTTTTGTTGTCGAAGGCGTGCATAACGCCGATCTGGCGCACCTGTTGACCGAGCAAGGCATCGCCGTGCGCGCCGGGCACCATTGCGCCATGCCATTGATGAAAAGCTTCGAACTGGCCGGCGCGATTCGCGTGTCGCTGGCGCTGTACAACGATTCCGAGGACCTGGAGCGCTTCTTTGAAGCCCTCGACCAGGCGCTGGAGATGCTGCGATGACGTTGCCGGCTGAAGCCGCCGACGCCCTGCAAACCTTCCAGAGCGCCGCGGGCTGGGAGCAGCGCGCGCGATTGCTGATGCAGTTTGGCGATCGCTTGCCAGCGTTGAGCGAGACGGATAAGTGCGAGGCCAATCGCGTGCATGGCTGTGAAAGCCAGGTATGGCTGGTGGGCGAGTTGCGCGACGGCCACTGGCAATTTGCAGCGAGCAGCGATGCGCGGATGATTCGTGGCCTGGTGGCGTTACTGCTGTTGCGGGTCAACGGGCTGTCGGCGGCTGAGTTGCGGCAGGTCGATTTGCCGGACTGGTTTAATCAGTTGGGGCTGTCGCGGCAGTTGTCGCCTTCGCGCAGTAATGGGTTGAATGCGGTGCTCACTCGGATGAATGAGTTAGCCAAATAACAGCGGCTGCTTCGCAGCCATCGCGAGCAGGCTCACTCCTACAATTTGAAACGCGTTCCCCTGTAGGAGTGAGCCTGCTCGCGATTGGGCCCTCAGCCCCGACATCAAGCCTGAGGTTTAACCCGGTCCGAAGGCCGCCGCACCCCCGCCACAATCTTGTCCACCGCCTTGGTCGCCGCGACCATGCCAAATGTCGCCGTCACCATCATCACCGCGCCGAAGCCGCCGGCGCAGTCGAGCTTGACGCCGTCACCGACAAAACTCTTCTGCAAACAAATGCTGCCGTCCGGTTTCGGGTAGCGCAGTTGTTCAGTCGAGAACACACACGGCACGCTGTAATGGCGGGTCATGGTGCGGGAGAAGCCGTAATCGCGGCGCAAGGTCGAGCGCACCTTCGAGGCTAGCGGATCGTTGAAGGTGCGGTTGAGATCGCAGACTTGAATCAGCGTCGGATCGATCTGTCCGCCTGCACCGCCAGTGGTGATGATCTGGATCTTGCGGCGTTTGCACCAGGCAATCAGTGCCGCTTTGGCGTTGACCGCGTCGATGCAGTCGATCACGCAGTCGATGTCAGGCGTGATGTATTCGGCCATGGTCTCGCGGGTAACGAAGTCGGCGACGGCGTGCACCGTGCAATCGGGGTTGATTCCGCGCAGCCGCTCGGCCATCACCTCGACCTTGGGCTTGCCGACGGTGCTGTCGAGCGCGTGCAATTGGCGGTTGGCGTTGCTGACGCAAACGTCGTCCAGGTCAAACAGCGAAATCTCGCCAACGCCGCAGCGGGCAATGGCTTCCGCCGCCCAGGAACCGACGCCGCCAACGCCGACGATCGCCACATGGGCCGCGCGCAAGCGCTCCATGCCTTCGATGCCGTATAAACGGGCGATGCCTGCAAACCGCGGATCTTCTGTACTCATGACCATTACCCCAAAAACCGGCGCGCATTATAGGGCCAGACAGTGACAAGTTTTAACCGTCGAGCTGCAAGTGTAAGAACTTAAGTCAGAGTCGGCTGCCCAAAGTCAGGTATTTCGCCGCCTGATGTACGACGGGTGAACTGCCGGTGTAGGATGCGCGCCCTCTGGCGTCTAGCCGACCGATCCTCCGTTCCACAGCCTTTGGAACCCGAAACAGCTATGTCATCGCGTAAATTTGGACTCAACCTGGTAGTGGTGCTGGCCATCGCTGCCCTGTTCACCGGTTTCTGGGCGTTGGTCAACCGCCCGGTCTCGGCGCCGAACTGGCCACAGCAGATCTCCGGCTTCTCCTATTCGCCGTTCCAGCAGGGACAATACCCGCAAAAGGATCAATACCCGTCTGATGACGAAATGCGCCGTGATCTGGAGATCATGAGCAAGCTGACCGACAACATCCGCATCTATTCGGTCGACGGTTCGCTGCAGAACATCCCGAAACTGGCTGAAGAGTTCGGCCTGCGCGTCACCCTCGGAATCTGGATCAGCCCCGACCAGGAGCGCAACGAGCGGGAAATCAGCAAAGCCATCGAACTGGCCAACACCTCGCGCAGCGTGGTGCGGGTGGTGGTCGGTAACGAGGCATTGTTCCGCGAAGAGATTACCCCTGAAGCCTTGATCGTCCTGCTGGATCGCGTGCGTGCCGCCGTCAAGGTTCCGGTGACCACGTCCGAGCAGTGGCACATCTGGGAGAAATACCCGCAACTGGCCAGACACGTCGACCTGATCGCCGCCCACGTTCTGCCCTACTGGGAATTTATTCCGGTGGACAAGGCCGGCCAGTTCGTTCTGGATCGCGCTCGCGATCTGAAAAAGCTCTTCCCCAAAAAACCGTTGCTGTTGTCTGAAGTCGGCTGGCCGAGCAACGGGCGTATGCGCGGTGGCGCCGATGCGTCGCCAGCCGATCAGGCGATCTACCTGCGCACGCTGGTCAACAAGCTCAACCGCCAGGGCTTCAACTATTTCGTGATCGAAGCCTTCGACCAGCCGTGGAAGGCCAGTGACGAAGGCTCGGTTGGCGCTTATTGGGGCGTGTTCAACGCCGCGCGTCAGCAGAAATTCAATTTCGAAGGCCCGGTCGTCGCGATTCCGCAATGGCGCGTGCTGGCCATCGGTTCCGTGGTGCTCGCGCTGCTGTCGCTGACCCTGTTGATGATCGACGGTTCGGCCCTGCGCCAGCGTGGTCGTACGTTCCTGACCTTTATCGCGTTTCTGTGTGGTTCGGTGTTGGTGTGGATCGGCTACGACTACAGCCAGCAATACAGCACGTGGTTCAGCCTGACGGTCGGCTTCCTGCTCGCGCTCGGCGCGCTGGGTGTGTTCATCGTTTTGCTGACCGAAGCCCACGAGCTGGCCGAAGCGGTGTGGATTCATAAACGCCGGCGCGAATTTCTGCCAGTGCTGGGTGATTCCGATTACCGGCCAAAAGTCTCGATCCACGTGCCCTGCTACAACGAGCCGCCGGAGATGGTCAAACAGACCCTCGACGCCTTGGCCAATCTCGATTACCCGGACTTCGAAGTCCTGATCATCGACAACAACACCAAGGACCCGGCCGTCTGGGAACCGGTGCGCGATTACTGCGCCACCCTCGGCCCGCGCTTCAAGTTCTTCCACGTATCGCCACTGGCCGGTTTCAAGGGCGGCGCGCTGAATTACCTGATCCCGCATACCGCCAAGGATGCCGAAGTCATTGCGGTGATCGACTCCGATTATTGCGTGCACCCGAACTGGCTCAAGCACATGGTGCCGCACTTCGCCGATCCGAAAATCGCCGTGGTGCAGTCGCCGCAGGATTATCGCGACCAGAACGAAAGCACCTTCAAGAAGCTCTGCTACGCCGAGTACAAAGGCTTCTTCCACATCGGCATGGTCACCCGCAACGACCGGGACGCGATCATCCAGCACGGCACCATGACCATGACCCGGCGCTCGGTACTGGAAGAACTGGGCTGGGCCGACTGGTGCATTTGTGAAGACGCCGAACTGGGTCTGCGTGTGTTCGAAAAAGGCCTGTCGGCGGCGTATTACCACGACAGCTACGGCAAGGGCCTGATGCCGGACACCTTCATCGACTTCAAGAAACAGCGCTTCCGTTGGGCGTACGGCGCAATCCAGATCATCAAGCGTCACACCGGCAGCCTCCTGCGCGGCAAAGACACCGAGCTGACCCGTGGCCAGCGCTATCACTTCCTCGCCGGCTGGCTGCCGTGGGTCGCCGATGGCATGAACATCTTTTTCACCGTCGGCGCGCTGCTGTGGTCGGCGGCGATGATCATCGTGCCGCAACGGGTCGATCCGCCGTTGCTGATTTTCGCGATCCCGCCGCTGGCGCTGTTCGTGTTCAAGGTCGGCAAGATCATCTTTCTTTATCGCCGCGCCGTCGGTGTGAACCTGAAGGATGCGTTCTGCGCGGCACTGGCTGGGCTGGCGTTGTCGCACACCATCGCCAAAGCGGTGCTGTACGGTTTCTTCACCAGCAGCATTCCGTTCTTCCGCACGCCGAAAAACGCCGACAACCATGGCTTCTGGGTGGCGATTTCCGAAGCCCGGGAAGAGCTGTTCATCATGCTGCTGTTGTGGGGCGCGGCGCTGGGGATCTATCTGGTCAACGGCATGCCGAGCAACGACATGCGCTTCTGGGTCGCCATGTTGCTGGTGCAGTCGCTGCCGTATGTGGCGGCGCTGATCATGGCGTTTCTGTCGTCGCTGCCAAAACCTGCGGCAGTGGCGGAACCGGCGCCGGTCGTCTAAATCCGTACCGATGCACTAAACGGCGGCCAATGGTCGCCGTTTTGCTTTAAGATAACCGCCATTTTGCGGGGCTTGGCGCGGCATCCGGTCTGACTGACGGAACTGCCCCTGTGGGAGCGAGCCTGCTCGCGAAGGCTTGGTAACATTCAACCTTCAGGTTGTCTGATACACCGCTTTCGCGAGCAGGCTCGCTCCCACATTAGAAGCCAAGCCCATACCCCATGATCCGGAGTTTTCCATGACGGCCCACGCCGACCTATCGCCGACCCTTCAACTGGCCATCGACCTGATCCGCCGTCCTTCCGTGACCCCGGTCGATGCTGACTGCCAGAAGCAGATGATGCAGCGCCTGGGCGATGCCGGTTTCACCCTGGAGCCGATGCGCATCGAAGATGTGGATAACTTTTGGGCCACTCATGGCCAGGATGACGGCCCGGTGCTGTGCTTCGCCGGCCACACTGATGTAGTGCCGACCGGCCCGGTCACCGCGTGGCAGATCGATCCGTTCAACGCCGTGATCGACGAGCACGGCATGCTCTGCGGTCGTGGCGCAGCGGACATGAAAGGCAGCCTGGCGTCGATGACCGTCGCCGCCGAACGCTTCGTCGCGGATTACCCGAACCACAAGGGCAAAGTCGCCTTCCTGATCACCAGCGACGAAGAAGGCCCGGCGCATCACGGCACCAAGGCTGTGGTCGAACGTCTGGTCGCGCGCAATGAGCGTCTGGACTGGTGCATCGTTGGCGAGCCATCGAGCACCACGCTGGTCGGCGATGTGGTGAAAAACGGCCGTCGCGGCTCCCTCGGCGCCAAGCTCACGGTCAAGGGCGTGCAAGGTCACGTGGCCTACCCGCATCTGGCGAAGAACCCGATCCACCTCGCCGCTCCGGCACTGGCGGAACTGGCCGCCGAGCATTGGGACCACGGCAACGATTTCTTCCCCCCGACCAGTTTCCAGATTTCCAACCTCAATTCCGGCACCGGCGCGACCAACGTGATTCCCGGCGATCTGGTGGCGGTGTTCAACTTCCGTTTTTCCACCGAATCCACTGTCGAAGGCCTACAGAAACGCGTTGCCGACATTCTCGACAAACACGGTCTGGACTGGCACATCGACTGGGCGCTGTCTGGTCTGCCGTTCCTCACCGAGCCGGGAGCGTTGCTGGATGCCGTGTCAACGAGCATCAAGGACATCACCGGTCGCGAAACCAAGGCGTCGACCAGCGGCGGTACATCCGATGGCCGCTTCATCGCGACCATGGGCACGCAAGTGGTTGAGCTGGGGCCGGTCAACGCGACCATTCACCAGGTCAACGAACGCGTACTGGCGGCGGATCTCGACGTACTGACCGAGATCTACTACCAGACCCTGATCAAGTTGCTTGCCTGATGCTTGCGTGCCCGATCTGTAGTGAACCGCTCAACACGGTGGACAACGGCGTGGTCTGCCCCGCCGGGCATCGTTTCGACCGCGCGCGCCAGGGTTATCTGAACCTGCTGCCAGTGCAGCACAAGAACAGCCGCGACCCCGGCGACAATCAGGCAATGGTCGAGGCGCGGCGTGATTTCCTCAACGCCGGGCATTACGCGCCGGTCGCCAGGCGTCTGGCTGAACTGGCGGCCGGTTATGCGCCGCAGCGCTGGGTCGACATCGGTTGTGGCGAGGGTTACTACACCGCGCAAATCGCCGAGGCCCTGCCCAACGCCGATGGCTATGCGCTGGATATCTCGCGCGAAGCCGTCAAACGCGCCTGCAAACGCAATCCGGCGATCACCTGGTTGATTGCCAGCATGGCGCGTGTGCCGTTGGCCTCGGGCAGTTGCCAGTTTCTGGCGAGTGTTTTCAGTCCGCTGGACTGGGAAGAGGCCAAGCGCTTGCTCAGCGTCGGCGGCGGCCTGATGAAAGTCGGCCCGACCCGCGGCCATCTGATGGAACTGCGCGAACGCCTGTACGACGAAGTGCGCGAATACACCGATGACAAGCACCTGGCCCTGGTGCCTGAGGGCATGGCGTTGGCGCACAGTGAAACCCTGGAGTTCAAGCTGACGCTGGACAAGCCTGAGGATCGCGCCAACCTGTTGGCGATGACGCCCCACGGCTGGCGCGCCAGTGCCGAACGCCGCGCAGCGGTGATCGAACAGGCCGAGCCGTTCGTGACCACCGTGTCGATGCGCTACGATTATTTCGTTCTTCAATAACCTTTGGTCTCGGGCACAGGCCCGGGGCCGGCTAAATCCGCGAATGGATTTTTCAGACCCGCAGTGAGGACATCCATGCGCCAACCGGACATCGAGATTTACCTGAAAGACGCCGACGTCGACCACAAGGCCATCGCCGCCTGGCTCGGCAAAGCACTCGGCCCGTGCAGCGACTGGGTGCAGAAAGGCCAGACGTATAAATGCAAGGCCGGCAACGTGCCGGTGACCTGGCTGCCCAAAGCGGTGGGCAAGTGGAACAGCCTGTACCTGGAAAGCGACCAGACCCCATGGGACGACGACATCGCCTGCGCCCGCGCAGCCTTTGCCGCGCTGAACGTCGAAGTGCGCTGCGCACCGGGTACGTGGGTTGAGGAAGAAGGTGAAGAAACCGCCGATCGCTGGATTCGCATCAGCGCCGATGGAGAAGAAGAGATCACCTGGAAAACCGCTTAAACACAGATCCCATGTAGGAGTGAGCCTGCTCGCGATTGCGGTATACCAGTCGAAATCAATGTGACTGATACACCGCAATCGCGAGCAGGCTCACTCCTACAATGGTTTTTGGTGTCCTGAAGAGTTGTGTTACAGACCTACAACATCCTCAGCCTGCAACCCCTTCTCGCCAGTAATCACGGCGTACTCGACCTGTTGGCCTTCGGTCAGCGAGCGGTGCCCTTCGCCGCGAATCGCGCGATAGTGCACGAACACGTCCGCTCCGTCTTCGCGCTGGATAAAGCCGTAGCCCTTGGCGTCGTTGAACCACTTCACATTGCCGGTTTCGCGTGTTGCCATCTGTTCATACTCCTTTTTTATTATTGAACGGGCCTTTCGCAGGAAAGCCTTCGAGGAACGTCAGCCTGCGTCCGAAGTCCACAAGAGGGCACCGGCAACAGACCGCCGAGTATATGACAGGTGCGGAAACTCTCAACAGGAGATTACTTCGGCGCTTTTTTGCCGATTTTCCGTGAATCCGGCACACTATCGACCGCCCGAGCGCCTGCTCGGTTTTATTCACTCACGCAGAAGCCGTATGACCCGTTCCCCGTTCCGCCGTCTTGTGTTTGGCACCCTGCGCCGCTTGTTGTATCTCTGGGTTCGCTCCGAGACCATCAACCAGTCGTCGTTCACCCTCAACCTCGACCGCAGTCGTCCGGTGTTCTACGTCCTGCAAAACCCTTCGCTGACCGATCTGGCCGTGGTCGACACCGAGTGCACCAAGGCCGGACTGCCGCGTCCGGTGCTGGCGGTGTCGGTGGGTTCGCTGATCGAGCCGGCAGCGTTTTTCTATCTGACGCCGGACCCGGACTGGCTCGGCCGCCAGGACAAGCGCGGTGCACCGCCAACCTTGACCCGACTGGTCAGCGCATTGACCCAGAACGCTGCCGAAGACGCGCAGATCATTCCGGTCAGCGTGTTCTGGGGCCAGTCGCCGGACAGCGAAAACAGCCCGTGGAAACTTTTATTTGCCGATAGCTGGGCAGTCACCGGACGCCTGCGTCGGCTGCTGAGCATCATCGTCCTCGGTCGCAAGACCCGCGTGCAGTTTTCTGCGCCGATCCACCTGCGCGAACTGATCGATCACAACAAGGGCCACGAGCGCACCGTGCGCATGGCCCAACGCATCCTGCGCGTACACTTCCGCAATCTGAAAGCAGCAGTCATCGGCCCGGACATTTCCCACCGTCGTAACCTGGTGAAGGGTTTGCTCAATCAGCCGTTGGTCAAGCAGGCGATTCTCGACGAAGCCGAGCGTGAAAATATCTCCGCGGAAAAAGCCAAGGCCCAGGCCCTGCGCTACGGCAACGAGATCGCTTCGGACTACACCTACACGGCGATCCGCTTCCTCGAAGTGGTGCTGAGCTGGTTCTGGAACAAAATCTACGACGGCATCAAGGTCAACCACATCGAAGGCGTGCAGAACGTTGCTCAGGGTCACGAAGTGATCTACGTGCCGTGCCACCGCAGCCACATCGACTATCTGTTGCTTTCGTACCTGCTGTTTCGCAACGGCCTGACCCCGCCGCACATCGCCGCCGGGATCAACCTCAATATGCCGGTGATCGGCAGCCTGCTGCGCCGTGGCGGCGCGTTTTTCATGCGCCGCACCTTCAAGGGCAATCCGCTGTACACCTCGGTGTTCAACGAATACCTGCACACGCTGTTCACCAAGGGCTTCCCGGTCGAGTATTTCGTCGAGGGCGGCCGCTCGCGCACCGGGCGCATGCTCCAACCGAAGACTGGCATGCTTGCCATCACGTTGCGCAGCTTCCTGCGCTCGTCGCGCATGCCCATCGTGTTTGTGCCGGTGTACATCGGTTACGAGCGTGTGCTCGAAGGCCGCACGTATCTGGGCGAACTGCGCGGCGCGAGCAAGAAGAAGGAATCGATCTTCGACATTTTCAAAGTGATCGGCGCACTCAAGCAGCGCTTCGGCCAGGTCGCGGTGAATTTCGGCGAGCCGATCAAACTGGCGGAATTCCTCGACGCCGAGCAACCGGACTGGCGCCAGCAGGAACTCGGCCCGCAGTTCAAACCGGCGTGGCTCAACGAAACCACCAACCGCCTCGGCGAGAAAGTCGCCCGGCACCTCAACGAAGCGGCAGCGATCAACCCGGTGAACCTGGTGGCACTGGCCCTGCTGTCGACCACTCGCCTGGCACTGGATGACCGCGCCATGGCGCGAGTGCTGGATCTGTATCTGGCGCTGCTGCGCAAGGTACCGTATTCGCCGCACACCACATTGCCCGAGGGCGATGGCCGCGCGCTGATCGAACATGTGAAGGACATGGACCTGCTCGCCGAACAGAACGACGCGCTGGGCAAGATCCTTTATCTGGACGAGCAGAACGCCGTCCTGATGACCTACTACCGCAACAACGTGCTGCACATTTTTGCGCTGCCGTCGCTGCTGGCGAGTTTCTTCCAGAGCACCTCGCGCATGAGCCGCGAGCAGATCCTGCGCTACACCCGCGCGCTGTATCCGTACCTGCAATCGGAGCTGTTCATCCGCTGGAGTCTGGAGGAACTTGATGCGGTGATCGATCAGTGGCTGGAAGCGTTCGTCGAGCAGGGTCTGCTGCGGTTCGAGAAGAACCTGTACCTGCGTCCGGCACCGAGTTCGCGACATTTCGTCCTGCTGACGCTGCTGTCCAAAAGCATCGCCCAGACCTTGCAGCGCTTCTACATGACCGTGTCGTTGTTGCTCAACAGCGGACAGAACAGCATCAGCGCCGAAGAGCTGGAAGACCTCTGCACAGTCATGGCCCAGCGCCTGTCGATCCTGCATGGCCTGAATGCGCCGGAGTTCTTCGACAAGAGCCTGTTCCGCCACTTCATCCAGACCCTGCTCGACCTCGACGTGCTGCGCCGCGACGAAGCCGGCAAACTCAGCTACCACGAACTGCTCGGCGAACTGGCCGAAGGCGCAGCCAAGCGCGTATTGCCGGCAGAAATTCGCCTGTCGATCCGCCAGGTCGCGCTGCACCGCAGTGAAGATGCCGCGGATCAGATCACGCCACAGCTTGAGGCTTGATGCCTTACCCCTGTGGGAGCGAGCCTGCTCGCGAAGACGGAGTGTCAGTCGACATTTATTTTGACTGAACCACCGATTTCGCGAGCAAGCCCGCTCCCACACTGAAAGGAGATTCATCCATGAAAAAACTACTGACCCTCGCTGCCGTCACGCTGCTCAGCGCCTGCCAATCAACGACCCCCGCCGGCAAAGCCAGCCTCGACGGCGAGGTCTTTTACCTGCAACGCATTGCCCTGCCGCCGAGCGCCACCCTGAGCGTCAGCCTGCAAGACGTGTCACTGGCCGATGCGCCAGCCGTCGTCCTCGCCGAACAGAAAGGCCCGATCAAAGGCCAGGTGCCGCTGCCATTCCATTTGAGCTACGATCCGGCGCAGGTCCAACCCGGCCACCGTTACTCGGTCAGCGCACGCATTGAAGTCAACGGCGAGCTGATGTTCATCACCACCGAAAACCACGCCGTGCAACTCGACGGCAACGACCCGCAGCCGCTGAAAGTCCGCGTCGACGCCGTTCGTTAATCCACCTCGCCACAAGGAAGCCGCCATGCGCCGCCCTACCCTTCGCTTCGCCGCCGCCTGCGCCGGCCTGCTGATCTCCGCCAACGCCCTGGCCCTGTCGCTCAACGACCTGTCGCAACAAGACGCCACCGGCGGCCTCAAAGACGCCCTGACCCAAGGCGCGCAGATCGCCGTCAAACAACTCGGCACCCCGGGCGGCTTCAGCAACAACCCTGAAGTGAAAATCGAACTGCCGGGCAAACTCGGCAAAGCCGCAAGCAAGATGAAAGCCTTCGGCATGGGCGCCCAGGTCGAAGAGCTGGAAACGGCGATGAACAAAGCCGCCGAATCCGCCGTGACCCAGGCGCAACCGATCCTCGTCGACGCCGTGAAGAAAATGAGCGTGGCCGATGCCAAAGGCATCCTCAGCGGCGGCAACGACTCGGCGACCCAATACCTCAACAAATCCAGCCGCGAACAGATCCGCGCCAAATTCCTGCCCATCGTCAAACAAGCTACCGACAAGGTTGGCGTCGCGCAAAAGTACAACTCGTTCGCCGGCCAGGCTGCGGCATTCGGCGTGGTCGATGCGAAGAGCGCCAACGTTGAGAGTTACGTCACCGAACAGGCGCTCAATGGTCTGTTCGAGATGATCGGCAAACAGGAAGAAACGATTCGTCAGAACCCGGCCGCTGCGGCGACGAGTTTGGCGAAGAAGGTGTTTGGTACGCTTTAAACGGTCATCACACGGGGGCGAAGTGATTCGCCCTCAAGTCATTCAGCCTTTTTCGGTAAACCTCGGTAAATCCGACCACGGCTCGCAAAATAACTGAGCACTGAAACTCGATGAAATAAGTCAGATCCAGTTCATCCGCCTCGGTGTGCAGATAGGAGCGTCCGTATTTCACCGGCGCATTTCGCAGCAACAGACTGATCGCAATGTAGCGAAACGCAGCAAACTCGTGTTTGGCTTCAGCAATGCCAAGTAATCGGGCAGACGCAGTTTATGTGGCGGGCGGGCCAACAGGTCGAAGAAAGGATCGGTTCTGCCGGTTGATGCCGGTGGTTTCTTCATCGGGGCAGGCTCAAAGATTCGGGAAAGCAGAACCCTGAGTACAGCATTGGACGGGCAGCGCCTCAAGATCGGAGGATTCTGAAAAAGCTGTAGGAAGGCAGCGTGAGTTGGCGAGTTGAAATGAATTGGCTGTCAGACCGCCTTCGTGAGCAGGCTCACTCCCACAGGAGATCGAGTACATCAGATGGAGCATGGTTGGCCGACAGGGCGTCATCGTGAGCAGGCTCACTCCTACGAATCAGGTCGGCTGTCAGGCCGCCTTCGTGAGCAGGCTCGCTCCCACAGGAGAACGAGTGCATCAGATGGAGCATGGTTGGCCGACAGGGCGTCATCGCGAGCAGGCTCACTCCTACGAATCAGGTCGGCTGTCAGGCCGCCTTCACGAGCAGGCTCGCTCCCACAGAAAAACAAAGCAGCGCAGCTGCCCGCGGCGAAGCCGCCCCACTCAACAATGAGCGCAAGCTCGAGTACCGCTCTTGATCTTGATCCATGGGCGACTTCGGTTGGCTGAGCGCAGGGATTGATCCGGGCGTGGGAGCGCAGCGACCGTTTGGCGCAGCCAAACACAGCGAGAGGAGGTGCAGCGAAGCAAACCGGAGACGCTGCGCCCGGATCGATCCCGCAGCGAAGGAACCCGAGCCTGCGAGGGCCGAACGCAGGAGCAAGCGTTTTGGGTTACCTTTTTGGCGTTTGAAAAAGGTGACCCGCCGTAAGGGCGGAACCGTAATCAGCAACCCCCACAGCAACGGATATACACCCAAAACCCCCTAGTCATGGTCGGCCCGAAGGCCGCCAAGACAAAGAAACTCAAGCCTCCTTACGCACCCGAAACCAGGCCGCATACAACGCCGGCAAAAACAACAAAGTCAGCGCCGTAGCCACAATCAACCCACCCATGATCGCCACCGCCATCGGCCCGAAAAACACACTGCGCGACAACGGAATCATCGCCAGCACCGCCGCCAGCGCCGTCAACACAATCGGCCTGAACCGCCGCACCGTCGCCTCGATAATCGCCTGCCAGGGCTTAAGTCCGGACGCAATATCCTGCTCGATCTGATCGACCAGAATCACCGAATTACGCATGATCATCCCCGACAGCGCAATCGTCCCCAGCATCGCCACAAACCCGAACGGCTGACGGAACACCATCAGAAACAGCGTCACCCCGATCAACCCCAACGGCGCCGTCAGAAACACCATCGCCGTGCGCGAGAAACTGCGCAGTTGCACCATCAGCAAAGTCAGCACCACGACAATAAACATCGGCACCCCGGCGTTCACCGACTTCTGCCCGCGCTCGGAATCCTCCACCGTGCCGCCCACATCCAACAGGTAACCATCGGGCAATTCGGCACGAATCGAATCCAGCGTCGGCATGATCTGCTTCACCAGAGTCGCCGGTTGTTCCTTGCCATAAATGTCCGCCCGCACTGTCACGTTCGGCAGCCGATTGCGGTGCCAGATGATGCCCTCCTCGAAACCGTATTCCAGCGTGGCAACCTGCGACAGCGCGACACTGCGGCCGTTATCGGTCGGCACCGCGAGGCTCGGCAGCAACGACAATTCAGTGCGCTCATGCACGGTGCCGCGCAGCAGAATTTCGATCAATTCGTTGTCTTCGCGGTACTGGCTGACCGTCGAGCCGACCAGCGAACTCTGCAGGAATTTAGCCAGATTGGCCGTGCTCACGCCGAGGGCGCGGGCGCGATCCTGGTCGATGTTCAGATAAACGACCTTGCTCGGCTCTTCCCAGTCCAGATGCACGTTGACCACATGCGGGTTCTCGCGAACCTTCGCTGCCACCTTGCGGGCCAGCGCGCGGACCTCCTCGATGTGTTCGCCGGTGACGCGGAACTGCACCGGATAGCCAACCGGCGGGCCGTTTTCCAGGCGCGTGACCCGCGAACGCAGGGCCGGGAATTGTTCATTGAGGGTTTCGATCAACCAACTGCGCAGCGCTTCACGTTCTTCGATGGTTTTTGCCAACACCACAAACTGGGCGAAACTTGCCGCCGGCAGTTGCTGATCCAGCGGCAGATAGAAACGCGGCGAACCGGTGCCGACATAAGCCACGTAATTGTCGATGCCGGCGTGTTCCTTGAGCAGCGCTTCGAGGCGTTTGACCTCAGCGGTGGTGTTGGCCAGCGAAACACCTTCGGCGAGTTTCAGATCGACCATCAGCTCCAGCCGGTTGGAGGCCGGGAAAAACTGCTGCGGCACGAAGCGGAACAACATCACCGAAGCGATAAACAGGCCAACGGTAAGCACAATCACCGTTTTGCGGTGCGCCACGCACCACTCCACCAGACGCCGCACACGTTGATAGAACGGTGTGGCATACGGATCGGGCTGGCCATTGCCAGTGCCGTGTTTCGCCGCGTGAATTTTCGCCAGATCCGGCAGGAGCTTTTCCCCCAGGTACGGCACGAACATCACCGCTGCCACCCATGAGGCGAGCAAGGCAATGGTCACTACCTGGAAAATCGAACGGGTGTATTCGCCGGTGCCCGATTGGGCGGTGGCAATCGGCAGGAAGCCGGCGGCGGTGATCAGCGTCCCGGTGAGCATCGGAAACGCGGTGCTGGTCCAGGCATAACTCGCCGCGCGAATGCGGTCGAAGCCCTGCTCCATTTTGATCGCCATCATTTCCACAGCGATGATCGCGTCATCCACCAGCAAGCCCAGCGCCAGCACCAACGCACCGAGGGAGATCTTGTGCAAGCCGATCCCCAGGTAATACATGCAGGCAAAGGTCATCGCCAGTACCAGCGGAATGGTCAACGCGACGACCATGCCGGTGCGCACACCGAGGGAGAAGAAGCTCACCAGCAATACGATCGCCAGCGCCTCGACCAACACCTGGACGAACTCACCGACCCCGGTTTTCACTGCAGCCGGCTGATCGGAGACCTTGCGCAATTGCATGCCGGCCGGAAGATTTTTCTGGATCCGCGAGAACTCACCCTCCAGCGCTTTGCCAAGCACCAGAATGTCGCCGCCATCCTTCATCGCCACGGCGAGACCAATCGCATCGTCGCCCATAAAACGCATGCGCGGCGCCGGTGGATCGCTGAAACCGCGACGCACGTCAGCGATATCAGAGATGCGGAACGTACGATCGGCGACGCGGATCGGAAAGTTTTTTATCTCATCGACCGTCTGAAAATTCCCCGAGACGCGTAGCTGCAAGCGCTCGCTGCCGGTCTCGAAGAATCCCGCCGTGGACACCGCGTTCTGTTCCTCGAGAGCCTGCTGCACCGCCGCCAGCGGCAAGCCGAGGGTGGCGAGTTTGACGTTGGACAGCTCGACCCAGATTTTCTCGTCCTGCAGCCCGAGCAGTTCGACCTTGCCGACATCCTTGACCCGTTGCAGCTGGATCTGGATGCGGTCGGCGTAATCCTTGAGCACGGCGTAATCGAAGCCGTCACCGGTCAGCGCGTAAATATTGCCGAAGGTGGTACCGAACTCATCGTTGAAGAACGGTCCCTGAATTCCCGGTGGCAAGGTCTGGCGGATGTCGCCGACCTTTTTGCGCAACTGGTACCAGAGGTCGGGAATGTCCTTGGAATGCATCGAATCACGGGCAATGAAAGTCACCTGGGATTCACCGGGGCGGGAAAACGACATGATGCGTTCGTACTCACCGGTTTCCATCAGCTTCTTTTCGATGCGTTCGGTGACCTGGCGCGAGACTTCCTGTGCCGTCGCGCCGGGCCAGCGGGTCTGGATGACCATGGCCTTGAAGGTGAACGGCGGGTCTTCGCTCTGGCCAAGTTTGGTGTAGGACAACGCACCGACGACAGCGAGCAAAAGCATCAGGAACAGTACGATCTGGCGATTACGCAACGCCCATTCGGAGAGGTTGAAGCGCATCGGGGCTTACTCCTTGTTCGCCAGATTGACCACACGGTTGGAGCGATCCACCGGCCGCACCTGCTGACCATCGAGCAGCACATGAACGCCAGCGGCCACCACCCAGTCGCTGGCATTCAGGCCTTCGAGCACCGCCACGCTTTTCTCGCCGAACGGGCCGACCCGCACCGGCGTTTTCTTTAACGTGTTGTTGCCGTTGACCACCCAGACATAGGTCGCGCCGTTTTCAGCGGCCAGCGCGGAAAGCGGTACTGACAGCGAAACACTGTCGGCCGATTGCACGAAAACGCGGGCGCTCTGGCCCAACTCAGCCGGGACTTTGCCGCTGGTGAACGAGATTCGCGCGGCGAAGGTGCGGGAACGCGGGTCGGCCGACGGCGACAGTTCGCGGATCTGCCCGGCAAAACGCTGATTCTGCTGCGCCCACAACTCCACGGACACCGGCTGACCGACCTTGAAGCGGCCGAAACTCTGCTCCGGCAGGCTGATCAACACTTCGCGCTCGCCGTCGGTGGCGAGGGTGAACACGGTTTGCCCGGCAGCGACTACCTGTCCAACTTCGACTGAACGCTTGGCCACTACGCCATCCTGCGGCGCACGCAGCACCGCATAACTGGCCTGATTGGTCGAAACGTTGAATTCGGCTTTGATTTGTTTAAGGCGGGCTTCGCCGGAGCGATATAGATTTTCGGCGTTGTCGTAGGCCGAGCGGCTGACCATCTGCCGTTCCATCAGAGTCTTGTAGCGATCCCGTTCGGCGCGCACCAGATTCAGATTGGCTTCGGCGGCGGCGACCTGCGCGCGGGTGGCCTCCAGTTGCAGGCGCACGTCCTGCGGATCCAGTTCGGCCAGCGGTTGGTCGGCCTTCACGCGCTGGCCTTCATCGACCAGTCGTCGGCTGACTTTGCCGCCAATACGGAAGGCCAGATCAGGCTCATAGCGGGCGCGCACCTCGCCCGGATAACTTTCCATCGCCTGCGCCGAAGGCTCGGGCTGTACCACCATGGCCGGTCGCACGGTGACTTTCGTCACCTCTTCCTGACCGCAGGCCGATAACAGGAATGCCAGACTGGCTGGCAATGCAAAGGACAACGCATGGCGGAACATGGTGACGGACCTTTCGCGAATGGGGCTTGGAATATTTATACTGGCGGGTATGGTATTAATAGCAAACTCACCAGTCCAGTATTAAAAACGAAAAATGTCGAACAATCTTTCCGCTCCAAACGGCCCTGGCCGTCCCAAGGATCTGGCCAAGCGCCAGGCCATCCTCGAGGCGGCGAAAACTCTCTTTCTGAGTCATGGCTACGCCAACACCAGCATGGACGCCGTGGCCAGCGAGGCTGGCGTGTCGAAACTGACGGTTTACAGCCATTTCAACGACAAGGAGACGCTGTTCTCCGCTGCCGTGGTCGCGAAATGCGAGGAGCAACTGCCGCCGCTGTTCTTTGAATTGCCGGGCGGCATCGCGGTTGAAGACGTATTGCTGAATATCGCCCGCGGCTTTCACCAACTGATCAATAGCGATGAATCGGTGAATCTGCACCGGCTGATCATGGCCCTTGGCAGCCAGGATCCAAAGCTGTCGCAAATCTTCTTCGAAGCGGGCCCCGAGCGGGTGGTGAGCGGAATGGAAGGGTTGTTGACGAAAATCCACGCCAGCGGCGCATTGAGCATCGATCAGCCACGCAATGCCGCCGAGCATTTCTTCTGCCTGATCAAGGGCGCGGGCAATTTCCGCTTGTTGTATGGCTGTGGCGAGCCGCTGACCGGGGAAGCGGCCGAGCGGCATGTGCGCGAGGTGGTGGGGTTGTTTATGCGGGCCTACAAACCCTGACAGTTTTGCAAGGTTTGTGCAGACCAATTCGCGAGCAGGCTCGCTCCCACATTGAAATGCGTTTCAACTGTGGGAGCGAGCCTGCTCGCGAATGAGGCGATACGGTCTCAGGGCTTGAGTGCCTTCTTCGGATAAATGTCATACCGGCTCGACTTGCCATCCAGCGCATGGCTCGGTTTCGGCCCTTCGATGCACGGCGCCTTGCGCGGGCGCTTGACCACCACCCGGTGCGTGGCCAGGGCCAGCGCCGCTTCGAGCAAGGCCGGAGCATCCGGATCGTCGCCCACCAGTGGCCGGAACAGGCGCATCTCCTTCTTCACCAGCGCGGTTTTCTCGCGATGCGGAAACATCGGATCGAGGTAGATCACCTGCGGCGGCTCTCCCTCCCAGTTCTGCATGACCTCGATGGAGTTGCCCTTGAGCAATTTCATTCGCGCGACGATCGGCGCCACCTCGAAATCTTCCGCCGCGCGCGCCAGACCGTCCTCAAGCAACGCACCGATCAACGGCTGGCGTTCGATCAGGCTCATTTCGCAGCCCAGACTGGCCAGCACAAACGCATCCTTGCCCAGCCCCGCCGTGGCATCCAGCACCCGCGGGCGCACGCCTTGAGCGATACCGACCGCCTTGGCGATCATCTGCCCGCTGCCGCCGCCATACAACCGACGATGCGCCGCGCCGCCTTCGACAAAGTCGACCCGCACCGGTCCCGGCGCATCCGGGCCGAGCTGTTGCAACTGCAAACCCTGCTCGCCGACCTGCAAGGCGAACTCGCCGTCAGCCTCGGCAAGCGGCAGACCCAGACGCTCGGCCCACTGCTCGGCTTGCGCTTGAAACGCCGGGCCGAGCGCCTGGACATGGATGCGGCAGGCCGCGGGTGACTCAATCATGAAAAAACGCTCAAAAAAGTTAAGGATCGACAAAAACCGCCGATAAACCATTCAACGCGCATTTTGCCAGAGCTGAGCGTCAACCGAAAAAAATGTCAGGCATTCTTCCCACATCGATTGGCTACATTTCGCCCCATGGCGATTTCAGCCGTCATAACACTCAAGCACTGAGCGGCGTCAGTCACCTGTGGCAGGATTTCTTTGCCCAGGCCCTGGCCGAACAGACGAGTGATGTGGTGCCGGCCTGCGGCACGTTTCCTCCGGTTGACCTGAACAGCCCCGTAGAACCGACCGTCGGCAGCGAGCTGCACGCGCACATCATCAGCCAGCGCGAGTGCGATGTGGTCGAGACCCAGGTTCGCCCGCCAGAACCGCTGTTCCTGCCGATCGCCGAATTTGAAATGGAACTGCTGGACAAGCCGTTCCCACCGTTCCCGCCGGAAGAACTCAAGGCTCAGCAAGAGCAACAGGATTTCGACAGCAGCTGGGTTCGCCCGATCGTCATCAACAATGGCCAGCCACTGCCAGAGCCGGGCCCTGCTCCGCAGAAACGCCCACTGTACCTGCCGATTGCCGAGTTCGACCTCGACCTGCTGCAAAAGCCTTATCCGCCGTTCCCGCCGGAAGAAATCGTCGAGCAACAGAAGGCGCTGGACTTCGATAACGGCTGGGCACGCCCGATCGTTCTGCAGAACCTGCGCCTCGCCGCCTGATCCTCAGCGACACACACTCCAGCGCCCGACATCGACATGAAAGTGATTGCGATGGGCGGCGTTGTAATCCGGACTCAACACCACACTGAACGCCTCGCAGGCGCCATCACGCACCTGGCGCAAAAACTGTGCATCCTGATTTTGCTTCGGCCAGTCCTTGAGTACACTGACGGCGCGCCCGTCAGCCAGGCGAAAACCGGCGATATCCAGCGCATCGGCGCTGGCATGGCGGCTGAGTGCACCGCTCTCGCGGTTGTAGACATTGCGGCAGGCAAAGCTGCCGAGGTGATCGACCCGCGTGATCTTCTGGCCGTACACCGATTGTGCAGCAGGTTGCAGAGTGTGCTGTTCGAACATCGCGTAGGCCACGGCCAGCGGGCAGCTGGCGATGAAACTGCTGCTCAGCGCCACTTCGCCACCCTGCACACGCAACGCGCCGATCAGCGGGCACTTGGCGCCGGGGCTGTCGGCTTGCCGGCTGACGCGCAGTGCGGAACTGCTCAATGCCTGCGCGCATAGCTCGGGATCGCCGCGCAAGCGCATGAGTTTGTAACCGGTCAACCCGTTGGGCGCAGCCTTTACGTCCAGTGGTGCCCACGGATTCCATTCGGGCGGCACGTCGAGCCAGCCGCGCCAGACACTCACCGCAGCGCCGCCAATCCCCACGACGACCAGCCAGAACAGCCACCGCCCCATGCTCAATCCTTGAAGAACTGGTTGGCCTTGGCGTACGGCATTGATTGCGAGGTGAAGCCGAATGTGCCGGACTGGCGGATTTCTTCAGCGGCGCGGAAAAATTCACCGAACGCTGCCAGCGCCAGCGCCGAACCGGTGCTGATCCGCCGTACACCCATGTCTGCGAGTTGCTGCACGGTCAGTTTCAATCCGCCAGACATCAACACGTTGACCGGTTTCGGCGCCACCGCACGCACCACCGACAGCACTTCTTCGGCATTGCGCAAACCCGGCGCGTACAAGACATCGGCACCGGCTTCGGCGAACGCCTGCAAGCGGCGGATGGTGTCGTCGAGGTCGGGATTGCCGTGCAGGTAGTTTTCCGCCCGGGCGGTGAGCATGAAGGGAAACGCTAGGGTGCGCACCGCAGCGACGGCAGCTTCAATCCGCGCCACAGCGTGTTCGAAGCAATAGATCGGCGCGTCCGGGCGGCCCGTGGCATCTTCGATCGAACCGCCCACAGCGCCCGCCTCGGCGGCGCGCACCAAGCTCTGCGCACACTCGACCGGATCGTCGGCAAAGCCATTCTCCAGATCCACCGCCACCGGCAAATCCGTCGCGGCGACGATGGCACGGACGTTGGCCAGAGTCTCATCGAGACTCAAGGCACCATCGGCCTTGCCTTGGGAAAACGCATAACCGGCGCTGGTGGTTGCCAGTGCCGGATAGCCGAGGCTGGCGAGCATCTTCGCCGAGCCGGCATCCCACGGGTTGGGGATGACGAAGATCTCTGGACGATCATGCAGAGCCTTGAAGGCCTGGGCTTTGCGGAGTTGGTCTTGACTGGCTTGAACATTCATCGACGGGCTCCCGGGCAGAAAAAACCGCCTCAGAGCAGGCCAAGCTGCTCGGCGGCGGGTTCTCTGTATAGCTCAGGCAGCGCGGGCAAGCCAGGCAAACGTTGCATCAGTTGCGCATGAAAACGTTGTGCCAGCTTCGCTGCCAACAGGTTGTCGGCCGTGTGCAGAAAGATATAGGGCGTGCGGCCTTCTTCGATCCACTCGGCGATCTTTGCCACCCACGGCGCGAGAAACGTGTCGTTTGCTTCCAGCTGTGGATGGCCGATGAAACGCACCTGCGGAGATTGAGTGAACGCGGCCGGCCGCGTCGGCACGCGGGGCTTTTTCGACTGTGCGTGAATCACCGAAGACTCGGTCGACAGGCAACTGAACAATGCGCGCGGGTCGAGGCAGATGCGCTCCACGCCGCGATCGAGCAGCAGGCGATTGAACAGACGCTCACTCTCGCCTTTGGCGAAGAATTGGTCGTGGCGTACTTCAACTGCCAGCGGACAGTCCAGCGCATCGATGAAGGAGGCCAGCTCGGGCAGACGCTGCGGTGTAAAACTCTTGGATAATTGCAGCCACAACGGCGATACGCGTTGGCCTAACGGTTTGAGCAATTGCAGGAAGGTTTCGGCAGCAGTCAATTGTTCACGCAAATCGCCGCTGTGGCTGATGTCGCCGGGGAATTTGGCGGTGAAGCGAAAGTGCGTCGGCATGATCTCGGCCCAACGCTGCACGGTGGCGGGCGACGGGCTGGCGTAGAAGGTCGTGTTGCCTTCAACGGCGTTGAATACCTGGCAATAAAGGGCGAGAAAGTCGGAGGTTTTGGCGTCTACCGGATACAGATACTCGCGCCAGGCGTTTTCGCTCCAGGACGGGCAACCGAGGTAGTAAGGCAGATCCATCAGATGTACAGATCGAGGCCCAGCACGTCCGCATCCCAATCGACAAAACCGGCAGTGCTCAGGTAGCTGGCCAGGGCCATGGCTACGCTTTTCTTCATCGCGCGGTGGTAGATCATGTCTTGCTGACGGGCAGGCAGATTGCTCAGGCGTTGCGCAGCAGATTGGGCGGCACGGGCAGCCAACTGCTCTTCGGTCGGTAATTCCAGCTCGCCGTCGATTATCTCGACGGACTCATCCAGCGCCGCATTGCCTTTGCGAGGCTTGCGCTTGATGGGGTAGGACTGAGAGGAAACGCCGTCTATACGCATAATTTCATGCTCGGTATCAATGATGGCAATTTAGCGGCACCTGACCGACTTAGCAAACTGCCGAGTGATAACTAGAACACAGAAAGCGCAAAAGGTTTTAAGCGAGGGGGCAGAAACTGACGATTGGCGATATTTGCCTGTGGACACCGAACCTGTGGGAGCGAGCCTGCTCGCGAATGCGGTGTGTCAGGAAAGCTGATTGAGGCTGATACACCGCATTCGCGAGCAGGCTCGCTCCCACAGGGGGGAAAGCGTTGTGTCAGCGGGCCTTGGGGGTGGCGACTTTATCGCGCAGGTAAACCGGTTGCGCGTCGTCCGCCACAATCGACTCACCGCGTTCCCAGGCGAAGCGCGCGAGGGTCAGCAGGTCTTCGGCGTGGGGCAGCATGCCGGCATCGGAGCCGGTCAGCTTGACTGCAATGCGCTCGCCGTAGCCCCAGCCAGTTCCGGCACCGTACCACTCGCCGCTGGCATCGGCCGGCAGCGCAGCGACTTCCGGCGGCAGCACCGCTTCGGCGCCGACCAGACGCATCTCCCCCGCCGTCTCGCGGTAGCAGCCCCAATAGACTTCATCCATTCGTGCATCGATGGCGGCCGCGACCTGGCTCACGCCGTGTTCACGAAAGGCCCGCTGTGCCAGCACCGCAAGGTTGGACACTGGCAACACCGGACGGTCCAGCGCAAAGGCCAGGCCCTGCACCACACCAATGGCAATGCGCACACCGGTAAACGCCCCCGGGCCACGACCGAAGGCAATCGCATCGACTGCCTGCAACGTGGTGCCGGCGTCGGCCAGCAGTTGCTGGATCATCGGCAGCAGCTTCTGCGCGTGCAGGCGCGGGATCACCTCGTAATGGCTCGTGACCTTGCCGTCGTGCAGCAAGGCAACGGAGCAAGCTTCAGTCGCGGTGTCCAGGGCCAGCAAGGTGCTCATCGATGTTTCCAAAACAGGGGTGGGAAAAAGTGCGTCAGTATAAACAACTACGGCCCGCAAGCGGGCCGTGGATGATGCCGCCCTGCAGACTTTTCAGCTCAGCGCTTCAAGTACCTTGGCGGTGATCGCTTCGACCGAACCCACACCCGGAATGTGGCTGTACTTCGGCTTGCCGCCATTCTGCGCGGAGAGGTTCTGATAGAACTCCACCAGCGGTTTGGTCTGCGAATGGTAGACCGACAGGCGATGACGCACGGTTTCTTCGGTGTCGTCCTTGCGCTGGACCAGCTCTTCGCCAGTGATGTCGTCTTTGCCAGCCAGCTTCGGCGGGTTATAGACGATGTGGTAGACGCGGCCGCTGGCTTCGTGAACACGACGACCGGCAATGCGCTGAACGATCTCTTCGTCTTCAACAGCGATTTCAACGACGGCGTCCAGCTCGACGCCGGCAGTGACCAGCGCTTCAGCCTGCGGAATGGTGCGCGGGAAGCCGTCGAACAGGAAACCGTTGGCGCAGTCAGGTTGAGCGATGCGGTCCTTGACCAGCGCGATGATCAGGTCATCCGACACCAGGCCGCCGGCATCCATGATGCTCTTGGCTTGCACGCCCAGTGGAGTGCCGGCCTTGACCGCAGCACGGAGCATGTCGCCGGTGGAGATTTGCGGAATGCCGAATTTCTCGGTGATGAACTTTGCCTGAGTACCTTTACCGGCCCCGGGAGCTCCCAGCAGAATGACGCGCATCGATGTGCTCCTCAATTTTTTATATAGAAAACAACGGGATTCGCCTCTTGGGGCCAATCTTAAAAATACGGGTCGTGACCGCACAAACGGCCAAAGGCTGATCAAGATACACAGCAGGCTGCGCCCACACAAGACGCCAAAAGTCGGAGAAACCGACGCGCGCCGCGACGTTGCGCCACGGTGAGCCAAGTCGCAACCCGAGCATTAACTGTCGCCTGGCGATACTTTCACGCGCTGCACAAAGCGACGCCCGAGGTGGGCCTCGAGCGTCGCAGGTCTGCTCAAAAACCTCAGCCGGTGTTGCGCAATCCGGCGGCGATCCCCGCCACAGACACCAGCAGCGCCTGTTCCACCGGGCTGCCCTGCTCGACATCCTGCTGCCGCGAACGGGCCAGCAGTTCCGCCTGCAATAGATGCAGCGGGTCGAGATAGGTGTTGCGCAAGCGGATGAATTCGAGGGTCTCGGGGCTGTGTGCGAGCAGCTGCGACTGCCCGGTCAGGCCGAGCACCACCGAGCACGCCTGCGACAATAGGTCGCGTAACTGCGCGCCCAACGGCAGCAGATCCGGCTCGACCAGACGCTCGTCATACGAGCGCGCAATGTCCGCGTCCGCCTTGGCCAGGACCATTTCCAGCATGTCGATGCGCGTTCGGAAAAACGGCCATTGCTCGCGCATTTGTCCGAGCAGCTCGCCTTCGCCGCGCGCCAGGGCCTTGCTCAGGGCAGTCTCCCAGCCAAGCCAGGCCGGCAACATCAGGCGCGTTTGGGTCCAGCCGAAGATCCACGGGATCGCCCGCAGGCTTTCGATGCCGCCGGCACGGCGTTTGGCCGGACGACTGCCAAGGGGCAAACGGCCCAGCTCCTGCTCCGGCGTGGACTGGCGAAAGTACTCGACGAATTGCGGATTTTCCCGCACCACCTGGCGGTAAGCGCTGACACCGTCCGCCGCCAATTCATCCATCAGGTGCCGCCACTCGGGCGTCGGCGGTGGGGGTGGCAGCAACGTTGCTTCGAGCACCGCCGCCAGATACAGGTTGAGGTTTTGCTCGGCGATGTCCGGCAGGCCGAATTTGAAACGAATCATTTCGCCCTGTTCGGTGGTGCGGAAACGTCCTGCCACCGAACCCGGCGGCTGCGACAGAATCGCCGCGTGGGCCGGGCCACCACCACGGCCCACGGTGCCGCCACGACCATGGAACAACAGCAGCTCGACTTGCTGTTCGCGGCAAATCTCCACCAGCCGTTCCTGGGCACGGTATTGCGCCCACGCCGCAGCGGTGGTGCCGGCGTCCTTGGCCGAGTCGGAATAGCCAATCATGACTTCCTGCGGGCCCTGCAGCCGTGCGCGGTAGCCCGGCAGGTGCAGCAGGCGTTCCATCACCGGCCCGGCGTTATCGAGGTCAGCGAGGGTTTCGAACAGCGGCACCACGCGCATCGGCCGCAGCACGCCAGATTCCTTGAGCAGCAATTGCACCGCGAGCACATCGGAAGCCGCGCCGGCCATGGAGATCACGTAAGAACCCAGCGAAGCCGCCGGTGCCGCGGCAATTTCCTTGCAGGTGTTGAGCACCTCAGCGGTATCGGCCGAGGGTTTGAAATGCGCCGGCAGCAATGGCCGACGGTTGTTCAATTCGCCGGTGAGGAAGTCGATGCGCTGGTCTTCGTTCCAGTCCTCATAACGACCAAGGCCCAGATAATCGGTGATTTCGGTCATCGCCGAACTGTGTCGCGACGAGTCCTGGCGCACGTCCAGACGCACCAGAAACAGGCCAAACGTCACCGCCCGGCGCAGGCAGTCGAGCAACGGGCCGTCAGCGATCACGCCCATGCCGCATTCGTGCAGGGAGTTGAAACACAACTCCAGCGGTTCGAGCAGATCACGATTGTTGTGCAAGACATCGGCCGGCGCCGGCGTCGGCGCGGTCAACGCGGCATGGGCCCAATTGCGCGTCGCACGCAGGCGCTCACGCAATTGCTTGAGCACTGCGCGATACGGTTCGGCACTGTCGCCGGCCCTGGCCCGCAGCGCGTCACTGGCCTGCTGCATCGACAGGTCGGCCGCGAGGTGGTCGACATCGCGCAGGTACAAGTCAGCCGCCATCCAGCGTGCCAGCAACAACACTTCGCGGGTCACTGCCGCCGTAACGTTGGGATTGCCGTCGCGGTCGCCGCCCATCCACGAGGCGAAACGAATCGGCGCGGCTTCCAGCGGCAGGCGCAGGCCGGTCGCAGCGAACAGCGCCTGGTCGGCCTTGCGCATGTGGTGGGGAATCGCTTGCCACAGCGAATGCTCAATCACCGCAAAACCCCACTTGGCCTCGTCAACCGGCGTCGGCCGGGTGCGGCGGATTTCTTCGGTGTGCCAGGCTTCGGCGATCAGCCGTTGAAGCGTACTCTGGATCTGCTCACGCTCGGCGCTGGTCAGGTCGCGGTGATCCTGCGCAGCCAGTTGCGCGGCGATGGCGTCGTACTTCTGGATCAGCGTGCGCCGCGCCACTTCGGTGGGGTGCGCGGTCAGCACCAGTTCAATGTCCAGGCGCGCCAGTTGTCGCGCCAGGGATTCGGCGCTGTGGCCTTCGCTGCGCAAGCGCGCGAGCAATTCAGGCAACACGCGGGATTCAAATGGTGCGGCCTGCGTTTCTTCGCGCCGGTGGATCAACTGATACTGCTCGGCGATGTTCGCCAGATTGAGGAACTGGTTGAAGGCACGCGCCACCGGGAGCAGTTGGTCTTCGCTCAACTGATTGAGGCTGGCGCTCAGTTCGGCGTCCATCGAGCCGCGACGGTCAGCCTTGGCGCCCTTGCGGATCTCTTCGATCTTGTCGAGGAACGCCTCGCCGTACTGGTCTCGAATGGTGTTGCCCAACAGCTCTCCGAGCAGGTGAACATCTTCGCGCAAGCGTGCATCAATATCGGTCATCAGCAGTTCTCCAGCGGTAATCCGGGCGGCCTAGAAACGAGTGAATGACTCAGAGAGTGCCGCGCTGCGGCGCTTCTTACAAGCAGGCGACGAAGGGACTTTAAACCTTGCGGGCGAAAGCTAGTCTCAACAGTAAGCCGCACAACGGCTGGCCGCCGCGACGGCGGACACTCACCCAGACCTGCCATGAGCGGGTGCGCAATGAGGCCATCATGAAAATCCGTGAACTTGCCCAGCATTGGGAAGAAAACGCCAAAGGTCGCCTGACCGACACCGGCTACACAATTCATCTGGACGTCGAGGCCGCTGCGCGTCTGGCGGCGATTGCCGAGATGTACCCCAAACGCCATCCCGAAGAACTGCTCGGCGAACTGATCGGCGCCGCGCTTGAAGAGTTTGAGGCGAGCCTGCCGTACGTGAAGGGTTCGACCGTGGTTGCGACCGATGAGGAAGGCGATCCGCTGTATGAGGATGTCGGGCCGACGCCGCGATTCCTGGCCTTGTCGAGACGGCATCTGCATGACCTCTCGTCATCTGAAAACAAACAAAAACACTGACGAAACGCAGATCAAACTGTAGGAGTGAGCCTGCTCGCGATAGCAGTGTGTCAGTCGACATATCCAGTGCCTGATACACCGCCATCGCGAGCAGGCTCACTCCTACAATGGACCGTGTACACCCTTCCTATCCGCTTCCATTACACCACACGCGTACCGCTTGAAACCGCCAAAGTTCCCGTCCCAGAGCCTTGTCCAAACGGTCAATTTAATTTTTGGCGATAGGCCATCTTTTCTGAACTTTTCAAAAATGCCTTCGGTCGGAACAGGTAACCACGCCTGGAACGAGCGTTTCAATTCGCGTCAACAAGCGATGCTTTCGGCTCCTCTGCCAGGATGGATTCAGTTGTATTTTCAGGAGATGCCTAATGGAGTTGAAGACCATGAAAACCCAAACCTCGTTTTCCCACCTGCACGGTCTGAAACTGGCCGCTCTGGCCATCGGCACCAGCTTCATCCTTGCCGGTTGCGCCGGTAACCCACCCACCGAGCAATACGCGGTGACCCAGTCGGCGGTCAACAGCGCGGTCAGCGCTGGCGGTACCGAATTCGCCGCCGTGGAAATGAAGCAGGCGCAGGACAAACTGAAACAAGCTGAAATCGCCATGCACGACAAGAAGTATGACGAGGCCCGTCGCCTGGCCGAACAGGCTGAGTGGGACGCTCGTGTCGCTGAACGCAAGGCACAGGCCGCCAAGGCCGAACAGGCTGTGAAGGATTCCCAGAAAGGTGTTCAGGAACTGCGTCAGGAAAGCCAGCGCACCGTGCAGTAAGCGCGCATCCGGACCGCAAAGCTGAAACTCTTACCGATAGAAAGGACGACAAATTATGCGTAAGCAACTGATGATTCCCGCTCTCCTCGCCGCAAGTGTTGCTCTGGCCGCCTGCTCCACCCCGCCTAACCCGAACCTGGAACAGGCGCGCACCAACTACGCCGGCCTGCAAGCCAACCCACAGGCGAGCAAAGTCGCGGCGCTGGAAACCAAAGATGCCAGCGATTACCTGGACAAGGCCGACAAGGCTTATCTGGACAAAGAAGACGCGGCCAAGGTTGATCAACTGGCTTACCTGACCAACCAGCGCGTGGAAGTGGCCAAGCAGACCATCGCTCTGCGCACCGCTGAGAACAATCTGAAAAACGCCGCTGCCCAACGTGCCCAGGCACGCCTGGACGCCCGTGATCAGCAGATCAAACAGCTGCAGGACAGCCTCAACGCCAAGCAGACCGATCGCGGCACGCTGGTGACTTTCGGTGACGTGCTGTTCGCCACCAACAAGGCTGAACTGAAATCCAGCGGCCTGGTGAATATCAACAAACTGGCGCAGTTCCTCCAGGAAAACCCGGATCGCAAAGTGATCGTCGAGGGTTACACCGACAGCACCGGTACCGCGAGCTACAACCAGTCGCTGTCCGAGCGCCGCGCGACTTCCGTGCAAATGGCGCTGATCAAGATGGGCGTCGATCCAGCACGCATCGTCGCTCAGGGTTATGGCAAGGAATACCCGGTCGCTGATAACAGCAGTGTCTCGGGCCGTGCGATGAACCGTCGTGTGGAAGTGACCATTTCCAATGACAACCAACCGGTTGCACCGCGTTCTTCGATGAGCTCGAACTAAGCTTCACCGCGTAACGCAAAAGCCCCGCCTGACTTCATCAGGCGGGGCTTTTTTGTGCATGAAGACAAATCCTGTAGGAGTGAGCCTGCTCGCGATAGCGCCCGATCAGCCAACATTGATTTGGCAGACACACCGCTATCGCGAGCAGGCTCACTCCTACATTGGATCGGGTTACTGCTCGAGTTTTTGCGGAGTTTCCTCACCCATGCAGCGCACCGCTTTCTTCTGCGCATTGACTAACACGCCGGTCAGGCCTTTCTGCTCGGTATCGAATAGCACCAGCACGCCATCAATGCACTGCGCCACCTGCGGCGCGGGCGTCAGCGAGACTTTGTAGTCCTCGCCGGGAACGGTCTTGAGCATGGTGAATTCGTTGAGCAGCAGCGCATCCTCGGGTTTGGCGAAGTGCAGGTAGCCGTAGTACCACAGCGCCCCGACAGTGCCGAGGATGCTGCAGATACCGGTGATGATCAGCGGGATGGCGTTACGTTCTTCAGTCATTGCGGACTCTCATCTTCAGAATTCGGGGGTGGCGGGTAATTGGGGATTTCGCCGAGGCGGCGCAGGCCGTTGAAGTGTTCGGGGTCGTCGAGATAGCGCAGCATGACCTGCCGCCATACCGGGTCGCCGAAGGTCTGCACGTGACCGCCGCGAGTCAGTTGCAAGACGCGTGGTGGCGGCGCTGCCTGATACAGGCGGATGCCGTTGGCCATCGGCACCAGCGGATCGTCGATGCTGTGGAAGATCAGCTTGGGCACGCCCGTCAGCTGCGCCATCGAGTTGATCGCGCTGTCGCCATCCGGCACCAGCCACGACAGCGGCACTTGCAATGGCCAGGTCAGCCATGAGGTGCTGAGGGCGAACTGGCCGACGCTGCGGTAACTGGCGGGCACACCATCGAGCACCAGCGCCTTGAGCTGCCTTTGTCGCTCGGGGTGCTGCACCAGCCAATGCACCGCCATCGCACCGCCGAGGCTTTGCCCGAGCAGCACCAGCGGTTTGCCTTTGACTTCGGGCGCGTTGTCGAGCCAGGCGAATGCGGCGTCGATGTCCTGATAGATCGCCGGCAGGCTCGGCTTGCCCTCGGACAAACCGTAGCCGCGATAATCGACCAATAGAACCTGATAGCCGTTCTTCGGCAACCACCAGCTACCGCCCAGATGCATCGGCAGATTGCCACCGTTGCCGTGCAGGTGCAGGACAGTGCCTTTGACCTCGACACCGGGTTTGGCCGGTAGCCACCAGGCGTTGAGCTTGAGGCCGTCGGCGGTGGTCAGGGTGACCGTGCGGTATTCGAGTTTGGCTTTATCGGGGGTAAAGACCTGGCCGGGTTCAGGGTAGAACAGCAGCGAACTGCAACCGCCGAGGGTCAGGAGCAGGCAAAGGATGCCGAGGATTCTCATCCGGTGAAACCTCGCAGAATTCAGGTTGGAATGCAGAACAAACCTGTAGGAGTGAGCCTGCTCGCGATAGCATTGTGTCAGTCGACATATCGGTTGATTGACACACCGCTATCGCGAGCAGGCTCACTCCTACAGGGGGTTTGCGTTGGGGTTAAAGGATATTGGAATAATCCGCCTCAATCCGGTCCAGACTCAAATGGTTGAGGAAGTTGGAGAAGCACATCCACGCCGACAGCGCGTTCAAATCGCGGAACTGATCGGGCAGATATTTGGGCGGCACCACCAGTCCTTCGTCCACCAGTTGCCGCAGGGTACGCATGTCCTCCAGGGTGGTCTTGCCGCAGAACAGCAGCGGAATCTGCTCAAGCTTGCCTTTACGCACGGCCAACTGAATGTAGTTGTAAACCATGATAAAGCCCTTGAGGTAGGACAAGTCTTTGGTGAATGGCAGACCGGTCGGTGTCGAGCCACGGAAAACCCGACTGGCGTTGCCATAGCTTTCGGCCATCTCGAAGCCCTGTTCGCGGAAGAATTCGAACACCTGCAAAAAGTCCGCGCCCTCCTCGACCATATGAATCGCCCGAGTGCGGTTGGTCAGTTTGCGCAGGCGGCTCGGGTAGGAAGCGAAGGTGATGATTTCCATCAGGATCGCCAGGCCTTCCTGGGTCACCGTCGACGAGGGCGGGCCTTTGGACAGGAAGGTGCAGATCGGCTGATTAAGCCCGTTGAGCGTGGTGCCGACGTGGACCAGCCCTTCGTGGACTTCCAGCGCGCGTACGTCGCGCTCGTTGAACATCGCGTCGGTGCGGATCTTGATGTAGTCAGCGCCTGCCGCCGCATCGGCCACGATACCGTCGGACTCGAACACGCGGATGGTTTCCTCGGCCTCGCCGAACACTTTGTTCAGCCGGGTTTGCAGCAGGTGCACAGCCTCCTTGGCGGTGAGGACCTTCGGCTCGTCCTTCAAGTCGCCGCGGCCATCGATGTTGTTGAGGTAGTCGGACATCATCAGGCCGAGATCGGCCAGGGTCGGATCCCCCGCATGAAAGGCATCGGAGGCAGCGCCGTACAACTCTTGCGAGATCAGGCCGAAATCCTCGGTGCCGCGCGCTTCGAGCATGCGCACGACCATGCGGTACTCCTTGCACATGCGCCGCATGATCTGCCCGACCGGGTTGAACTGACCGAGCTGACGGGTGATGTCGCGCTCGATGTTCTGGAATTCCAGTTTGACCTGGCTTGAGTCGAACGACAGCGGCCGGTTGAGGTAATAGTCGCGATCAACGGCGGGCAGTTCCTTACCCTTGGCCTTGAGAAAGCCCTTGCGCACGTTCTCGTCCCATTTCACCGCGTCGAGCACGCGGATCGGCGTCTGCGCCAGCACAATGCGGTCGGACAACATGCGTATCGTCTGCTGGTAATCGTCCACCCGAAACTCCTGTAGAAAACGTGACGTACTGAATTATTGGCCGCGCGCCTGGCGTTGATAGCGCACGGCTTCGACGAAGACATCGGAATTGGCCGGATCGTCGAGGTAAGCAAAGACCTTGTCGAGATTGCTGTCGACGTGCATGCCGTCGCCGTCATCGGTCTGGAAGGCTTGACCACTCAGGGCTTGCTGTTTGATGGCTTGATTGATCTGGTCGAGGTCGAGGTTGTAGACCACCAGTTCGTGCGTGTCAGTCAGCTCGAAACCGGCGATGGTGAAGTGGCCGCCGTATTGCGCCGGGACTTTTGCCGACAGATACCAGCGGCTGCCGTGGCGCGACACGGTGAACGGGTAGGCTTCGCGCTCGCGCGGTTTGGCCTTGAAATACGTGACGGCCTGATAACGATCCTTGCCGACGCGGGTCAGCTCAAGGTTCATCGGCTCGCCCCAGGCGTTGATGCTCGACCATGTACCGAGCAGGCCGTTGGGCGCCGATTCATGGGCCGGCAGTGGTTCCTTGAACGTCACCAGGCAGCCACTGATCAGCAGCAACGACAGGGCCATCAGCACGCCACGCCAGGGTTTCATTCCAGACTCCTTATGAACATTCGCCGCCCTGAACATCGCCACATTATCCTGTGGGAGCGAGCCTGCTTGCGAAAGCGGTGTGTCAGGCAACAAAGATGTTGAATGTCAGACCGCATTCGCGAGCAGGCTCGCTCCCACAGGGTGAAGCAACAGCGGATTACACCGACGCCAGGACGAGGTGCATATACCGCGTCAGAATCCCGAGCATGTCCTCTTCGGCCAAAGGCTCTGCGTCGTTGAGCAGGCCCTGATATTCCATCCGTCCGATAATCGCCGTCAACACTTTGGCATCCTGTTGCGGTTCACGCGAGCCCAAGACCTGAAACAACTGGCAGGTGCCCTGCAACAGAATCTGCTGATGGGAGCGCACCAGCAGCGCCAGACGCGGGTTGAGCAGCGCTTCCTGGCGGAAGGCCTGCTCGGCCATCAGGTGCTCGCGGCGGTTGACCAGTTGGCGGTGAACGTAGTCGGCCATCAGCCGCGCGATATCGTCGGCCAGTTGCGAGCGCGACTCGGGGCTGCCGTCGCCGCTGACCACCATCTCACGCAGCAGGCCTTCATTGTTGATCCACAACTTGGCCATGTAGGCCGCACTGCGTTCAACGTACTGCGCGAAGGTGTCGGTGAGCAGGTCATCGATGTCCTTGAAGTAATACGTTGTTGCCGACAGTGGCACACCGGCCTCGGCCGCCACCGCGCGATGACGCACGGCACGCACGCCGTCGCGCACGACAATGCGCATCGCCGCATCGAGAATGTCCTGGCGACGCTGCTCACTGCCCTGTCGGCTGGCCTTGCGGCCCTGGTACTGAACACTTTCAGCGACCGCAGTGGCGATACCCGCTGCACCTTCTTGAGCTATTGCACCCATCACGACAGCACTTCCTCTGCTATTTGCAAATTAACCAAGTGATACATTTGTACCAGACAGGCAATAAAAAGCCGCCTGTTTTAGGCGGCTTTTTAACTGAAACGTTTACGCTTGCGGTCGCATGTGCGGGAACAGGATCACATCGCGGATCGACGGCGAGTTGGTCAGCAGCATCACCAGACGGTCGATGCCGATACCCTCGCCGGCGGTTGGCGGCATGCCGTATTCCAGCGCCCGCACGAAGTCGGCGTCGTAGTGCATGGCTTCGTCGTCGCCAGCGTCCTTGTCGGCGACCTGCGCCATGAAGCGCTCAGCCTGGTCTTCGGCGTCGTTCAACTCGGAATAGGCGTTGGCGATTTCACGGCCGCCGATGAACAGCTCGAAACGGTCGGTGACGTTCGGGTTGTCGTCGTTGCGACGCGCCAGCGGCGACACTTCGAACGGGTACTGGGTGATGAAGTGTGGCTGCTCCAGCTTGTGCTCGACCAGTTCTTCGAAAATCATCACCTGAAGTTTGCCCAGACCTTCGAAGCCCAGCACCTTGGCGCCGGCCTTCTTGGCGATGGCGCGAGCCTTGTCGATGTCGTTCAGATCATCGGCGGTCAGCTCAGGGTTGTACTTGAGGATCGAATCGAACACCGACAGGCGCACGAACGGCTCGCCGAAGTGGAACACCTTGTCGCCGTACGGCACGTCGGTGCTGCCCAGTACCAGCTGCGCCAGCTCGCGGAACAGTTCTTCGGTCAGGTCCATGTTGTCTTCGTAATCGGCGTACGCCTGATAGAACTCCAACATGGTGAATTCAGGGTTGTGACGGGTCGAAACGCCTTCGTTACGGAAGTTGCGGTTGATCTCGAAGACTTTCTCGAAACCGCCGACCACCAGGCGCTTGAGGTACAGCTCCGGGGCGATGCGCAGGAACATTTCCATGTCCAGTGCATTGTGGTGGGTTTCGAACGGCTTGGCCGCGGCGCCGCCGGGAATGGTCTGCAGCATCGGCGTTTCGACTTCAAGGAAGTCGCGCTTCATCAGGAAGCTGCGGATGTGCGCGATCACCTGCGAGCGCACGCGGAAGGTCTGGCGCACGTCTTCGTTGACGATCAGGTCGACGTAACGCTGGCGGTAGCGCTGTTCGGTGTCGGTCAGGCCGTGGTGCTTGTCCGGCAGCGGGCGCAGCGACTTGGTCAGCAGGCGCACGTTGGTCATTTCGACGTACAGGTCGCCCTTGCCGGAACGCGCCAGGGTGCCTTCGGCGGCAATGATGTCGCCCATGTCCCAGGTTTTCACCGCGGCCAGGGTTTCTTCAGGCAGGGTTTTACGATTGACGTAGACCTGAATGCGACCAGTCATGTCCTGGATCACCATGAACGAGCCACGGTTGAGCATGATGCGACCGGCAACCTTGACCGGGATTGCAGCCTCGGCCAGCTCTTCCTTGGTCTTGTCCGCGTACTGTTTCTGCAGTGCATCGCAGTAGTGATCGCGGCGGAAGTCGTTCGGGAAGGCGTTGCCCTTTGCGCGCTCGGCAGCAAGCTTTTCCTTGCGCAGGGCGATCAGGGAGTTTTCTTCCTGTTGCAGGGCTTGCGGGTCGAGTTGTAGGTCGCTCATGTCTTTAAGTATTCCATCAGGTTCATTGCCCCCGCGCCCTGCGGCCCGGGGATCGCTCAGCAGGGACCAGGCGTCCCCCTGAGCTCCTACAGTGATCGAGTCGAATCGGTCGATCCTGTGTTGGCGTCTGTTACAGGCCCGATTTCAGGCTGGCTTCCAGGTATTCGTCGATATCGCCGTCGAGTACCTTGTCGCAATCGCTGCGTTCAATGTTGGTGCGCAGGTCCTTGATCCGCGACGCGTCGAGCACGTAGGAGCGGATCTGATGACCCCAGCCGATGTCGGACTTGGTGTCTTCAAGCGCCTGCGACGCAGCGTTGCGCTTCTGCATTTCCTGCTCGTACAACTTGGCCCGCAGCATTTTCATCGCGGTGTCCTTGTTGGCGTGCTGGGAACGCTCGTTCTGGCAGCTGACCACGGTGTTGGTCGGTACGTGGGTGATACGTACGGCCGAGTCGGTGGTGTTAACGTGCTGACCACCGGCACCGGAGGAACGATAGGTGTCGATCCGCAGGTCTGCCGGGTTGATTTCGATTTCCACCTTGTCGTCGATCTCTGGCGAGACGAACACCGCGGAGAACGAGGTATGGCGACGGTTGCCGGAATCGAACGGGCTTTTGCGCACCAGACGGTGCACGCCGATCTCGGTACGCAGCCAGCCAAAGGCGTATTCGCCCTTGATGTGCACGGTCGCGCCTTTGATCCCGGCGACTTCACCGGCCGACAGTTCCATGATGGTCGCGTCGAAACCGCGTTTGTCGGCCCAGCGCAGGTACATGCGCAGCAGGATGTTGGCCCAGTCCTGCGCTTCGGTACCGCCGGAGCCGGCCTGGATGTCCAGGTAGGCGTTGTTCGGGTCCATTTCATGGCTGAACATGCGGCGGAATTCGAGCTTGGCCAGATTTTCCTCGAGACGGGCCAGTTCGGCGACGACATCGCCCACTGCGCCTTCGTCGTTTTCTTCGACGGCCATGTCCAGCAAGTCGCGGCAATCGGCCAGACCGCCGTTCAGTTCGTCGAGGGTATCGACGATCTGCGCCAGCGCGGCACGCTCGCGGCCCAGCTCCTGGGCGTATTCAGGTTTGTTCCAGACACTCGGATCTTCAAGCTCGCGATTGACTTCGGTCAGACGCTCATGCTTTTGATCGTAGTCAAAGATACCCCCGAATAGTTTCGGAGCGCTCGGACAGGTCCTTGATGGTGTTCAGGATCGGGTTGATTTCCATGACGGGCAGCACTCGTTGGCGAACTTTTGAAAGCCGGCGAGTATAACGTAAACAGGCTGTCGCGGCAGCCCGTCTAGCGGGTGTGGGGGCGATTCACTTGCCATGGCCTGATGCAGATTCCTTGTGGGAGCGGGCTTGCTCGCGAAAGCGGCGTGTCAGGCGACATCAATGCTGAATGACACACCGTATTCGCGAGCAAGCCCGCTCCCACAAGGGTATCGCGTCGCTATTCAATCCCGACCTGATTACGCCCGTTGTTCTTCGCCAGATACAACCCGCGATCCGCCGCCGAAATCAGCAACCGGCAATCACTGCCCGCCTGCGGCACCATGGTCGCCAGGCCGATGCTGATGGTCAGGTTCGAACCTTCGGCCGGGGTGTTGTGTGGAATATTCAATGCCGCCACGGTCTGGCGCAGCTTCTCTGCCAACAGCCGCGCACCGCCCGGCGAGGTGTTCGGCAACACCAGCACAAATTCCTCACCGCCGTAACGCGCCGGCAGATCAGACGGCCGCGCACTGGCATCACGAATGGCCGTGGCGACCTTGCGCAGCGCCTCGTCACCCTCGACGTGGCCAAAACTGTCGTTGTACGACTTGAAGTAATCGACGTCGATCATCAGCAATGACAGCTGGCTCTGATCGCGCAACGAACGGCGCCACTCCAGCTCCAGGTATTCGTCGAAGTGCCGGCGGTTGGACAGCCCGGTCAGGCCATCGGAGTTCATCAACCGTTGCAGCACCAGGTTGGTGTCGAGCAGTTGCTGCTGACTGACCCGCAACGCGCGGTACGCCGCATCGCGTTGCAACAAGGTCATGTAGGAGCGCGAGTGGTAACGGATGCGCGCGACCAGTTCGATGGTGTCTGGCAGCTTCACCAGATAGTCGTTGGCCCCGGCGGAGAACGCCGCACTCTTGATCAGCGGGTCTTCCTTGGTCGACAGGACAATGATCGGGATGTCCTTGGTCGCCGGGTGGTTGCGATACTCACGCACCAGGCTCAGGCCGTCGAGGCCGGGCATCACCAGATCCTGCAGGATCACCGTCGGTTTGATGCGCACCGCCTGAGCGATGGCCTGTTGTGGGTCGGAGCAAAAGTGGAAGTCGATGTTTTCCTGGTTCGACAGCCCACGGCGCACGGCTTCGCCGATCATCGCCTGATCGTCTACCAACAACACCATGGCGGCGTTTTCGTCGGTTTTAATGTCGTCGATCTGTAAATCATTCATGGGCGGTCACCTGAGTACTGCGGGGGCCAGGATTGCGGATAAGCCTGTTCATTGAGGGAAAATCTCGAGCAATCGTGGCGCTATCTTTTCCAGAGGGCGGATCTCCACCGCGGCATCAATCGCCGCGGCGGCCTTGGGCATGCCGTATACCGCACTGCTGTGCTGGTCCTGCGCGATGGTCAAATAGCCCTGCTGACGCATGAGCTTAAGCCCTTGGGCGCCATCGCGCCCCATTCCGGTCAACAAAACGCCGACCGCGTCGCCATTCCAGTAACTGGCGACACTCTCGAAAAATACGTCGATGGAAGGGCGATAAATCTCGTTGACCGGCTCGGCGGTGTAGGCCAGCGTGCCGTTTTTCAATAAACGAATATGGTGATTGGTCCCGGCCAGCAGCACCGCACCGCTTTGCGGCGGCTCGCCTTCGCGGGCCAGGCGCACATCCAGGCCACTGGCACTGGCCAGCCATTCGGCCATGCCGGCGGCGAACACCTGATCGACATGCTGCACCAGCACAATCGCCGCCGAGAAATTGTTTGGCAGGCCTTTGAGCAGCACTTCGAGCGCAGCCGGCCCACCGGCGGACGAACCGATGGCGACCAACCGCTGGCGTGAAGCCGAACTGCGTTGAGCGGGCGGTGCCGGGCGCGATCGCGGCGGTTTCTCGCCGATCAGCCAGCCGATATTAAGGATTTTGCGCAGTAGCGGCGCCGCAGCTTCCTGAGCGTTGCCGGCGCCCAGAGCCGGGGTGTCGACCACGTCCAGGGCGCCGTGGCCCATGGCTTCGAACACCCGGTGCACGTTCTGCTGGCGGTCGACCGTGACGATGACGATCGCGCACGGCGTGTCGGCCATGATCCGGCGCGTGGCTTCAACGCCATCCATGATCGGCATGATCAGGTCCATCAGAATCAGGTCCGGCGTGTATTCGGCGCAGCGTTGCACCGCCTCGGCGCCGTTGCTCGCGACCCAGACCACCTGATGCGAAGGCTCGAAGGCCAGCGCTCGACGCAGGGCCTCCACCGCCATTGGCATGTCGTTGACGATTGCGATCCTCATGCCCGCGCTCCCCCGATGAGCTCGACCACTGCATCGAGCAGGGCGTCGTCATGAAAACTGGCTTTGGCTAGATAATAGTCGGCGCCGGCGTCCAGTCCACGGCGCCGGTCTTCTTCACGATCCTTATAAGACACGACCATCACCGGCAGCGATTGCAGACGGCTGTCGCGGCGCAACAGCGTGACCAGTTCGATGCCGTCCATGCGCGGCATGTCGATGTCAGTGATCAGCAGATCAAAGTTTTCCGAACGCAGCGCGTTCCAGCCGTCCATGCCGTCCACCGCGACCGCGACGTCGTAGCCGCGATTGAGCAGCAGCTTGCGTTGCAGTTCGCGCACGGTCAGCGAGTCGTCGACCACCAGCACCCGCTTGCGTGCAGCCTCCGCGGCCTGGTTGCCATGGCGGGCGATGCGTTCCAGGCGGCCGGTATTGAGCAACTTGTCCACCGAACGCAGCATGTCCTCGACATCGACGATCAGCACCACCGAACCGTCATCAAGGAGGGCACCGGCGGAGATGTCCTGAACCTTGCCCAGACGCTCGTCCAGCGGCAACACCACCAGCGTGCGCTCGCCGACGAAGCGTTCGACCGCCACGCCATAAATCGCCTCGCGCTCGCGGATGACCACGACTTTCAGGGTATCGCCGGCGTTCTGACTGGCCGGGCGATTGAGCAACTGGCTGGCGGCAACCAGCCCGACATGCCGGCCTTCGTGCCAGAAATGCTGGCGGCCTTCCACTTGCACGATGTCTTCGGGCTGCAGATCGCACATGCGTTCAATATGCGCCAGCGGAAAGGCATAGGCCTCTTCGCCGACTTCTACCACCAGACTGCGCACCACCGACAGCGTCAGAGGTACTTCCAGATGGAAACGACTGCCCTCGCCCGCCGTCTGCTCCAGCACCACCGCCCCGCGCAACTCGCGGACCATGTGCTGAACGGCATCAAGGCCGACGCCACGCCCGGAGACTTCGGTGACTTTGTCGCGCAGGCTGAATCCCGGCAGAAACAGGAACGTCAGCAGCTCCTCTTCACTCAATTGCGCAGCAGTTTCAGCGGGGGACAACTGCCGTTCGACGATGCTGCGGCGGACTTTTTCCAGATCGACGCCATGGCCGTCATCGCTCAATTCCAGCATCAGCAGACCGGCCTGATGGGAGGCGCGCAGGCGGATCACCCCCTCCTCCGGTTTGCCCTTGAGCACACGCTGCTCCGGGGTTTCGATGCCGTGATCGACGGCGTTGCGCAGCAAATGGGTCAGCGGCGCTTCGAGCTTTTCCAGCACGTCGCGGTCGACCTGGGTTTTCTCGCCTTCGATCTCCAGGCGCACCTGTTTGCCGAGGCTGCGACCCAAGTCGCGCACCATGCGTGCCTGCCCGCTCAACACGTCGGCGAACGGGCGCATGCGGCAGGCCAGCGCGGTGTCGTAGAGCACTTGCGCGCGCTGGCTGGCCTGCCAGGCGAACTCGTCGAGTTCGGCGTTCTTCTCGCTGAGCAATTGCTGCGACTCGGCGAGCAGGCGCCGCGCATCCTCCAGCGACTCGAGCGCTTCCAGGCTCAGCGCATGTTCCTTCAAATGAACGTTGAGGTTTTCCAGGGCGCGCAGGCCGTTGTTCTGCATGCGTTTGAGACGCTGCATGGTCGCCAGATGCGGTTTGAGGCGCTGGGTTTCCACCAGCGATTTGCTCGACAGATCGAGCAGGCTATTCAGGCGTTCAGCGGTAACGCGCAACACGCGCTCGCCGCCTTCGGTGGTGCGCTTGTTTTTGCGCGGTGCCGGCTCTGTGGGCTCGTCAACCATGGGCGCTGACGCTATTGGCGCTGGCTCGACTGGCAACTCAGCCATCGGCTGCGCGGCAACGACAACGGCTGTCGCAGATGGATCGAGCAAGCGCCCCATCAGCGCCACATAGGCTTCGATGTCTGATGGCTGCGGCGCGCTGGCCGGCGTGGCGATACGCATCAGCAGGTCGGTGCCTTGCAGCAACGCGTCGATGTGCTCGGGACGCAGCAATAAACGACCTTCCTGCGCACTGACCAGACAATCTTCCATGACATGCGCGACGCTGACGCCGCTGTCGATACCGACGATCCGCGCCGCGCCCTTGAGCGAGTGCGCCGCGCGCATGCACGATTCCAGTTGATCGGCCTGGGTCGGGTTGCGCTCCAGCGCCAACAGCCCGGCGCTGAGCACCTGGGTCTGGGCCTCGGCTTCGAGGCTGAACAGTTCGAGCAGAGAGGCGTCGCGCATTTGCTCGGGGGTCATGTCAGGCTCCGGGTCACCGCGGACAACAGCTGTTCTTCATCCAGCCAGCGCAGACTGCGACCGCGATATTGCAGAACACCACGGGTGTATTTGGCACTGGCCTGCGCGCCGGATTGCGACGCGGCATCGAGGATGCGTTCGTCGATGGCATGAATACCGTCGACCTCATCCACCGGTACCACCACTGGCCCGCCATGGGCGGCGATGATCAGCATGCGCGGCATCACACGCCCGCCGCTGGCCGGCGCAACGCTGCCGTCGAGGTCAAGCAGTTCCACCAGCGACAGGCAGGCAACCAGCGCGCCACGCACATTGGCCACGCCAAGCAAAGCGCGCGAGCGCTGATGCGGCAGCGAATGAATCGCCTGTAGCGGCGCGACTTCGACAAGGCTGCGCGTGGCCAGTCCGAGCCATTCCTCGCCGAGGCGGAACATCAGCAGCGAGCGGGTTTTGACGTTGGTTTCGACTTGGGTGGCCACCGCATCGCGTTGGTCCTGCTGCAATGAATAACGGTCGAGCAGGCGCGTGGCGGCGGCGGAATACACCGAGCAGTTGCGGCAATGGATGTGCTCTTCCAGCAACGGGCAAGACTTGTCGCCATGGATGCCGATGCGGTTCCAGCAATCGTCGATGGCCCGGGCGTCTTCGTGGGTAACGTTCAAGGTGTCGGACGCGTTCATCGTTTACGCTCACTGTCGGCGGTGCGCCCGCTGCGGGCGGCGCGCTCCTGCAATCGTCGGGCACCCGCCGTGTCGCCCTGGGCCTGCATCAACGCGGCCAAGTGCATCAGCGCTTCGGGGTGTTGCGGTTCGAGGTACAAAGCCTTGCGATAGAACCCCTGCGCTTCGAGGCTCAGACCGGAGACATCGCTGAGCAGGCCGAGCCAGTAAAATACCTGTGCCACCGGCTCATGGCTGCGCAGATACTGCTCGCACGCGGCACGGGCCTCAGCGCTTTTGCCTTCGTTGGCCAGTGCGGCGATCTGGGCCAGCAACGTTGCGGCTTCCGGGTTGGCGGTTTTTTTCGTCACAGGCAAAGCGGTCACTGCGGTGAACGGCCGGTTGCGCACTGGCGCTGGCGGCGTGCTGCGCAGTGGTTGGCTGTGCGGCACGGCAACCGGCTTGGGCGTCGGCAGCGGTTCGGGGTGCGGCTCGCTGTGACGGCTGAAGGCGAACGACTGTGGAATGCCGATCGAGCGCATGCCCAGGCGCCCGAGCAGGCTCCCCTCGGCCGGGCCGATAAACAGCACGCCGTCGACATGGGTCAGGCGCTTAAGCACTTCGAACACTTGCTTCTGCGTCGGCTGGTCGAAATAGATCAGCAGGTTGCGGCAGAACACGAAATCGAAGGCTGGCTCGTTCGCCAACAACGTCGGATCGAGGACATTGCCGACCTGCCAGCGCACTTGTTCGCGAACGTATTCGTTGACCCGGTGGCCGTCCTGCTCCGGCATGAAATGCCGCTCGCGAAACTGCAAATCCTGCCCACGAAACGAGTTTTTGCCGTAAACAGCGCGGCGCGCCTTATCCACCGACAACGGGCTGATGTCCATGCCGTCGACCTTGAACTGATGCGGCTTGAGCCCGGCATCGAGCAAGGCCATCGCGATTGAATAAGGTTCTTCGCCGGTCGAGCACGGCAGGCTGAGAATGCGCAACGCGCGCATGTTGTTCAATTCGGCGAGACGTTGGCGGGCCAGTTTTCCCAAGGTGGCGAAGGACTCCGGGTAACGGAAAAACCAAGTCTCGGGGACGATGACCGCTTCGATCAACGCCTGCTGCTCATCCCGCGAGCCTTGCAGCAAATACCAATACTCATCGGCGTGCGCCGCTTGCGACAGCGTCGTGCGTTGGCGCACGGCACGCTCGATGATCGCCGCGCCCACCGAAGCGACATCCAGGCCGATGCGTTCCTTGAGGAAATCGAAAAAGCGCTGATCGCTGCTCATGACTGCGCCTCAAGCTGCGCCGGGTCCAGCGGCGGATCGGGGAAGAGCAAGGCGCATACCGATTCATCAAGCAAGTCACTGACCCGCACCCACTGCACCAGTCCGTGCGCGTCCTCGCGCACCGGACCGAGGTAAGGCGCCTCGCGGTTGTCGAGGCCGTAGGGCTGAAAATCCTCGGGATGACAGCGCAGGGTATCGGTGGCCTGTTCCAGGATCAGCCCCAGCCATTGCGCCGATTGCGTGGCGTTCGGGCGATAGTGCACCAGCACCAGCCGGGTGCTGGTACGCGCCTCGGCAGGTTGGCCAAAGGTCAGCGCGCTGAGGTCGATCACCGGCACCACTGCGCCGCGATAGGCGAACACGCCCGCCACCCACTGCGGCGCCCGGGCGATCGGTTTCAATGGCAGGCGCGGCAATACTTCCGCCACTTCGGTGGCGCGCAGGGCATAGCGTTCGCTGCCGATGCGAAACAGCAGGAACAACGCCTGCTTCGCCACTGGCGCAACGCCGCGTTTGGCGATGATGTCGCTCATCAGACTTTGAATCGCGAGACGCCGCTGCGCAGCCCGACGGCCACCTGGCTCAGTTCATCGATGGCGAAACTGGCCTGACGCAACGATTCGACAGTCTGGCTGCTGGCATCGCCCAACTGCACCAGCGCATGGTTGATCTGCTCGGCGCCGGTGGCCTGTGCCTGCATGCCTTCGTTGACCATCAACACCCGCGGCGCCAGCGCCTGCACCTGATGGATGATCTGCGACAACTGCTCGCCGACCTGCTGCACCTCGGACATGCCCCGACGCACTTCTTCGGAGAACTTGTCCATGCCCATCACCCCGGCCGATACCGCCGACTGGATCTCGCGCACCATCTGTTCGATGTCGTAAGTGGCGACGGCGGTCTGATCTGCCAGACGCCGCACTTCAGTGGCAACCACGGCAAAACCGCGACCGTATTCGCCGGCCTTCTCGGCTTCGATCGCCGCATTGAGCGACAGCAGGTTGGTCTGGTCGGCAACTTTGACGATCGTCACCACCACCTGATTGATGTTGCCGGCCTTCTCGTTGAGGATTGCCAGTTTGGCGTTGACCAGATCCGCCGCGCCCATCACCGAATGCATGGTGTCTTCCATGCGCGCCAGGCCCTGCTGACCGGAGCCGGCGAGTACAGAGGCCTGATCAGCGGCGGTGGAAACTTCGGTCATGGTGCGCACCAGATCCCGCGAGGTGGCGGCGATTTCCCGGGACGTTGCGCCGATCTCGGTGGTGGTGGCCGCGGTTTCGGTGGCGGTGGCTTGCTGTTGCTTGGAGGTCGCGGCGATCTCGGTGACGGAGGTGGTCACCTGCACCGACGAGCGCTGCGCCTGGGACACCAGCGACGTCAGCTCGGTCATCATGTCGTTGAAGCCGGTTTCCACCGCGCCGAATTCGTCCTTGCGGTCGAGGTTCAAGCGCGAGCTGAGGTCGCCGGTGCGCATGATGTCGAGGATTGTCACAATACGGTTCATCGGCGCCATGATGGCGCGCATCAACAGCAGGCCGCACAGACCGGCAACCAGTACGGCGACCAGCAAAGAGACGATCATGCTGACTTTGGCTGCCGCTACGGCATCGTCGATATTGGCCATGGCGTTATCGGCGACAACTTTGTTCTCGCCAATGATGTCGTTGAGTTTCATTCGCCCGCTGTACCACGCCGGGGTCAGTTTTTCGTTAAACAGCTTGATGGCATCGGCTTCCAGATTGCGACGGTGCAAGTCCAGCACAGCGTCTTGAATCTGAATGTAGGTGTCATGGTATTTCTCGAACAGGGCGAACTCGGAACGGTCCTCGTCAGTGGCCATGGTCTTGCGATAATTGGCCATCTGATCTTGCAGACGCGCCTCGAAGGCCTTGTAGTCCGCCGCATCCTCGCTGGAAATGCCCTGGCCTTCCTTGAGGCCCAGCAGTTCCTGGGTCTGCAGGTAGCTGTCGACCCACGCGCCACGGATCATCGAGCTGTAATAGACACCGGGAATCGCATCGTCACGCACGCTGTTTTCGCTGGCTTCAATCTTCAACAGCCGCGAATAGGACAGCACCACCATCAGCAACATGATGGCGATAATCACCGCAAAGCTCGCCAAAATGCGTTGGCGCAACGTCCAGTTCTTCACAGTGAATCCTCGTACCTGATCGAAATGCGGGGAGTATAGCCGAGCGCGCTGTTTCATTTATAAGACGCTTTCTAACTTGGCGACTCCCACAGGTTTCGCGGATGAAACTCGAATTCGGGGCATACCAAAAATCCCCTGTAGGAGTGAGCCTGCTCGCGATAGCGGTTTACCAGCCGCCAACGATTTGCCTGAACCGCCGCCTTCGCGAGCAAGCTCGCTCCCACAGGTTTTTCGGTGAACCCGGGCTTTCGGGCAAACCACACATCCCCTGTGGGAGCGAGCCTGCTCGCGAAGCAAACACCTCGGTCCCGGCCAATGCCCAACTGCGCAAGAAGTTGCGCAGTAGGTCGTAATATTTCGGGGGTAAATTGCGCTGTAGCCCTTATGGGACAAGGCCTGCAGCCAAGTGCGCAAGAAGTTGCGCAGTACTGCGCAACTTCTTGCGCACTTTTCACCGTTTGGCAGGGTGAAAACACTCCAGATTTGAAGTTAACAACCCTCAGGCGCCCACCCGCCGGGCACTTCACCAAACCTGGCACGCTCCTTGATACCCCTCAGCCACCCACCGGGCGATTTCGCCTCCGGGCCCTTAACTTTATTCCGCAAGGAGAGCACCCCATGGCAACACCAGCGTACATGTCGGTTACCGGCGAAAAACAAGGCCTGATCACTGCCGGCGCCTTCACCGCCGACTCCGTTGGCAACACCTACCAGGAAGGTCACGAAGACCAGGTCATGGTTCAGGCGTTCACCCACGACGTGATCATCCCGCGTGACCCGCAATCCGGTCAGCCAACCGGTCAGCGCGTACACAAGCCAGTCGTGATCACCAAGGTCTACGACAAGGCTTCGCCTCTGCTGCAAGCCGCACTGACTTCCGGCGAGCGCATGAGCGAGATCGTTATCCAGTGGTACCGCACTTCGGCGCAAGGCACCCAAGAGCACTACTACACCACCAAACTGGAAGACGCGATCATCGTCGCCATCAACAACAAAATGCACAA
>NZ_JABWQQ010000159.1:0-238 GCF_014268555.1 Pseudomonas sp. SWRI111 | reverse complement strand
ATGCTAAATAAGATAAAAATAGAATCGCTCCAAATTCGTGAGGGGTAAGTTGTGCTAGGGCTGATTCCCTAAAATTTTTATGGATACAATAAAAACAATATATATATAAATTAATTTAACTAAAAAAATAGACACTTCTAACACCTCTTAGGAAAAATCACCTTAGTCTGAAGTCAGACTAAGGATGTTCATCTCTTTGACAATACTGCAAAAATTAACAGAGAAAGTTAACCAGTAA
>NZ_JABWQQ010000158.1:0-240 GCF_014268555.1 Pseudomonas sp. SWRI111 | reverse complement strand
GTACTTCTTTTTCCATTGGTAGGTTAATATTGATAGGAATTGGAATACAGGCAATGTTAAATGCTGTAATATCCTATTTATTGCTTATCGGACAGCATCATGATGTTCCTACAGCGATGAGATGGTTAAGTGGTAGTTTAAATGGAGCTAAAATGGATAATCTTTATCCACTTATCATTACAGTTCTAATCTTGGCACCTATCATCATCTTACTTGGAAAGCGATTTGATATGTTAGAGC
>NZ_JABWQQ010000157.1:0-240 GCF_014268555.1 Pseudomonas sp. SWRI111 | reverse complement strand
AGTATGTCCTGTTTCCGCCATTTATCATGAAGAAGAAGTACCCCCGGAAGAGCAAGCCTATATCCAGAAGGCGATTGATTTTTACAAAACTTATGAAGGCTAAAGAGAAACAAATCAACTTTCTTTTGGTTGATTTGTTTCTCTTTAGCCTTATTTTTTTAGTAACAGAATTGCTTCAACCATTTTGGGCAAATATCAAAAACCTTGCCAGAAATCTTCTGACAAGGTTCATCATTAAAT
>NZ_JABWQQ010000156.1:0-241 GCF_014268555.1 Pseudomonas sp. SWRI111 | reverse complement strand
GAAAAAAAGGATCTATTTAAACCACATTTCCTAAAAGCCTGTTTCTGCAGAGGAATAGGAAGACAATACAAGCGTTACTTGCTTAGAAATAATATAAGAGGAGCGATAACAAAATGGAAGAGGAACAATTAAAAGTATTTGATGAAAACAGAACACCAATAGGAATTGCAGCTCGTAGCGAAATACATAAAAAGGGATTATGGCATGAGACATTTCATTGCTGGATTGTATCGGAGCAGGA
>NZ_JABWQQ010000155.1:0-241 GCF_014268555.1 Pseudomonas sp. SWRI111 | reverse complement strand
ACACTCGTCTGGTTACACTCACTTCATGGTAATCCAACGGCAGAAAATGATCCTCATTCTCTAACGTTAATGTTACATCCGCAAAGTTTACTGCTTTTCTGGAGTCACTCCCTGAAAAAATAACATCCTCCATCTTGCTTCCACGCAATGATTTAGCTGACTGTTCGCCGAGTACCCAGCGAATTGCATCTGTAATATTACTTTTCCCACTTCCGTTGGGGCCCACCACTGCCGTTACACC
>NZ_JABWQQ010000154.1:0-241 GCF_014268555.1 Pseudomonas sp. SWRI111 | reverse complement strand
GCTATAGCCATATCCGTAATTCTTTTTTCATCAAGCATAATGCGATCTAGAATAGAAGGAGAGAGACCTTTTTCTCGTCCATTTTCAAGGTCGAGTTTATTTGCTTTGATAATCAAGTCCTTATCCTCTAATAATTGATTGCTAATAAGTAACAATGCATCATTTTTCTCATTTGTTGTATGATTTAATAATTGATAGCTTGCTTCCTTTGCCAGTTTACCTTTTTGATATACCTCTCCCA
>NZ_JABWQQ010000153.1:0-241 GCF_014268555.1 Pseudomonas sp. SWRI111 | reverse complement strand
GGTTATATTTTTGATGGTGTTTGTGGGTGAGGTTAGTTATATCTGCTGACTTTGAATCATCTTCCATAAAAAAAGGGAAGTTCATCCCTGAGGAAACTTCCCCTACTAATTATATTAACGTCTGATGCTTTCCTACCGTTTGAAAGATATCGACACGATCTTTAATCTTCTTCATTTTTACATCTAATGCATGTGCTGCATCTGCTGCTTCCTTTAGTTCATTCAGTAAATGGCCGGGAAC
>NZ_JABWQQ010000152.1:0-242 GCF_014268555.1 Pseudomonas sp. SWRI111 | reverse complement strand
CGCCAATAGAATATTCCTCAAGAGTAATATATGGGGAAAATTACTACGTCATCCATTGCCTATGGGTTAATATAACTGGGAAAGGATATGCCACTCAACTAATTAAAAAGGTTATTCAAGATGCTAAAGATCATAAGAAGAATGGTGTTATTGTTATAACAAATCCAACAACCTCTTGGACACCAAGCAAAGAAGTTTTTATAAAAAACGACTTTGTTGAAGTAGAGCATGCACCATATGGA
>NZ_JABWQQ010000151.1:0-242 GCF_014268555.1 Pseudomonas sp. SWRI111 | reverse complement strand
GGCGCAGCGGACGGGACTCGAACCCGCGACCCCCGGCGTGACAGGCCGGTATTCTAACCGACTGAACTACCGCTGCGTATCGCTTTGAGCTTGCGCTCAAGTAACTTGCTTTGATTGAAAGCTTCGGTGCTTTGCAATCGTGAACCAGACATGTCTGACTCGTAAAATATGGCGCAGCGGACGGGACTCGAACCCGCGACCCCCGGCGTGACAGGCCGGTATTCTAACCGACTGAACTACCG
>NZ_JABWQQ010000150.1:0-244 GCF_014268555.1 Pseudomonas sp. SWRI111 | reverse complement strand
CCCCTAAGATTCTAGATTTTTTGCTACATCCCCACTCTTTATTTTCTTTAAAAAATGAAATTTTAGGTTTTAATTTCTAAACAATAGGGTAGATACCACATATTAAAAATAATTACTGGCGGAAAAATAGTGCTTTCTATCTCAATTAATAAACGGGAGTAGCGGAAAATGAATACCATAACTTACATAAAGGAAGAATTAAAAACATTCATTAATGAAAATGAATTTCCATTCAATCAAAAAC
>NZ_JABWQQ010000015.1:0-152431 GCF_014268555.1 Pseudomonas sp. SWRI111 | reverse complement strand
TTGTGTTCGGCCCAAAACCCTGTGGGAGCCGGGCTTGCCCGCGAAAGCGCACGATCAGTCGACACATTCGTTGACTGACTCACCGCTTTCGCGAGCAGGCTCGCTCCCACAATGACCGGGTCTGCCCACAACATTTGTGTTCGGCCCAAAACCCTGTGGGAGCCGGGCTTGCCCGCGAAAGCGCACGATCAGTCGACACATTCGTTGACTGGCTCACCGCCTTCGCCAGCAGGCTCGCTCCCATAGTTGCAATCAGTGCATCTGCAGATTCAGCGCACCAGACACGGCCGCTTGTTATCGAATTTCCAGCCCGGGATCAGGAACTGCATCGCCACGCTGTCATCCCGTGCGCCGAGGCCCATGCCTTTGTACAGTTCGTGGGCCTTGGCCACTTGATCCATGTCCAGTTCGACGCCCAGCCCAGGTTTCTTCGGCACTTGCACGCAGCCGTCGACTATTTGCAGCGGTGCCTTGGTCAGGCGCTGGCCGTCCTGCCAGATCCAGTGGGTGTCGATGGCGGTGATATCGCCCGGCGCAGCGGCGGCGACGTGGGTGAACATGGCCAGGGAAATATCGAAGTGGTTGTTGGAGTGCGAGCCCCAGGTCAGGCCCCATTCGTGGCACATCTGCGCCACGCGCACCGAACCCTGCATGGTCCAGAAGTGCGGGTCGGCCAGCGGGATGTCAACCGACTGCAACTGGATCGCGTGGCCCATTTCGCGCCAGTCCGTGGCGATCATGTTGGTGGCCGTTTTCAGGCCGGTGGCGCGACGGAATTCAGCCATGACTTCGCGCCCGGAATAACCGTTTTCCGCACCGCACGGGTCTTCCGCATAAGCGAGCACGTGATGCTGGTCGCGGCACAGACGGATTGCCTCTTTCAGTGACCAGGCGCCGTTCGGGTCGAGGGTAATCCGCGCCTCGGGAAAGCGCTCGGCCAGTGCCGTAACCGCTTCGATTTCGGCATCGCCGCTGAGCACGCCGCCCTTGAGTTTGAAATCCTTGAAGCCGTACTTCGCATGGGCCGCTTCGGCGAGGCGCACCACCGCTTCGGCTGTCATGGCTTTCTCATGACGAACACGGAACCAGTCGTTGTCGGCGTCCGGTTCGCTGCGATAGGCGAGGTCGGTCTCGCGCTGATCGCCAACGTAAAACAGATAGCCAAGCATCTTCACTTCATCGCGCTGCTGACCTTCACCGAGCAGCGCCGCCACCGGTACGTCGAGGTGTTGACCGAGCAGGTCGAGCAGGGCAGCTTCCAGACCGGTGACCGCGTGGATGGTGATGCGCAGGTCAAACGTCTGCAAGCCACGACCGCCGGCATCGCGCTCGGCGAAGGTCTGGCGCACTTGATTGAGAATCTTCTGGTAGGTGCCGATCGGGCTGCCGATGACCAGATTGCGCGCGTCTTCGAGGGTCTGGCGAATACGCTCGCCACCAGGCACTTCGCCGACGCCGGTGTGGCCGGCGTTGTCCTTGAGGATGACGATGTTGCGAGTGAAAAACGGCCCGTGGGCGCCGCTCAGGTTGAGCAGCATGCCATCGTGACCGGCCACCGGAATGACCTGCATATCAGTGATGATCGGAGCTTTGGCGGTGTCATGAACAGTCATTGTTGTTTTCCTTATCGAGACGTAGTCAGGCGTGTTTCGGCGCGGCGTCGGCCACAGCCTTTTCAGCAGCGGGTTTCGGCGTGGTGCGCGCGGCGAAGACGATGATCGCGGCGATGATCGAGGTCGCGGCCAGGCCGTAGAGGCCGCCCTGGATCGAGCCGGTGTGTTGTTCCAGCAGGCCGAACGTGGTCGGCGCGACGAAGCCGCCAAGGTTGCCGACCGAGTTGATCAGCGCGATGACCGCCGCGGCGATGCGCGCATCCAGATAGGCCTGAGGAATCGGCCAGAACAGCGACGAGGCGGATTTGAAGCCCAGCGCCGCAAAGCAGATCGCTACAAAGGCGAAGATTGGCCCGCCAGTGGTGGACATGAACATCCCCGCCGCCGCGATCAACAGCGCCGTGGCAACCCACGCCTGTTGGTGTTTCCACTTCGCCGACAGCGAGGCGAAGGCGTACATGCCGACAATCGACAGCAACCACGGAATCGAGTTGAACAGGCCGACCTGCACGTCGCTGAGCTCGCCCATTTTCTTGATGATGCTCGGCAGCCAGAACGTCGCGGCATAGATAGTCAGCTGGATAAAGAAGTAGATCAGGCAGAACAGAATAATCTGGCGATCCTTGAGCAGTTTGCCCATGGACGGCCGGATCGGCGTCGCGGCTTCGCGGGCCTTCTGCTCATCGTCGATGGCAGTCACCAGTGCGTCTTGCTCGGCGCGCGTCAGCCATTTCGCATCGTGGGGTTTGGCATCGAGCCAGAACCAGACGAACACGCACAGGCACACCGAGAACATTCCTTCGATGAAGTACATCCACTGCCAGCCGTGCATGCCCAGCCCGTTGATTTGCAGGAGCAGGCCGGACAGCGGGCCGGAGATCAGTGACGCGATGGCCGAGCCGCTGAGGAAGATCGCAATCGCCTTGCCGCGCTCGACGCCCGGCAGCCAGCGGGTGAAGTAATAGATCACTCCGGGGAAGAACCCGGCTTCGGCGACGCCGAGCAGGAACCGCAGGATGTAGAAATGGGTTTCGTTCTGGATGAACGCCATGCAGGCCGCGACCACGCCCCAGGTGAACATGATGCGGGTCAGCCAGATGCGTGCGCCGACTTTTTGCAGAAGCATGTTCGACGGTACTTCGAAGAGCGCGTAGCCGATGAAAAACAGGCCGGCGCCAAAGCCGTAGGCGGCGGCACCAATGCCCAGATCGGTTTCCATGTGAGTGCGGACGAAACCGATGTTCACCCGGTCAATGTAATTGACGATGAACATGATCACGAAGAGGGGCAGGACGTGGCGTTTGACTTTCGAGATGGCCGAGGCGAGCGTCGGGTCGACGCTTTCCTGAATCCCGGAAACGGAGGTTTTCACTTGGTTTTCTCCCACTGATTATTTTTATGCGGGTAGGGCTGGGTACTGCGTTGTTGATAGACATCATACAACTGAAATTTTTTGTCCTACAAGTGTTGGTTCGCGATTAAATTCATCTGAGCAGATCTTTGGTTATGCTTTTTTAACCAAGGTTGCCGTTTTTACGGGCTTTTAGGCAGATGGGACGAGCGGTGCCCAGGCGTGCGAACTGTCTTGCGGCGTAACGGCTTGTTGATTCGCTACTGTTATTTTTGAGTGTTGTCATACAAGTTGATGGCGTGGTTAGCGCTAAAATCGATCTCAATACTGATCAACGCAGTGCTACGATCCACAAGCCCTGTTCGCCGGAATCGACCATGCAAGAAGACCTCGACGCGCCCGCGCGCAAACGCACGCACAACCTCGCTCACGACCTGGTGGAAAAACTCACCCAGAGCATCCTGCTCGGACAGATGTCGCCCGGTGACAAGCTGCCTTCCGAGAATTCCATCGTTCAAGAACACGGCGTCAGCCGCACAGTGGTGCGCGAGGCGATTTCCAAGTTGCAGGCTTCGGGGCTGGTCGAGACGCGCCACGGCATCGGCACGTTTGTCATTGAACGCGCGCCTGAGCAGGGCTTGCGTTTGAATGTCGACACGGCGCTCGGTGTGCGCAGCATTCTTGAATTGCGCCTGGGCCTGGAGACGCAGGCGGCGGCACTGGCGGCGCAACGGCGCACAGAACAGCAATTGCTGCAAATGCGTCAGGCGCTGGATGACTATCAACGGCTGCTGGACAACAACGACAGTTGCGTGGAAGCCGATCGGCGTTTTCATCTATTGATTGCCGAGGCCACCGGTAACGTCTGCTTCAGCGAGATCATGCAGCACCTGGGCAGTGCGATGATCCCGCGCAATCGACTCAATGCCGCCGAGCGCGGGGCGGCGGATCTGAGCAAGCTCGGGCAACTGGCGAATCTGGAGCATGAGGCGATTCTCAATGCGATCAAGCGTCAGGATCCGGATGCCGCGCGCGCGGCGATGTGGCTGCACCTGACCAATAGCCGCGATCGGTTTATCGCCCAAGGGTGACGCCGCTGGTCTGATGCGTCGCACGCTGTCGATAGCCGCGTTTCCAACGAATATGGCCTGGGTGTTCCAGGTGTTTTTCGTGAGGTGCACGATGGCTGACGATTCGCTGTTTCCGGGCGGCATTGCGCCCACCGACCAGACCCGCCCGGTGTCCGGCATCGACGAGCCGACGCTGAGCGATCACGACGCGCCGCCGGGCATGGACCCGGGACGCGATCCATTGCGCGATGCCGACCGGCCGGATGACTGGAAAGATCCTGCGGCGGACGACGAGGTGCCGCCAGCGGATGAGCCGACACCGTTGTCGGATGATCGACGCTAACAGGCGATTCGCGCTATTGATGTCGCCTTGTAGGCCCTCATCGCGAGCAGGCTCACTCCTACAATGCGGGTACACCACAAAAACATTGTAGGAGTGAGCCTGCTCGCGATAGCTGAATACAATTCATCGAAAATCCTCAATCAGCCAGCGGCTGCTCGAACCGCTCCAGGCCCATGCCTCACATCCAACGCCAACCCACTCATCAACCGATGAGGCGGCTTTTCATCCCCCACGCAAATCGCGCATCAACAAGCCAAACCGCAAATCCACCGCATCCGGAATCGGCACATACACCGTATGCCCGTCCCCCGGCGCGACCTCGATTGCCTCGCCGGTGAGGCTCTGCAACTGGTGCAGATCAAAATGGAAATTGCCCTTGGGCGTCATCAATTCCAGATGATCGCCCAGGGCAAAACGGTTTTTCACTTTCACTTCGGCCAGGCGATCCCGGCGCTCACCGGTCAGTTCACCGACAAACTGCTGACGCTCCGAAACCGAGCTGCCGTGCTGATAGTTCTGGTATTCGTCGTGCACATGCCGACGCAGGAAACCTTCGGTGTAGCCGCGTTGGGCCAGCGATTCGAGGTCGGTCATCAAGCTGCGATCGAACGCGCGGCCGGCCACGGCGTCATCGATGGCGCGGCGATACACCTGAGTGGTGCGCGCGCAGTAGAAGTGCGATTTGGTCCGGCCTTCGATTTTCAATGAATGCACGCCCATGCGCGTCAGGCGTTCGACGTGCTGCACGGCGCGCAGGTCCTTGGCGTTCATGATGTAAGTGCCGTGTTCGTCTTCGAAGGCTGGCATTAAGTCGTCGGGACGGCTGGCTTCCTGCAACAGAAACACCTGATCGGTCGGTGCGCCGAGGCCCAGGGTCGGCTCGGGCTGGAAGGTCTGGACGATCTCGCCGAGTTGATTTTCCGTGGCCTCCTGCGCTGAATATTTCCAGCGGCAAGCGTTGGTGCAAGAGCCTTGGTTGGCATCGCGTTTGTTCATGTAGCCGGACAGCAGACAGCGCCCGGAATAGGCCATGCACAGCGCGCCATGGACGAACACTTCCAGCTCCATGCCCGGCACGTGCTCGCGGATCTCGCCGATTTCTTCCAGCGATAACTCCCGCGACAGAATGATCCGGCTCAACCCTTGCTGCTGCCAGAATTCGACGCTGGCCCAGTTCACCGTGTTGGCCTGCACCGAGAGATGGATCGGCATCTGCGGGAAGTGCCGGCGCACCAACATGATCAACCCCGGGTCGGACATGATCAGTGCGTCCGGGGCCATTTCGATCACCGGCGCCAGATCCTTGAGAAAAGTTTTCAGCTTGGCATTGTGCGGCGCGATGTTGACCACCACGTAGAAGCGTTTGCCCTGAGCCTGCGCCTCTCGAATGCCCAAGGCCAGATTGGCGTGGTCGAATTCGTTATTACGCACGCGCAGGCTGTAGCGCGGTTGCCCGGCATACACCGCATCGGCGCCGTAGGCGAAGGCATAGCGCATGTTTTTCAGGGTGCCGGCGGGGGCGAGCAGTTCGGGGGCGGCAAGGGTCGCAAGCATAGTGTCGGTCGCAAAAGCCGCGCAGGGTAGGGCAGGCGGGGCGATGATTCATTGATCTGGATCTATGCTCCATGAATAAAGATGGCACTCGCGCGAACCGCGGCTGACTAAGGGGTGCGGGCGTGCGTGACGCCTGACTGACATGGATCGGACATGAACGAAAAGAGCTTGCAATTCAAATCCCTGACTGTGCTGTTGGTGCTGGTCACCGTGGCCTTTATCTGGATTCTGCTGCCGTTCTACGGCGCGGTGTTCTGGGCGGTCATCCTCGGCATCCTGTTCGCGCCGATACAGCGCAAGTTACAGCTGAAATTCGGCTGGCAACGCAACCTGACATCGCTGTGCACGCTGAGTCTGTGTCTGGTGATCGCGATTCTGCCGGTGATCATCGTCAGCATCTTGCTCGTGCAAGAGGGGGCGACGGTCTACAAGAATATCGAAAGCGGTCAGTTGGACATCGCCGCGTATCTGGCGCAGTTCAAGCAGAGCCTGCCGCCGTATTTCCAGAACCTGCTTGATCGTTTCGGCATGGGCGAACTCGACAGCCTGCGCGAGAAAATCGTCAAGACTGCAATGCAGGGCAGTCAGGTGTTGGCCACGCAGGCGTTCAGTTTCGGCCAGGGCACGTTCGAGTTCGTGGTGAGCTTTTTCATCATGCTGTATCTGCTGTTTTTCTTTCTGCGTGACGGCCCCGAGCTGGCGCGAAAGATGCGCACCGCCGTGCCGCTGGAGGAAAACCACAAGCGCCGTCTGCAATTGAAGTTCAACCGGGTAGTGCGTGCGACGGTCAAGGGCAATGTGCTGGTGGCCGTGACGCAAGGTGCGCTGGGTGGGGCGATTTTCTGGTTTCTCGACATCCCCAGCGCGTTGCTGTGGGCGGTCTTGATGGCTTTTCTGTCGCTGTTGCCAGCGGTGGGCGCGGGGATTGTCTGGGCGCCGGTGGCGGTTTACTTCCTGCTCAGCGGGATGATCTGGCAGGGCGTGGTGCTGGCGGGGTTCGGCGTTTTTGTGATCGGCTTGGTGGACAACGTGTTGCGCCCGATTCTGGTGGGCAAGGACACGAAAATGCCGGACTACCTGATTCTGGTTTCGACCCTCGGCGGCCTGGCGGTATTTGGTCTTAACGGCTTTGTGATCGGGCCGTTGATTGCCGCGTTATTTCTGTCGAGCTGGGCGCTGTTCGTCGAAACCAAACCCAAGGTGCAACTGCCTTAGGCCCGGAACGCACCGGCGCCGAGCTGTTGCGACAGCGCCTGGGCAGCGGGCAGCGAAGTGAGCGGGCCGCTGATCGGCTCGCCGTCGCGCACCAGATACCAGCAGGCAAGCAGCCCTGACGCCCTGAGCGCAGCGGGAACGGCACTGCCGATAACCGACATGATTTGAACCTGAGCCATGACACGTAACCTCCATCCATCTGATGGGGCTACCTTAGGGACTCGCCGGCCCGACGGACAATCAACGCTTTCGATAGTGGTCATTGATGCCAGTGAGGTCTGGCGTCAGTCGACCACCTGATCGAGCATGTGCACGACTTCGCGCTCGTTGAGCAGTCCTTTGTGCACCAGGTTCTCGGCCAGCAACGAAAGAAACTTGGCGCAGCGATGGCCTTCCAGGTGCTTGAGCTCGGTGAGTGCGCTGTACACCTTGCTTGAGGTGCACAAACCGACAATGCGGTGCGGGTTCTGTGTGGGCATACCGTCGTCCTTGTTGTTATCAACCTGTTGTTTACGGACGGATTCAGATTGCGGTTCCGTCATGACAAAGAGGTGACCGCTTGATGAAAAAAGTCAGAGCGGTCAAAACCATCATGACGACTTTAGCCGCTGAAACTGTCCTCACAGCGACCTTGGCGAGATTTTTTCAGACCTTCGCCGACCAACGGTCATAAAAAAGCCCCGCTGAAAAAGCAGGGCTTGGCTCGCTGGATTACCAGCGCGGGCCGCCGTAATAACCATGTGGCCCACCGTAGTAGCCGTGTGGCCTGCCGTAATAGCCGCGTGGTGGGCCGTAATAGACAGGGGCCGGCTGCACGTAGACCGGTTGCTGCACATACACCGGCGCCGGCTGGTAATAGACCGGTGGCGGCTGCTGAACATAGACCGGTTGCGGCTGCACATAAACCGGTTGTTGCTGCACGTACACCGGCCGATCCTGATTGATCAGTGCCGAGCCGATGATGGCCGAGCCGACGATCGCGCCAAACACTGCCGGGCCCTGCCAGCCATGGCCACCACCCGCTTCAGCCTGGCCGGTGACCGCGAGTGCGCCAATCAACAAAGCCATGATGGGAAGTTTACGAATCATGATAAGTCCTCGGTTCTTCGACCCGGCGCCGCGGCCTGAACCAGGCCCACAGTTGTCGCGGGGATACAGCTAAGACAGCAAAATTGGCAAAATCAGCACGGCTGCCGGGTAAATTTTGTGTAAGGTCTGTACCGGCTTCTTTACCGCGCCGCGCCGCGCCTTTGACAAGCCTTAATGATGATTCAGAACCCGATGGGCTGGCCAATCCCGTCCATCCGAAAGTGCGTTTGAAGGAGAAGTTTCATGCAGATGAACCCGAACAAAGACACCCGGTTGTGCATGTCCCTGTCCGGACGTCCTGGCAATTTCGGTCTGCGTTTTCACAACCATTTGTATGAGCAGTTGGGCCTGAATTTCTATTACAAGGCGTTTGCCAGTCAGGATCTGGACGGTGCGGTCCGCGGCATCCGGGCGTTGGGCATTCGCGGCTGCGGCGTGTCGATGCCGTTCAAGGAAGCCTGCATTGCGCTGGTGGATGAGCTGGATGCGTCGGCAGCGGCGATCCAGTCGATCAACACCATCGTCAACAGCAACGGTCATCTGAAGGCCTATAACACCGATTACATCGCTGTCGCCCAATTGCTGGTAAGCCACGCGGTGCCCAAGGATTCGACGTTCGCCCTGCGCGGCAGCGGCGGTATGGCCAAAGCCGTGGCCAGTGCCTTGCGTGATGGCGGCTATAAAAACGGTTTGATTGTCGCCCGCAACGAGCGGGCCGGGCATGCTTTGGCAGATTCGCTGGGCTATCGCTGGCAGGCCGAACTGGGGGATGAGCGCCCGCAGATGCTGATCAACGTCACGCCGGTGGGCATGGACGGCGGGCCGGAGGCGGGGCAACTGGCGTTTGCGCCTGAAGCGATTGAAGCCGCTGACACGGTTTTCGACGTGGTCGCGATTCCTTCGGAAACGCCATTGATCGTTCGCGCCCGGGCCGAGGGCAAGCGAGTGATTACCGGGCTGGAAGTCATTGCGATCCAGGCACTGGAGCAATTCGTACTGTACACCGGGGTGCGGCCGAACGAGGCGCAGTTTGCGGCGGCGGTGGATTTCGCCCGTAGCTGATTGAGTTTTGTATTGGCTGGGCGGACCTCATCGCGAGCAGGCTCACTCCTACAATTGGAATGCGTTCAATCTGTAGGAGTGAGCCTGCTCGCGATGGCTGCGCCACGAACCCAGGTCAGCCCCTGCCTATACTGCCTCTTCAGCAAACAGACCTGCCCACCACAAAAACCATAACCGAGGCCGCCCATGCATCCGCACATCCTCAACCTCAACGAGGTCGAACTCCAACCCCTGCCCGAAGCCCTCGCCCCCGAAGGCGAAACCGCTGGACGCTATCAACAGCGATTTGCCCGTATCGGCCAGCAACTGGGGGCGCAGAAGCTCGGTTATCGCCTCTACGCGCTGCCTCCGGGCATGCGTGGCAGCCCGTTTCACAGCCATCGGGTCAATGAGGAAATGTTCTACGTGGTGGCCGGCGAGGGCGAGGTGCGGCTGGGTGCCGAACGTTTTCCGATTCGCGCGGGCGATGTGATTGCCTGCCCACCGGGCGGACCGGAAAAGGCTCATCAGATCATCAATACCAGCGCCGCTGAATTGCGTTATCTGGCGGTGAGCACTCAGCAACAGCCGGAAATCTGTGAATATCCGGATTCGAATAAATATGTGGTGATGGATAACTTCACAATCGATAGCGAGGGTAATGCCTCAGGCTTTGTCGCCGTGGCGCGGCAGGCGGATGGCGTGGATTATTGGGATGGGGAATAGAACATACACATCTTGAAGTTGACGTTGTCCCTGTGGGAGCGGGCTTGCTCGCGAAAGCGGTGTATCAGTCACAGCAACTTTGGATGACACACCGCTTTCGCGAGCAAGCCCGCTCCCACAATGGATCTGTGGGGATTATTCGAGGCGCGCCAGGCGTTCTTCCAGTGCCGCGATCCGCGCTTCCAGCTCTTCAATGCGCTCGACCGAAACGCCACCGCCCGAACGCTCACCGGCATTCTGCCGCGCCGCCAATATCACCTCGATATCAGCCGGGTCCCCCAGCGCATGGGTATAGCGATCCTCGCGCTGCCCGGCCTGACGCGGAATCAGCACCGCCAGTCCGCGCGCAATCAAGCGTTCAAGCTGATGCACGACCTGCTCGGCGTCTTCGAAGTCGTGCATGCGCCCGCTGCGGGTGAGCAGTTCATTGACAGTCTGCGGACCGCGCAAAAACATCAATCCGGTGAGAATCACCTGTGCCGGCACCAGTTCCAGCGCCTTGTCGACCTTGTGTTCCCAGCGGTCGGCTCGACTGCCCATGACCAGCCGGGTGAAACCGCGACCTTCGAGCGCGCGCAGGCTCTGGCCGACCTGGCCCTGATTGAGGTTCATCACCGGTTCGCGGCTGGTTTTCTGATTGCAGGCCAGCACCAGCGCGTTGAGGGTCAGCGGGTAGGTTTCCGGGCTGGTGGCCTGTTTCTCGATCAGGGCACCCAGAATGCGGATTTCCGTGGCGTTGAGCCGTGATTGTTCGGAGATGGATTCTTGTTCGGTGGTCATCGCGCGTTCCCTCTGCAGTCGAAGCCGCCTAGCCTAATCCTTGCCAAACAAAAGGCAAGCCGTGTGGTCATCAAGCATGGCTATAATCGCCACCACGTATTACCCAGCCATCACACGAGACTGTCATGACCATTTCCCTGTATGCCGCATCCGTCCCGGTTTTCCAACAAATGCTCAACGCCCTGAGCGATGTGCTGAAAAAGGCTGAAGCCCACGCCACCGAGAAAAACATCGACGCGAACGCGTTCCTGCAAGCGCGCCTGTACCCGGACATGTTCCCGCTGGTGCGCCAGGTGCAGATCGCCGTGGACTTCGCCAAAGGCGTGTCGGCGCGTCTGGCCGAAGTTGAACTGCCGAAGTATGACGACAGCGAAACCACCTTCGCCGAGCTGCAAGCGCTGATCGCCAAGGTTCTGGCCTTTATCGGCGAGATCAAGCCTGAGCAGATCAATGGCAAGGAAGGCATCGAAATCGTCACCCGTCCAGGCACGCCGAAAGAGAAGCGCTTCAGCGGTCAGTCGTATCTGCTGACCTATGGTCTGCCGCAGTTCTTCTTCCACGTGACGACGACTTATGCGCTGCTGCGTCATAACGGTGTTGAAGTGGGCAAGCGCGATTACATGGGCGCGTTCTAAAACGCCCTGATACGAAAAAGCCCGCCAAGGTTTGCGCCTTGGCGGGCTTTTGTTTTTTCTGTGGGAGCGAGCCTGCTCGCGAATGCGGTGTGTCAGGCGACATTTAATGTTGACTGACCCGCCCCCTTCGCGAGCAAGCTCGCTCCCACAGAGTATTCGGGTTTATGCGGTGCGTCGGGCCTTCTCTTCCTCGCCCAGGCACGCGGCTGCGGTAAACAGCACGTCCGTCGAGGAATTCAGCGCCGTCTCCGCCGAATCCTGCAGCACGCCAATGATGAAACCGACCGCCACGACCTGCATGGCAATCTCGCTCGGGATGCCAAACAGGCTGCACGCCAGCGGAATCAACAGCAGCGAACCGCCGGCCACACCCGACGCACCACAGGCGCAGATGGCCGCGACGACGCTGAGCAGGATCGCGGTGGGAATGTCCACGGCAATGCCCAGGGTGTGCACCGCCGCCAGCGTCAGCACGGTGATGGTGATGGCTGCACCGGCCATGTTGATGGTCGCACCCAGCGGGATCGATACCGAGTAAGTGTCTTCATGCAGGCCCAGGCGCTTGCTCAGTTCCAGATTGACCGGAATGTTTGCCGCCGAGCTGCGGGTGAAAAACGCGGTGATGCCGCTTTCGCGCAGGCACATCAAGGTCAACGGGTACGGGTTGCGACGCAGCTTCCAGAATACGATCAGCGGGTTCATCACCAGCGCCACGAACAGCATGCAGCCGAGCAGCACCGCCAGCAGGTGCGCGTAACCCAGCAGCGCGCCGAAACCGGAGGTGGCGAGTGTCGAAGCGACCAGACCGAAAATACCCAGCGGGGCAAAGCGAATCACCACGCGTACGATGACGGTCACACCGTTGGATAGATCGCCCAGCACCTCGCGGGTAGTGTCGCCGGCATGACGGATGGCGATGCCCATGCCGATCGCCCAGGCCAGAATGCCGATGAAGTTGGCGTTCATCAGCGCGCTGACCGGATTGTCCACCACGCTCAGCAGCAGGCTTTGCAACACTTCACCGATACCCCCGGGGGCGGTGACCGTCACGTTCTCGGTCGACAACACCAGGCTCGATGGAAAGCTCATGCTGGCGATGACGGCCACCACCGCTGCGGCAAAAGTGCCGAGCAGATAGAGGAACAGAATCGGCCGGATATGGGTTTCCTGACCGTGCTTGTGGTTGGCAATCGAAGCCATCACCAACACGAACACCAGAATCGGTGCCACGGCTTTCAGTGCGGAGACGAAGACCTTGCCGATGAACGCGGTGGACTTCGCCGCTTCTGGTGCGAGCAGAGCCAAGGCGATACCGGCGATCAGGCCGATGACGATCTGGCTGACCAGACTCAGGTTTTTCAGACGTTGCAGGAGAGAAGGGGATGAAGCGGTCATAGCGGCATCTCTGTTTTTATAGGTTGCGAAGCGTCGTGGGCAGTCACGAATCGCCTGTCGAAGTGACAACAACGCCGCCAAACGGCACGTTGAACAGCTGTACGATTTTCAGGGCGCGGACTTTATCACAGCGTGCGCGTTAACCTTCAGACCTGTGACGATCTGCCACCGGATCAGCCTTGCACATCGACAGGTTTGTGCAAGTCAGTCCCAACACACTCTGTTAAGATTGCGCATCCTTATTTTCCATTCCGCCAGCGGGCCTCCGGGTCAACGCTGGTGTTGTCGTTTTGCTGGAGTTGCGCATGCTGTTGCCCATTCTTCTGTTGTCTGCCGCCGGGTTCACGGTGCTGACCACGGAATTCATCATCGTCGGCCTGTTGCCGGCGATCGCCCGAGACCTTGCCGTCACCATCCCCCAGGCCGGGTTACTGGTGACGTTGTTCGCTTTTACGGTCGCGCTGTTCGGGCCATTCCTGACCGCGTATTTCGCTCGTTTCGAACGGCGTAAATTATTCATCGCCATCCTGATCATGTTTGGTCTGGCCAATACCGTCGCGGCATTGGCGCCGAATATCTGGGTGATGGCCGTTGCCCGCCTGATCCCGGCGCTGGGGTTGCCGGTGTTCTGGGCGCTGGCGAGCGAGACGGCGGTGGACATCGTTGGCCCTGATTTCGCCGGTCGCGCCATCGCCAAGATTGGCTTCGGTATCGTCTGCGCCACGGTGTTCGGCATTCCGGTCGGCACGTTGATTTCCGATGCGTTCGGCTGGCGCAGTGCATTCGGCATCCTCGCGCTGATTGCGTTTGCCAAAGCCTTGCTGCTGTTTGTTTATCTGCCGAAAACCAGCCTGCACCAACATCAGGTCAGCTTCGCGTCGCAGTTCAAGATCCTGCGCAGCCCATTGATGATCGGGCATATCGTGCTGTCGATTCTGGTGTTCAGCGGCATGTTTACGGCCTATACCTATCTGGCCGACATCCTTGAACGTCTGGCCGGTTTCAACGGCACCGTGGTCGGCTGGTGCCTGATGGGGTTTGGTGCGGTGGGGCTGATCGGTAACTCGCTCGGCGGTCGCGCGGTGGACCGGCATCCGTTGGGCGCCTCGGTGCTGTTCTGCGCGTTCATGATTGCCGGCATGGTCTCGCTGGTGCCGAACATTCATTCGCCGCTGGGGCTGGCGGTGGCGATGGGCATCTGGGGGGTGACCCAGGCGGCGCTATTCCTGGTCAGCCATGTGCGCCTGATGAAAGCCGCACCCGAAGCGCCGGCTTTTGCCGCCTCGTTGAATATCGCCGGGGCGAATCTCGGAATCGGCCTGGGCGCCATGGTCGGTGGCCGCGTTATCGATAGCGCGGGCCTGGGCTTTCTCGGGTTCGCCGCCGCCGGCTTCATTTTACTGTCGGTGTTTCTGGCCATGGTGCTGATGACACTCAAGCCGCGCGAGATCTGCGCCGGGGCGTCATAACGCGGTAAACAATTCACGTCGGGCACCTTCGGTAATCGCAACGATGCCGGGGTGCTTGACTTTGCGCTCCACCGAAATGGCATAGAACGACTCGGTCACAGCGTCCGTCTGGCCGATCAACTGCACGCCGTACTGACGCTTAACCTCATCGGCGATCACGCTCGGGCCGATGAAAATTCCGCTGCCGGACTGGCCGAACGCCTGCATCAAGGCACTGTCATCGAATTCGCCGACAATCTGCGGCTGGATCTGCTGTTCGGCAAACCAGCGCTGCAAGCGGCTGCGTACCACGGTTTCCGGGCCGGGAATCAACAGCGGTGCACCGTGCAGGCTGCGCGGAAAATCATGGCCGTAGCGCTCGGCCAATTCAGCGGTGGCGAAGAAGCTGATGCCGCATTCCCCCAGCTTCTGGCTGTAGCCCTTGATGTCCAGGTGCGACGGCATCGGGCTGTCGGAGATCACCAGGTCCAGGCGCTGGATGGCCAGATCCGCGAGCAAGCGTTCGAGTTTGTCCTCGCGGCAGGTGATGCGCAGCGGCTCCTTGAGCTCCATGGTCGGGGCGATCAGGCGATACACGATGGATTTGGGCACGACGTCGGCGACACCCACGCGAAACAGTATCTGTTGTTCATTCGGTCGTGCGCGCAGCATCAACTCCAGTTCGCCGCCGAGCTGGAACATCTGCTCGGCGTAGGGCAGGGCCTGACGGCCGGCTTCGGTCAATTCCAATTGCCGGCCGACCCGGCGAAACAGTTCGATACCATACGTCTGTTCCAGCAGGGAAATCTGCCCGCTGATGGTTTGCGGGGTCAGGTTAAGCTGCTCGCAGGCCCTTACGATGCTGCCGGTCTTGGCCACGACCCAAAAATAATGCAGTTGTCGATAATTCAGCATGGCGCCCCCACAGTTCGTTAAAGCCGAAGTATAGACGCTAAAAATACGAATTTTCCTGAAGTGTTCACCTCCCTAGAATGCCCACCCATCGACGGCCGGTCTGTGCGCCTGTCTGTACATTGCAAGGAAATCTAATGAAATACACATTCCCCGCGCTGTTATTTGCGTCTTTACTGGTTCTGGCCGGTTGCGACCAGGCTGAAAAAAGTGCCCAGCAGTTGATGGGCGCGGCGGCCGAAAGCGCCAAACAGGCGATCGACGACACCCATAAAGCCGCCGAGCAAGCGCTCAGCGATGCCACCGGTGGGTTGATCCAGAAAAAAGAAACAACGGAAAAAGACTCGGAAGAATCCGAATCTTCCTCCGAGACTATCTAAACCGTCTTACAAAGACTCAGGACTGACCCATGGAATATCTGTTAGAACTCGCCGCCAGCCCGACCGCCTGGATCGCGTTGGCCACACTGGTGGTGATGGAAATCGTGCTGGGCATCGATAACCTGATCTTTATCTCGATCCTGACCAACAAGCTGCCCAAGCAGTATCAGCAGAAAGCTCGCCGCATCGGTATCGGTATGGCGTTGATTCTGCGACTGGCACTGTTGAGCACCATCGCATTCATCGTGCAGTTGACGGAGCCGGTGTTCGAGATTCTCGGTCAGGCGTTCTCCTGGAAGGACATGATCCTGATCGCTGGTGGCCTGTTCCTGGTCTGGAAAGCCACGACTGAGATTCACCACAGCATGGACCCGGCGCCGGAAGATCCGAAAACCGCGACGTCCACGGTAACCCTGGGCTTTGCAGCGGCTATCGGTCAGATCCTGATGCTCGACATGGTGTTCTCGATCGACAGTATCATCACCGCCGTGGGCATGACCGAGCACTTGCCGATCATGATCATCGCAGTGGTGGCCTCGGTGCTGGTGATGCTGTTCGCCGCTGAACCGCTGGCCAAGTTCATCAACGACAACCCGACCGTGGTGATGCTGGCGCTGGGCTTCCTGATCATGATCGGCATGACGCTGATTGCCGAAGGCTTCGGCGCCCACGTACCGAAAGGTTATGTGTACGCAGCCATGGCGTTCTCGGCCGGCATCGAAGTGTTGAATATGCTGTCCCGCCGGGCCAAGCAGAAGAAAATCACTCAGCAGGCGTAATCGCTGAGAAACACAAAAACCGCCTGAGCTTTTTGAGTCAGGCGGTTTTTTTTGGGGAATATGAATGGGTGGTGGATTGCGCAGCCCACGACGTGGCTTTAACCGTCAGTGAGCCGTTGCATGCTCTGCGTGTTGCTTGCGCGGTTTTTCGGCCGGAGTCGTCGGAGTCGGAGGGTGGTGGCGCCGCGAAATCCGCAGTACGCCCCACAACATGGCAGTCGCCACGGCCAGCCAGCCGGCTATCAACATTACGATGGTCATGGTCAGGCTCATTTGTGCCTCCTCTTCGCCCTGCGGCGGGCGCCCGCTTTTCGCAAATCGCTCTCTTCCAGTGACAGTCTAGTCAAAGGCGTGTTTCAGGCTATTGACCAAAGGTCGGCAGCGACCAATCAGTTCGCTCTATCTCACCGATAAGTCTGCGGTTTAAGGCTATACCGCAGGCGAGTGCGGCTCTATGATCGCTGGCGTTGCCGGAACACGATGACCGGCGTCTGAAGAGAATGACGATGGTGCAGGTATTTTCTCGAGCGCGTGGAGCGCTGTTGGTCGCCGCTTGCGTGGCGGCGCTGGCAGGGTGCGCAGGCAGCGTAGCGCCTGAAGTCAAACGCCTGCCGGAGCGGGTTGAGCTCAGCGGCACGTTTTACCGTGGCGAGGCCAACCAGAGTGGCCCGCAAGTACTGGCCAGCCTGCTATCGCAGCAGGGCATCGTGATCACTCCGGGCCTGCTGGAAAAACCGCTGCGCTTGCCGGGTGCCGAAGACAAGCTGCAGCAAAACATGCAGAACCTCGCACGCGAATACGGTCTGGTGGTGTATCCGCTGGATGACAAGCTGCCTGCCTTGCTGGCCCAGGTTGCCGCGGGCTATCCGGTCATGGTGCGTTTCAGTGAAGGTTCGGCGTTCTGGGCCGAGCCGCGTTACGCGATCCTGTCCGGCTACGACCGCAATAAACAGAAAGTGCTGCTGCGCGCCGGCATGAGCCGTCGCCAATTGATGGATTTCAGTGCCTTCGAAGCGGCGTTCGAAAAATCCGGCGGCTGGGCCGTTTTGCTGCAGAAACCCTCGCAGATCCCGGCGTCCGTCGACCGTTCCCGTTGGTTGAAAGCCGCTGACGAGCTGGCGCAGGCCGGTGAGGAAAACGCAGCGGCACAGGCGCGAAAGGCCTTGGCGGCGCAGTAAGCCTCCGTTCGTCATCTGCCGGGCACGACTGCGCCCGACCAGCCTCTGAACAATAGCGCCCGTGTTTTTGCGGGCGAATCAAGGAGGCAACATGGCAGATTCCCACACCCCGAAAGGCCCGCACTCGTCCGAGCATTCTTCCGGCGATGACCTGGGCTTCGATCCGGACTCGCCGGACCTCGATGATCCGCAAGTCGACCCGGTCGGTCCGGCGAAAGCGCCGCGGGACGTCGAGCCTGGCGAGGATCCGAAGAAACCGGCCAGGCCCTACGACCCGTTAGCCGATCTGAAACCTTGATGTGAGGTGCGTATGAGTACCGATTCAAGCTTCGATGACCAGAAACCTGACAGCGTACCGACCACGCCGGAGCCGGAGGTTGATCCGGTGCTGGACCCGGACAGCCCCCTGCGCGATCCGCTGGCCCGCCCCAACGTGCTGACGCCGGATGTTTCGCCAGAGCCGGGCTTGGGAGACGGTATCCCGGATGACGACAAGATGCCGCTGCCCAACGACTGACGGCGCAGATGAAAAAAGCCCCGAAGATTCGGGGCTTTTCACGTTCGCTGTGTTTATTTTGCGGCTTCGACCACACCGCTCTGACGACTCTTGAGGTTCTTGTCGGCTTTGTATTGCTGCGCCACCGCAGGAACGTTAGCGCTGCGCCCGGTTTCGACCCAGCTGCGGATACGGCTGGCATCGGCAAAATGCGTGTATTTGCCAAAGGCGTCGAGAATCACCAGGGCAACCGGACGGTTGCCCATCTTCGTCACCAGCACCAGGCAATGGCCGGCCGGGTTGGTGAAACCGGTCTTGGTGATCTTGATGTCCCAGTCGGCTTTATTGACCAGGTGATCGGTATTGCGAAAACCCAGCGTGTAATTGGGCTTGCGGAAGGACACAGTCTTTTCCTTGGTGGTGGTCAGTTCGACGAGGAGCGGGTGCTTGTGCGCGGCCACCAGCAACTTGCTCAGGTCGCGGGCGGTGGACACGTTGCGCTCCGACAGGCCGGTCGGCTCCACGAAGTGGGTGCTGGTCATGCCCAGCGCCTTGGCCTTGGCGTTCATCGCCGCAATAAAGGCCGCATAGCCGCCCGGGTAATGATGCGCGAGACTCGCGGCGGCACGGTTTTCCGAGGACATCAAGGCGATCAGCAGCATCTCGCGGCGCGGCAGTTCACTCTTGAGCTTGACCCGGGAGAACACACCTTTCATTTCCGGGGTGTTCCTGATGTCGACATTGATCCATTCGTCCATGTTCTGCCGGGCTTCAACCACCACCAGGCCAGTCATCAGCTTGCTCACCGAGGCGATCGGCACGATCACGTCAGGGTTGCTGGAATAAATGACTTTATTGGTCTGCATATCCATGAGCAGGGCGCTGCCGGAAGCGATCTTCAATGTCGAAGCGTCACGGGGGGCAGCGGTGGTTTCCGCAGCGTTGATCGTTGGCGTGATGAAAGTGCCTGTAAACGCAAAAAACAGGCTCAGAATCGAAAGACGAATTTTCACGCGGGCGAACTCATTAGGTTGGATATTCCGTTAGTTTGTAACGGGTTATTTCTTCAAAGCGTCGCATTCTAGGAGTATGGCTGAAGATCTGTCGATGGTTGTTTGAATGGCCTGAAAATCTCGTGAAAAGGCCTTGAACATGAAGGGTTTCCGGCGAACGGTTAGTGTTTTTTCTCAGGCATGAAAAAACCCGCACCTGGCGGGTTTTTCTACGGCTGGAACGCCCGCTTAGACGTGCAGGGTTTCTGCCGCATACAGCGTGTTTTTCAACAGGCAGGCGCGGGTCATCGGGCCGAAAATCTAGCTCCAAGGAAGTGCTTTGAGCGTATATCTGGGATTGCTCGAACCTATCCTCCTTGCAGTTACGTGGATGCTCACTTCAGTGTAAAGGTGGTCGTTGATGACATTCGGGCCGCCAATTTCCGCTGAAACTCTCCCATGCAATACCTCGCCTCCCGTTGTCTTGAACTCGAAAATCCGTTTATCAGGCAAGACACCTACAAAGGACCCTGTGAAAGTCTCCTGTTCTTCTTTGATGTTGTCTCGGCTGAGCCGCGCTTTGCTGCGGCGCACCTGTTCAACATCAGAAAACTGAAACCGACGGGTACTGGTTGCCACACCGCAGGAGGCGTTATTTTCGGATAGCTCGCTAAGAAAATCAGATACGGCGGCAATTGCTCTATCGGCCAAGCGGGAAACTGGCTCGGATAGTTCCTCGTCACTTTTTGTTGTCGTCGCTTCCAGCAACTCTGCAAGAATTTCGATTGCTTGCGATACCGGCGTGGTGCCCTCTATATCAAGCTGCTTGTCCGCCGGTATTTCCTCAAGCTCGAATCCAAAGGAGCCGCGAGCTGGCCCGGTTATTAAAAGCTGATTGGCTAACCGGTTCGGGATAGGACCCTTATCTGCCAATGAGCCTGACAGCGATGCTGCGATTGCTGTTATCGCGACGCTGAATGCTTGAGTAGCGGAAGCACCAAACTCAGCAAGTACGCCATGGGTGCCCCATACAGGTGCGCCGCGGTATGTCAACCGGACCTTGGCGGGGCGATAGGCATGTTTGCCATTGTCTTCCAGGAATGCCCGCGCCTTCTCTATCCTTGCCTGTACCGACATCAGGGTGAGCTTGCTAATGCCGGGAGCGGCAGCTTGTTTTTCAAGGAAGTCCAGCTCTGCAGCTTTATAGGCATATTCAGATCTGTCCATCTTCTAGCTCCTGCCGACGTGTTGCGAGCAAGGTCTTTGCAGCTTCATCCTGTACAGGCGAAAGATCAACTCGCAAAAAACCCTTCCATTGTCCGGTGCGCCTGTGGGACCACATGCTGTACCAATAAGTCGTCATGGCTACCAACGATTCGGCTGGATCAGTCAACGATTGAATGTAGAAGTCGATCTTGAACGCTTTCTTAAGATTAGCTCGGTCGCCACCAAGAAGGTTGACCTCATCATTCCCGAGCGCATCAAAAAAAACGTTGCCGGCATCAGTGAAGGTAACAACATCAATATCTCGTGGAGCCCGATTTTCAAGCATTTCGATGTCTTCGGTAAAGCTTCCATCCAGCCATTGAAATCCGCTGTCCATACCCATTCGGTGAAGCTCTGCGCGGTGAGCGAGATAGCCTGCGAAAATATCACACCGGTCTGGACTGGTCGCGAACCTGTCGACCACCTGCTCAAGGCTCACGTGATACGGAGCCCGGTCAGACCCAATTGGGTCATTGTTATTGATGGGAGGTAAAACTCCCTCAGCATTCCATTCTGGGATCAAGCCAGCCTCCTTGCATTCCGTCATCGACAGCCAGGCCTGGAAATACGCTCAAGCCTAAAGGCGGGGCGTTGGCGCTGACACGTCAACATACGCGCTATGGGCAGACTCTCAAATGGTGGAGTTGCTACAACACGTTAAATCACAGGTAGGCTGCTTTTTACATTTGCATCGGGAAATGAAGAGGCTCAGGTTTCCCAGTCGAAACAAAAAACCCCGCACGAGGCGGGGTTTCGGTGTTGCGGAAAAAGCCAATCAGACGTGCAGGGTTTCTGCTGCATACAGCGTGTTTTCCAGCAGGCAGGCGCGGGTCATCGGGCCGACGCCGCCAGGCACTGGCGTGATCCAGCCGGCGCGGGGCAGGGCGGTTTCGTAAACGACGTCACCGACCAGCTTGCCGTCGTCCTGACGGTTGATGCCGACGTCGATCACGATTGCACCTTCCTTGATCCACTCACCCTTGACCAGGCCCGGCTTGCCGGCAGCCACCACCACCAGATCGGCGCGACCGACATGGCCGGCCAGATCCTTGGTGAAACGGTGAGTGACCGTCACGGTGCAACCGGCCAGCAGCAGTTCCATCGCCATCGGGCGACCGACGATATTGGACGCGCCAACGACCACCGCATCCATCCCGTAGAGATCGGCTCCGGTGCTTTCCAGCAGCGTCATGATGCCTTTGGGTGTGCACGGGCGCAGCAGCGGAATGCGTTGGGCCAGGCGACCGACGTTATAAGGGTGAAAGCCGTCGACGTCTTTGTCCGGGCGAATGCGCTCCAGCAGTCTGGAGGCATCCAGGTGCTCGGGCAGGGGCAATTGCAGCAGGATGCCGTCGATGGCCGGGTCGTCGTTGAGACGATCGATCAGATCGGTCAATGCGTCTTGCGTGGTTTCGCTGGGCAGGTCGTAGGCTTGAGAGAGGAAGCCGACCTCTTCACAGTCTTTACGCTTGTGCGAGACATAAACCTGAGAGGCAGGATCGCTGCCGACCAGGATCACCGCGAGGCCGGGAGTGCGCAGGCCTTGCTGGCGACGCTCGGCAACTCGTAGGGCGATCTGCTGGCGCAGGCTGGCGGCGATCGATTTGCCGTCGATTAGTTGTGCAGTCATTGCGCGTGATTAACCATCGAGAGGGGAAAAAAAGAGAACGCATTCTCGCATGTCGAGCGGTGAGGGCAAAGGCGCTTGGTCAGCAAATTCCCCTAACTCCTTTAATTAAATGAATTTTTTTCAAAAAGGATTTGACGGCCTTGGGAGCGCTCTATACTATTCGTCGCACTTGTCGGGCACAGCCTAGCACTGGTTAAGAAGGTGAGGCGGAACAACAGTTCTGTGACACTGGAAAGCACTTAGTTTGTAGTCCTTTAAGAGTACAGATTAACAAGGCGCCCGTAGCTCAGCTGGATAGAGCATCCGCCTTCTAAGCGGATGGTCGCAGGTTCGAGTCCTGCCGGGTGCGCCATTAGGCAGCTTTGGCACAAGTAACGCGATATGGTGGGCGTAGCTCAGTTGGTAGAGCACGGGATTGTGACTCCCGTTGTCGTGGGTTCGATCCCCATCGTCCACCCCATATTTCGAAAGGCGCCAGATTTAACGGTCTGGCGCCTTTGCTTTAAAAGCTTCATCTGCGGATGTGGTGGAATTGGTAGACACACTGGATTTAGGTTCCAGCGCCGCGAGGCGTAAGAGTTCGAGTCTCTTCATCCGCACCAATTAAAGCTTCATTCAGATCTTCGGGCTGGTGAGGTTCAACAAAGAAGTTGTTTGGCTTTTTTGTTACGCAATATGGTGGGCGTAGCTCAGTTGGTAGAGCACGGGATTGTGACTCCCGTTGTCGTGGGTTCGATCCCCATCGTCCACCCCATATTTCGAAAGGCGCCAGATTTAACAGTCTGGCGCCTTTTTTGTTTTTGCGGTTCTGAAGCCCGGCATCGCGGTTTTGGGGCGCAGGGGCAGGGCGCTTCGTCGTATTTAAGTTGTTCGATGATGTTGCACTGCTCGCCGTTCTTGCTCGCAAGGTCGGCCGTCAGGGAGTGATTGGCAGTCTCTTCTATATATAGAAGCGGTTGGCACAGAGCCCTGGCGCGAAGGGTTGTATTCGCCTGTGGGGCGCGCTGCGTTTGTGTGGCGGCCCCGCTAAATTGCCTGCTGTTTTTTTACCCGTTTTCAGTAGGGTGACTTCTTGAGTTTGACCCACTAGAATGCATGCCCTTGATTCTTGGGTCGGAAACGGCCGGCTAACGTCTGTGCAACGAGGAATATCCATGCAAGTTTCTGTTGAAAATACTACTGCTCTCGAGCGCCGCATGAGCGTCACCGTGCCGGCTGAGCGCATCGAGACTCAGGTCAACAAGCGTCTGCAGCAGACTGCCCAAAAGGCCAAGATTGCTGGCTTCCGTCCAGGCAAAGTGCCAATGAGCGAAATCAAGCGCCGTTTCGGTGCTGATGCGCGCCAGGAAGCAGTAGGCGACGTCATCCAGTCTTCCTTCTACGAAGCTGTGGTCGAGCAGAAGCTGAACCCTGCCGGTTCGCCTTCGATCGAGCCAAAGTCGCTCGAAGCGGGCAAGGATCTGGAATACGTAGCCGTGTTCGAAGTCTTCCCGGAGTTCACCGTTGCCGGCTTCGAAGGCATCACTGTCGAGCGCCTGAGCGCTGACGTGACTGACGCTGACCTGGACAAGATGCTCGACATCCTGCGCAAGCAGAACACCCGTTTCGAAGTGGCCGATCGCGCTGCCCAGAACGAAGACCAGTTGAACATCGATTTCGTTGGCAAGGTTGACGGCGAAGTGTTCGCTGGCGGTTCCGCCAAGGGCACTCAGCTGGTGCTGGGTTCCGGTCGCATGATCCCGGGCTTCGAAGAAGGCCTGGTGGGCGCTAAAGCCGGCGAAGAGCGCGTGCTGAACCTGACTTTCCCTGAGGACTATCAGAACCTCGACCTGGCGGGCAAGACTGCCGAGTTCACCGTGACCGTCAACACCGTGTCCGAGCCTAAGCTGCCAGAGCTGAACGAAGAGTTCTTCGCTCAATTTGGCATCAAGGAAAGCGGTATCGACGGCTTCCGCACCGAAGTTCGCAAGAACATGGAGCGTGAACTGCGTCAGGCGATCAAGTCCAAGGTCAAGAACCAGGTGATGGATGGTCTGCTGGCCACCAACCCGATCGAAGTACCGAAGGCTCTGCTGTCCAACGAAGTTGACCGTCTGCGCGTGCAGGCTGTTCAGCAGTTTGGTGGCAACATCAAGCCTGACCAACTGCCGGCCGAGCTGTTCGAAGAGCAAGCCAAGCGTCGCGTAGTGCTGGGCCTGATCGTTGCTGAAGTGGTCAAGCAATTCGACCTCAAGCCTGACGACGCTCGCGTTCGCGAAATGATTCAGGAAATGGCTTCGGCCTACCAGGAGCCTGAGCAGGTCGTGTCGTGGTACTACAAAAACGAGCAGCAACTGAACGAAGTGCGTTCGGTTGTGCTGGAAGAACAAGTTGTGGATACTGTTCTGCAGAAAGCTAGTGTGACCGACAAATCGGTCTCCTACGAAGAAGCAGTCAAGCCGGTAGAAGCTCCAACAGCCGACTGATTGATTTTGCGTTAGAAGTGCACACCATAAGCCAGCTCTCGAGCTGGCTTATGCGTATTCAAGACATAACTATTTGGGAGCGACTGCAGAGCATGTTCCGTAATTCTTATATTCAGCAGAACTCTGATATCCAGGCCGCAGGCGGTCTGGTCCCGATGGTTGTCGAGCAGTCCGCTCGTGGCGAACGCGCCTACGACATCTACTCGCGCCTGCTCAAGGAGCGAGTGATCTTTCTGGTGGGTCCGGTAGAGGACTACATGGCCAACCTGATCTGTGCGCAACTGCTGTTCCTTGAAGCGGAAAACCCGGACAAGGACATCCATCTGTACATCAACTCACCGGGTGGTTCGGTGACAGCGGGCATGTCGATCTACGACACCATGCAGTTCATCAAGCCCAACGTCTCGACGACCTGTATCGGTCAGGCGTGCAGCATGGGCGCATTCCTGCTGACCGCCGGTGCACCGGGCAAGCGTTTCTGCCTGCCAAACTCGCGCGTGATGATTCACCAGCCACTGGGCGGTTTCCAGGGCCAGGCTTCGGATATCGAAATCCATGCCAAGGAAATCCTCTTCATCCGCGAGCGACTGAACACGCTGATGGCCAAGCACAGCGGCCGTACTCTGGAAGAAATCGAGCGCGATACCAATCGCGACAACTTCATGAGTGCAGAAGCTGCGAAGGAATACGGCCTGATCGACGAAGTGATCAACCAGCGTCCAGCTTAAAAATAAGCGGCACAAAACAGGCCTGATCGGCGCGTCCGATCAGCAGCGGGCTTGAAAAAGCCCGCAATAGCCTTCATCTTGTGTTGCAAGCCTATCGGATTTGGATCGAACGAATGACTGACACCCGCAACGGCGAGGACAACGGCAAGCTGCTCTATTGCTCCTTCTGTGGCAAAAGCCAGCATGAAGTGCGCAAATTGATTGCCGGCCCCTCGGTCTTTATCTGCGACGAGTGCGTCGACCTGTGCAATGACATCATCCGCGAGGAGGTGCAGGAAGCCCAGGCCGAAAGCAGCGCGCATAAATTGCCTTCGCCTAAAGAAATCAGCGGCATCCTTGACCAGTACGTCATTGGTCAGGAACGTGCCAAAAAGGTTTTGGCCGTAGCGGTGTATAACCACTACAAGCGCCTCAACCAGCGTGACAAGAAGGCTGACGACGTCGAACTCGGCAAGAGCAACATCCTGCTGATCGGCCCGACAGGCTCTGGTAAAACCCTGCTGGCGGAAACGCTGGCGCGCTTGCTGAACGTTCCGTTCACCATCGCTGACGCTACCACCCTCACCGAGGCGGGTTACGTGGGCGAAGATGTCGAGAACATCATTCAGAAGCTGCTGCAAAAGTGCGATTACGACGTAGAGAAAGCCCAGATGGGTATTGTCTATATCGACGAAATCGACAAGATTTCCCGCAAGTCCGACAACCCGTCGATTACCCGCGATGTGTCCGGTGAAGGCGTGCAGCAGGCCTTGCTGAAGTTGATCGAAGGCACGGTTGCCTCGGTACCGCCGCAAGGTGGCCGCAAGCATCCGCAGCAGGAATTCCTGCAGGTCGACACCCGTAACATCCTGTTCATCTGCGGTGGTGCGTTCTCCGGTCTGGAAAAGGTTATTCAAAACCGTTCCACCAAGGGCGGCATCGGTTTCAACGCAGAAGTGCGCAGCAAGGAAGAGGGCAAGAAAGTCGGTGAGTCCCTGCGTGAAGTCGAGCCTGACGATCTGGTCAAGTTCGGTCTGATCCCGGAATTCGTCGGTCGTCTGCCGGTTCTTGCGACGCTGGACGAGCTGGATGAGGCTGCGTTGATGCAGATTCTCACCGAGCCGAAAAACGCTTTGACCAAGCAATACGCCAAGCTGTTCGAGATGGAAGGCGTGGATCTGGAATTCCGTTCCGACGCGCTGAAATCGGTCGCCAAACGTGCCCTGGAGCGTAAAACCGGTGCCCGTGGCCTGCGTTCGATTCTCGAAGGTGTACTGCTCGACACGATGTACGAAATCCCCTCGCAGTCCGAGGTGAGCAAGGTCGTGATCGACGAAAGCGTCATCGAAGGCAAGTCCAAGCCACTGTATATTTACGAAAACAGTGAGCCGACGGCCAAGGCAGCACCGGACGCGTAAGTGTCCACTGTGCTGCAACAGGAAGGGGCCTTCGGGCCTCTTTTTTTTTATGTCATTTTTTACAGCCGTTTTGCGCTTGTTTTTTTTCGAGGCAGCCCCCATCTTGGTTTCAAGCTTAATTCCATCTGATTACGGCCATATGGCCGCCGTAGAGGCGAAATCATGAAGACAACCATCGAATTGCCTCTCCTGCCATTGCGTGATGTCGTGGTTTATCCGCACATGGTTATCCCGCTGTTCGTGGGGCGCGAGAAGTCCATCGAAGCCCTTGAGGCCGCGATGGCAGGCGATAAGCAGATCCTGCTGCTGGCCCAGAGAAACCCGGCCGATGATGATCCCGGTGAGGACGCGCTCTATCGCGTAGGTACTATCGCCACCGTTCTTCAATTGCTGAAGCTGCCTGATGGCACCGTCAAGGTGCTGGTCGAAGGTGAGCAGCGCGGCACCGTTGAGCGTTTCAGCGAGGTCGACGGCCACTGCCGTGCCGAAGTGTCGCTGATCGAGGAAGTCGACGCCGCTGAGCGCGAGTCCGAAGTCTTCGTGCGCACACTGCTGTCGCAATTCGAGCAATACGTGCAGCTGGGCAAGAAAGTCCCGGCTGAAGTCCTGTCGTCGCTCAACAGCATCGATGAGCCGGGGCGTCTGGTCGACACCATGGCCGCGCACATGGCGCTGAAGATCGAGCAGAAGCAGGAAATCCTCGAGATCATCGATCTGTCGGCACGCGTTGAACACGTCCTGGCGTTGCTGGATGCCGAGATCGACCTGCTGCAGGTCGAAAAACGCATTCGTGGCCGTGTCAAAAAGCAGATGGAGCGCAGCCAGCGCGAGTACTACCTGAATGAGCAGATGAAGGCCATTCAGAAAGAGCTGGGCGATGGCGATGAAGGCCACAACGAAATCGAAGAGCTGAAAAAGCGTATCGATGCCGCGGGCCTGCCGAAAGACGCGCTGGCCAAGGCGACAGCCGAGCTGAACAAGCTCAAGCAGATGTCGCCGATGTCCGCCGAGGCCACCGTGGTGCGCTCGTACATCGACTGGCTGGTGCAGGTGCCGTGGAAGGCCCAGAGCAAGGTGCGTCTGGATCTGGCGCGGGCGGAAGACATCCTCGATGCCGATCACTACGGCCTTGAAGAGGTCAAGGAGCGCATCCTTGAATACCTCGCCGTGCAAAAACGCGTGAAAAAAATTCGTGGCCCGGTGTTGTGCCTGGTCGGTCCTCCGGGCGTGGGTAAAACCTCGCTGGCCGAGTCGATCGCCCATGCGACCAACCGTAAATTCGTGCGCATGGCCCTGGGTGGTGTGCGTGATGAAGCGGAAATCCGCGGTCACCGCCGGACCTACATCGGTTCGATGCCGGGAAGATTGATTCAAAAGATGACAAAAGTCGGGGTGCGCAACCCGCTGTTCCTGCTCGATGAAATCGACAAGATGGGCAGCGACATGCGTGGCGATCCGGCGTCGGCGTTGCTGGAAGTGCTCGATCCCGAGCAAAACCATAACTTCAACGATCACTATCTGGAGGTCGACTACGACCTGTCCGATGTGATGTTCCTGTGCACCTCGAACTCGATGAATATTCCGCCGGCCTTGCTGGACCGGATGGAAGTCATCCGTCTGCCGGGCTACACCGAAGACGAGAAGATCAATATCGCCGTCAAATACCTCTCGCCAAAGCAGGTCGCTGCCAATGGTCTGAAGAAGGGCGAGTTGGAGTTCGACGAAGAAGCGATCCGCGACATCATCCGTTACTACACCCGTGAAGCCGGTGTGCGTGGCCTCGAACGCCAGATCGCCAAGGTCTGCCGCAAGGCCGTCAAAGAGCATGCGCTGGAAAAACGTTTCTCGGTGAAAGTGACAGCTGACTTGCTAGAACACTTCCTCGGTGTGCGTAAATTCCGCTACGGCCTGGCCGAGCAGCAGGATCAGGTCGGTCAGGTGACAGGCCTTGCCTGGACTCAGGTTGGTGGTGAGTTGCTGACCATCGAAGCTGCTGTCGTACCGGGCAAAGGGCAACTGATCAAGACCGGTTCGCTGGGCGATGTGATGGTCGAATCGATCACCGCGGCCCTGACGGTCGTGCGCAGCCGTGCCAAGAGCCTGGGCATTCCTCTGGACTTCCACGAGAAGCGTGACACCCATATTCACATGCCGGAAGGGGCCACGCCGAAAGACGGTCCGAGTGCCGGCGTAGGCATGTGCACGGCGCTGGTCTCGGCATTGACCGGCATCCCGGTGCGCGCCGATGTCGCCATGACGGGTGAAATCACCTTGCGTGGACAAGTGCTGGCAATTGGCGGACTGAAGGAAAAACTGCTGGCGGCACATCGCGGCGGAATCAAGATAGTGATTATTCCGGAAGAGAATGTGCGCGATCTGAAGGAGATTCCTGACAATATCAAGCAGGATCTGCAGATTAAACCGGTTAAATGGATTGACGAAGTCCTGCAAATTGCGCTGCAATACGCGCCGGAGCCCTTGCCGGATGTGGCTCCGGAGATAGTTGCCAAGGACGAAAAACGTGAGTCTGACTCTAAGGAAAGAATTAGCACGCATTAATACGTTTTTGCCTGGGGGGCTTCCTTGACAGCTTTTTAGAGCCCTTGTTATAAAGCGGCTCTTAAGTGTCTGTAGGCCATTCAGCACTCGTTTTTGCTTTCACCAAAAAAACTTAGAATCATCTCAAAATAGATATAAGGGGACTTAGAGTGAACAAGTCGGAACTGATTGATGCTATCGCTGCATCCGCTGATATCCCGAAAGCTGCTGCTGGCCGTGCGCTGGACGCTGTAATCGAATCCGTCACTGGCGCTCTGAAGGCTGGCGACTCCGTTGTTCTGGTTGGTTTCGGTACTTTCTCCGTGACTGACCGTCCGGCGCGTACCGGTCGTAACCCGCAAACTGGCAAGACTCTGGAAATCCCGGCTGCCAAGAAGCCAGGTTTCAAAGCCGGTAAAGCACTGAAAGAAGCTGTTAACTAAGTTTTCAGGTTTTTACCCATCCGGGTCGGGGTCAAGCCTGACTTGGCAGCGGAGCGGTAGAGCAGGTGGCTGGAACAGGCACCTGTAACGCCGGGATCGAGGGTTCGAGCCCTGTCCGCTCCGCCAGTTACGAGAAGGCGCATCCTCGGATGCGCCTTTCTTCTATCCGGATTCTACCCACGCTCCACGGTTGCCTAAATTGAAGTTCAACCGTTTCTGGGGGACGCATGCTGCAGAATATCAGGGACAATTCACAAGGCTGGATTGCCAAGACCATTATCGGGGTCATCGTTGCACTGATGGCCCTGACCGGTTTCGACGCCATTTTCCAGGCCACGACTCACACCAACGAGGCGGCCAAGGTCAACGGTGAAGAAATCAGCCAGAACGAACTGAGTCAGGCCGTTGATATGCAACGCCGTCAGTTGATGCAACAGCTGGGCAAGGACTTCGATGCTTCCTTGCTCGATGAAAAAATGCTCCGCGAATCGGCGCTCAAAGGCCTGATCGATCGCAAGCTGCTGCTGCAAGGCGCTGAACAATCGAAGTTCGCTTTCTCCGAAGCGGCGTTGGATCAGGTGATCCTGCAGACGCCTGAATTTCAGGTCGACGGCAAATTCAGTTCCGAGCGCTTCGATCAGGTGATCCGTCAACTGGGTTACAACCGCATGCAATTCCGCCAGATGCTGGCCCAGGAAATGCTGATCGGCCAACTGCGTGCCGGTGTCGCGGGCAGCGGTTTCGTGACCGATGCCGAAGTGCTGGCCTTCGCCCGTCTGGAAAAACAGACCCGCGATTTCGCCACCCTGACGGTCAAGGCTGATCCAGCGGCGGTCAAGCTGACCGACGATGAGGTCAAGGCTTACTACGACGAACACGCCAAGGAGTTCATGACCCCGGATCAGGTGATCATCGATTACCTCGAACTGAAGAAGTCTTCGTTCTTCGATCAGGTCGCGGTCAAGGATGAAGACCTGCAGGCGGCGTATCAGAAAGAGATCGCCAACCTGTCGGAACAGCGTCGTGCCGCTCACATCCTGATCGAAGTGAACGACAAGACCACCGAAGCGCAGGCCAAGGCGAAGATCGACGAAGTCCAGGCACGTCTGGCCAAGGGCGAGAAGTTCGAAGCGCTGGCCAAGGAGTTTTCGCAGGATCCGGGTTCGGCCAACAATGGCGGTGACCTCGGTTACGCCGGTCCTGGCGTCTACGATCCAGCATTCGAAAAAGCGCTGTACTCGTTGCCGAAAGACCAGGTGTCGGAGCCGGTTCGTACCGATTTCGGTTATCACCTGATCAAGCTGCTGGGTGTGGAAGCGCCTGAAGTGCCAACGCTGGCCAGCCTGAAAGACAAGCTGACCCGCGAGCTGAAAGCCGCGCAGGTCGAGCAGCGTTTCGTCGAGGCGACCAAACAACTGGAAGATTCGGCGTTCGAAGCGTCCGATCTGGCTCAGCCAGCGGCCGATTTGAAGCTTACCGTGCACACCTCCAAGCCGTTCGGCCGCGAGGGTGGCGAAGGGGTTGCTGCCAACCGCGCCGTGGTCACTGCTGCGTTCAGTCCTGAAGTCATTGATGAAGGCGCCAACAGCACCGCCATCGAGCTGGACCCGGAAACCGTGATCGTGCTGCGTGCCAAGGAACACCTCAAGCCTGCCCAGTTGCCATTGGAAAGCGTGAGCGCGGCCATCCGTGCGCAACTGACCAAGGAACACGCCAGCGCTGCGGCCAAGACCCGTGCCGAGAAGCTGATCGCTGATCTGCGCGACGGCAAGGCGCCACTGGACAAGGCGATTGATGGCCAGAGCTGGAAAGTCACCGAAGCGGCCACCCGTGGTCAGGAAGGTGTCGAGCCGGCTGTTCTGCAGGCCCTGTTCCGCATGCCGAAGCCGGCATCCAAGGACAAACCGACGTTCAGCAATGTCACGTTGCCGGACGGTAGCCTGATGATCGTGCGCCTCAATGGCGTTAACGAAGCGGCGGCACCGACGGATGAAGAGAAGGCGCAGTACCGTCGCTTCCTCGCGTCCCGTGAGGGTCAGCAGGACTTTGCGGCGTATCGCAAGCAGTTGGAGAGCCAGGCGGACATCAAGCGGTACTGATGGCTGACTGAGTTGTCGCTGTAAAAAAAGCCCCAGGTCGATTGGCCTGGGGTTTTTTTTGCTTTTCGTAGCGGCCGTCAGTGTGCTCGGTATAGGCCAACCGGAAAACTTACCTGGCAGCCGCAAACCCGTGGTTGCGTGCGCTAAGCGTCGTATACAGCGTCACCCCCAGCAACCCCGTGACGATCCACGGAAATGCTCCCACACCTGGGTCAGTCAGCAGCAGACCTCCCACCAGTCCCCCACCGGCAATTCCGACATTCCATAGCGTCACCAGCATCGATTGTGCGGTGTCGGCGGCATCCCCGGCGGTTTTTGCCGAGGCGGTTTGCAGCAGCGACGGCATCGCCCCAAATGCCAATCCCCATACAGCGGTCGCGAGGTAGATCACGCTCGGCGATTCGCGCCACACTCCTAGCGCTATGGCCGACAGTAGGAAAAGCCCTGCACTGGTCAGCACCATTTCGCGCAGCCAGCGATCTATCAGGTTGCCGACGATCCACAGGCTCAACACCGACGCCAGGCCGAACACCAGCAACACCCGATCGACCTTGGCAGCAAGACCGGACGGTTGCAGGAACGGGGCGATGTAGGTGTACAGCAGGTTATGCGCGACAACGTAGGTAAGGGTGACCAACAAGACGGATCGCACGCCCGGCAGGGTAAACACCTGACGCAATGGCAGACGTTTTTCCTCGCGTTCGCCGGCGAAGTCCGGCACTTGCCAACGTACCCAGATCACCAATATCACGGTCAACAGGGTCATGATCGCAAAGCTCAGCCGCCAGCCCACCAGCGTCCCGAGCAAGGTGCCGGCGGGAATGCCCAGCGACAACGCAATCGGTGCACCGAGCATGGCGACTGTAATGGCCCGGCCTTGCAGGTGTGGGGCAACCATGCGGCTTGCGTAGCCTGCCAGCAGGGCCCACAGCAATCCGGCAAATACACCGGCAATAAAGCGTGCGATCAGCGTCAGCCAGTACCACTGCGACAGCGCGGTGACGCTGTTGGCGACAGCAAAGCCACCGATCGCGGCCAGCAACAACGGGCGGCGTCGCCAGCCGCGAGTGGCGATGGTCAGTGGAATCGCTGCCAGTATCGAGCCGATCGCATACAGCGTGACCAACTGACCAATCAGTGCCTGAGAGACGTTCAGGCCACTGCTCATTTGCGGTAACAGGCCCGCCGGCAAGGCTTCGGTCATGACCGTAATGAATCCCGCCATGGCCAGGGCCAGCAGTGCGGACAGGGGCAAGCGTGCGCCGGAATCGATTGCGGGTGTCAGCGTGGTGTCACAGAGTTGTGTGTCGTTCATGACCGGCATCCTTGTGCAGAGTTGACGAGGAGCACAGGGTAGGGCGCTGCACATCGGCGAAAAACAGGTTATGGTTCCGAACATATCGGACACGGATGTCGTCAATGGGGGTGAGGTGTGGATAGCCTGGGCAGTATTTCGGTGTTTGTTCAGGTCGCCGAGACGCGCAGTTTCACCGAGGCTGGCCGGCTGCAAGGCGTGTCATCGTCGGCGGTGGGTAAAAGCATTGCCCGACTTGAGGCGCGCCTTGGCGTGCGCCTGTTTCACCGCACCACTCGCAGCATCACGCTGACCAGTGAAGGCGCGCTGTTTTTGCAACGCTGTCGCAAGATCCTTGCGGAGGTCGAGGCGGCAGAACTGGAGTTGTGCGATGCCGCAGCCCAGCCCCATGGCAAGTTGCGCATCAGCCTGCCGCAGGTGCATGGACTGGTGATGCCGGTCCTGACCGAATTCATGGCGTTGTTCCCGCAGATAGAGCTTGATCTGGACTTGACCGATCGCATGGTCGATGTTGTCGAAGAAGGGTTCGACGCGGTGATCCGCACCGGTAAACCACGAGATTCGCGCTTGATGGCGAGGCCGTTGGGGGCGTTTCACATGGTGCTGGTGGCCAGCCCCGCTTATCTGCAGCAGCGCGGTGTGCCGCAAACGCCCGCTGATCTGGCGACGCATGCCTGTCTTCGGCATACTTTTCACGCCACCGGCAAGCTCGAACCCTGGCCGCTGATACGCGAAGCAGACGCCGCTGAACCGCGGTTGCCGACCCGGCTGGTCAGCACCTCGATCGAAGCGGTGAGCCATGCGGCGCTGGCGGGCATGGGCATCGCCTGTCTGCCTGATTTCATGACCCGTGAAGCCGAGGCGCAAGGCCATTTGTGTCGAGTGCTGGGCGCGCACCTGCAGCATGTCGGGCAATTCTGGGTTCTGTGGCCGTCCAGTCGCCATGCCACCGCGAAATTACGGGTGTTCATCGATCATCTGGCGTTGCGACTTTTCCCTGCAACCCAGGGCCGATAGAGTTGTAACTGTTTCAAGACACTAATCCATACGCCGCGGGGCGAAGATCTGTTGCACAATACGTCCCGCACTGTTTTTCCTCAGGATGTTCAATGTTGATTTCCACTCCCATGCGTGTTGTCGGATTGGCGCTGTTGTTGACTGCTGTTGCCGGCTGTTCGAAAGACAAGCCGATGTATGAGCATGAGAACTTCGATGATTCCGGCACCTTTTCGCGCAACTACCCGGTGACCGACGCGGTGAGTTGCGAGGCGGCGCGTCGTGCGTTGCTCAGTCAGGGCTACATCATCACCAGTAGCGACCCGAAGCTGGTCAGTGGCCACAAGAGTTTCCAGCAAACCGGCGACACCCACATGGAGATCAGCTTCAATGTGGTCTGCGCCGATGACGGCAGCAGCGGGCACCATGCCACGATGTTCGCCAACGCCCTGCAGGACCGTTATGCGCTGAAGAAAACCAACAACTCGGCCAGCCTCGGCGTGGGTGTGCTGGGGTCGGTGTCGATGCCGATCGGCTCGTCCGACGATTCGATGGTCAAGGTCGCCAGCGAGACAGTGACGTCGCAGAAGTTCTATGAGCGTTTCTTCACGCTGGTGGAATTGTTCCTGCCGGCGGATGCGAAGAAGGCCGCGCACATCGAAGAGAAACCCAAGGCCGACCTGGGCGTGCCCGAGGTGAAGGCGGCGCCGGCACCACTGGCGCCAACGCCAACGCCAACGCCAACGCCAACCTCAACGCCGGCGCCTGAGCCTGCCGCGACATCTGCGCCCGCTGCAGAACCGACGCCCGCACCCGTCGAGACCGCGCCAGTGTCCTCGGAACCGGTCGCTCCGCCTGCAGAAGCCGCGCCGATCACCCCGGCGCCGAGCGCGGAACCCGCTCCGACGACCGAAACCATCACGCCGCCGGCCAACCCGGACATCCCGCCGCCGTCCGAGCCGATTCCGGCGATGCCTGCTTCGGGCCAATAAAACAGCTGCACCTCAACCCCTGTGGGAGCGAGCCTGCTCGCGAATGCGCCGGTACATTCAGCACGATGTGACTGAAAGACCGCCTTCGCGAGCAAGCTCGCTCCCACAGTTTTTTTGCCGCCGCTTAAATCTGGTTACATTCGCGCGACGATAATCCCGCGATAAATTCCTGACCCACTGCTACGTTTATTCATGAAGGCCGGGTTTCACTTTTCCTTCACACGAGCACGTTAGGCTCGGGGCACTGGGCATTGGCTCAGGCCCAGGCCCATTCAAGAGAGCAGCAGGGGGATTACGCGATGGATGAATATCAAGAAGAGCTGCTCGAATACCAGGCGTACGAACTGGATCAACCCGAGCCCGCCGACGACGCCACCGAACTCTAGCCTTCGCTTGCAGCTTGCAGCTTGCAGCTGCTCCTAAGCTGTCTTGCGGTGACTGCGGCGAAATTCGCCGGGCGTCTGGCCGCTCCAGCGTTTGAAGGCGCGCTGGAACGCTTCGGCTGAGGCGAAACCCAGCAGGTAAGCGATCTCGCCGAACGCCAGTTCGGTGTCGCGGATGTAAGTCATCGCCAGGTCGCGGCGAGTGTCGTTGAGGATCGCGCGAAACTGCGTGCCTTCCTCGGCCAGTTTGCGCCGTAACGTCCAGGTCGGCAGCTTAAGGCGTGCCGCGACTTCTTCCAGCTCCGGCTCCCGTCCACCGTTGAGCAACGGCCCCAACAGCTGAATGATGCGTTCGCGCAGGCTGCGGGTTCGCGTCAGTTGCTCCAGTTCGCGTTCGCACAGGTGCAACAGGTGTCGCCAGGTACTCGGACAATGCTCGGGATTGCGCCGTGCAAGGCTGTCCAGGCTCAGGCGCAACTGATTGCCGTCCGCGCCGAACTGGATCGGGCAATCGCCCAGCATGTGGTACGCCTCGCGGTAGTCCGGCTCGGCGAATTCGATCTCGATGCGTTCGGCGCGCAGCGGTTCGTGGCAGACGCTTGAGAGTTGATGCAGCCACCCGGAGACGATCGAGTCCACCACAAAACGGTTGTAGGCGTTGTAAGGACTGATCGAATAAAAACGCAGCCACGCGCCGTGGGCGTCTTCGTGAAAGCTCGACTGGCCTCGATAGTTGGAACCGTAGAGCGCCTCGAAGCGGATCAGGCAACGGGCGGCTTCGCGCACGGTCGGCGCTTGCGCGGCGGTGACACCGGCCAGTCCGGCCTGGCTCAGGCGACTGAGCCGGCCCATGCACAAGCCCAGCGCCGCATCGCCGGTCAGCTGAATCGCCGCATGGCCCAGGCGCATGTAGCGTGGGATCGACAAGCGCGCCCCGGCCTCGGCCAGGCGCGCGGGGTCCAGGCCGTATTGTTCCAGCAGCGGCTGCGGATCGAGCGCATGACTGCGTACCGCGTCGGCGAGGCTGTGGACAAAGCCTACCGACAGATCCCCGAGGCGCATCGGCAGCGGCTTCATGGCCTTACAACCAGATATTCAACATGCGCGCGCCACGGGCCTCGCCATCGGCGAACTGCTGTCCGTTGCTGCTGATAAAGCTTTGGCCGACGCCGGAGGTATTCCAGAACTGCCCGCGCAGGAACACGCTGACACCGGCAATCGCGCGGCTGCTCGGCGGTTGTGCGGTCAGGGTCAGCCGACGCCAGGCCTCGCCTTCGCTGACTTCACCGGGTTTGAGGCTGACCGACTTCGGCGTACTCGACCCCTTGTAGCCGCGCCAAGGCTGGTTCCAGGCGTCCTGGCCGAACACCTGCGCCGGCACCGCGACCAACTGCGCGCCTTGCGCGTCGAGTCGACGGTAGTTGTCCGGGTACCAGCTGTCGCTGCCAATCAGTACGCCGAGACGTCCGGCGGGCGTATCAACCACGCCGATCAGGTGCTTGTCCGCGCCTTCGATCACCTCGCGCTGATCGAACACCGGGTGCATCTGCCGTTGCGGCTGGCCGAGCGGCACGCCATCGCGGCCGAATACCACGCTGCTGTTGTACAGCGCACCGCTGCCGGACTTGAGCTGACCGTCACGGATGCTCGGTTCCGGCAGCACGATCGAGCCGGCCACCAGTGTCACGCCAAACTCCTTGGCCAGCCCGCCGAACAGCGCCTGGTAATCCTTGGCCATCGCTGTGGATTTCATCCGCAGGTGCGCGTCGCTGAGCCGGTCGCTGCCCTTGGCGCTGAGCCAGGCGCGCGCAAACAGCAAGGGGTTGCTTGCCGCCAGCCAGTTCATCGCCTCGGTCACGGTCGAGGCCTGATACAACTCGTCTTTTTCGCCGCTGATCATCAACCAGGTGCCGACGTTTTCCGGCAGCACGACCACGGTCTTTTCATTCAACAGGCCTTGATCCTGCGCTTGCTGAAAATACGCTGCGAGTTTGCGGTGCAGACGCTCGGGGCTTTGGTAGTCGGTGGGAAACAGTTCGGGCTGGATGCCCAGCAGATTGCCGCGCTCGGCGCGCGTGCCCTGGTCGAGCGCCAGTTTGATGCGCAGGTCCGACAGGTAATGGCCCGCCGGCCGGTCTGCCGCCCACATGGCGTAGGTGGTCAGGGCGGCGACGATGGCCATGGAAAAAAACAGGTACAGAAGTTTGCGCATGAAATCCAACAACAGCCGGGTACAGGGTGTGCCGACTAGGGTAGGGCGCGCGCCTGCGCTTGCCAAGGGGTGTTGCGCATTTGGATCATTAACTTGTCAGTTACGGTCATTGAGTGACAGCAGTGCGACTCTTAGTCTGTCGCACATGCCTGACGGGGGACGTAGACCTCCCGCACTTTTTCCGTGATCGCTCGTTGTGGAGTTACCGATGACCGCCGCTCATTACCCGCACCTGTTGGCCCCGCTGGACCTGGGATTCACCACGCTGCGCAACCGTACCCTGATGGGCTCGATGCACACCGGTCTGGAAGAAAAACCTGGCGGCTTCGAGCGCATGGCGGCGTACTTCGCTGAACGTGCCCGTGGCGGCGTGGGCCTGATGGTCACCGGCGGCATCGGCCCGAACGACGAGGGCGGCGTGTACTCCGGCGCAGCCAAACTGACCACTGAAGAGGAAGCGCTCAAGCACCGCATCGTCACTCGCGCCGTGCACGAAGCGGGCGGCAAGATCTGCATGCAGATTCTTCACGCCGGGCGCTATGCCTACAGTCCCAGGCAAGTAGCGCCGAGCGCGATTCAGGCGCCGATCAACCCGTTCAAGCCTAAAGAGCTGGACGAGGAAGGCATCGAGAAGCAGATCAGCGATTTTGTCACCTGCTCGGTACTGGCGCAGTCCGCGGAGTACGACGGCGTCGAAATCATGGGCTCGGAAGGTTATTTCATTAACCAGTTCCTCGCCGCGCACACCAACCACCGCACCGACCGTTGGGGTGGCAGCTACGAAAACCGCATGCGCCTGCCGGTGGAAATCGTCCGCCGTGTGCGTGAAGCCGTTGGCCCGAACTTCATCATTATTTTCCGTTTGTCGATGCTCGACCTGGTTGAGGGCGGCAGCAGCTGGGACGAGATCGTTACGCTGGCCAAAGCCATCGAGCAGGCCGGTGCGACCATTATCAACACCGGTATCGGCTGGCACGAAGCGCGAATTCCGACCATCGCCACTAAAGTGCCGCGTGCGGCGTTCAGCAAGGTCACGGCCAAATTGCGCGGCTCGGTGAGCATTCCGCTGATCACCACCAACCGCATCAATACACCGGAAATTGCCGAGCAGATTCTCGCCGAAGGCGATGCCGACATGGTGTCGATGGCGCGGCCGTTCCTCGCCGATCCGGACTTCGTCAACAAGGCCGCTGAAGGTCGAGCCGACGAAATCAACACCTGCATCGGTTGCAACCAGGCGTGCCTGGACCACACGTTCGGCGGCAAGCTCACCAGTTGCCTGGTCAACCCGCGCGCCTGCCATGAAACCGAGCTCAATTATCTGCCGGTGCAGCAGATCAAGAAGATCGCCGTGGTGGGCGCCGGCCCGGCCGGTTTGTCCGCAGCGACCGTGGCCGCAGAACGCGGCCATCAGGTCACGCTGTTCGATTCGGCCAGCGAAATCGGCGGACAGTTCAACATCGCCAAGCGCGTGCCGGGCAAGGAAGAGTTTTTCGAGACCCTGCGTTACTTCAAGCGCAAGCTGCAAACCACAAACGTCGAGGTGTGCCTGAACACCCGGGTTGACGTGGCGAAACTGGTCGAGGGCGGCTATGACGAAATCATTCTTGCCACCGGTATCGCCCCGCGTGTACCGGCGATTCCCGGGGTCGAGAATGCCAAGGTGCTGAGCTATCTGGACGTGATCCTTGAGCGCAAGCCGGTGGGCAAGCGTGTTGCGGTGATTGGCGCTGGCGGCATCGGTTTCGACGTCTCGGAGTTTCTCGTCCATCAAGGCGTGGCCACCAGCCAGGATCGCGCCGCGTTCTGGAAAGAGTGGGGCATCGATACGCAACTGCAAGCCCGTGGCGGTGTGGCCGGGATCAAAGCGGCACCGCATGCACCGGCGCGCGAAGTGTTCCTGTTGCAGCGCAAGAAAACCAAGGTCGGCGACGGCCTGGGCAAAACCACCGGCTGGATTCACCGGACCGGTCTGAAGAACAAGCAGGTGCAGATGCTCAACAGCGTTGAATACCTGAGCATCGACGATCAGGGTCTGCACATCCGCATTGGCGAAACCGGCGAGCCGCAGCTGCTGGCGGTTGACAATATCGTGATTTGCGCAGGCCAGGATCCGCTGCGTGAACTGCACGAGGGTCTGGTTGCGGCGGGGCAGAATGTGCACTTGATCGGCGGCGCGGATGTCGCGGCGGAGCTGGATGCCAAGCGCGCGATCAATCAGGGTTCGCGCCTCGCTGCAGAACTCTAAGCTCCACCGCTAAACCTGTGGGAGCGAGCCTGCTCGCGAAAGCGCAATGTCAGTCAATTAGAGTTCGACTGACACGACGCCTTCGCGAGCAGGCTCGCTCCCACAAGGTTTGCTCGCGATAGCTGTTCATGAATGGCTAGAATGCCGGCTCTGTTCCGATAGTATGGCCGCCCATGCTTTTGCCTTCCTCCGGCTGGCTACCCCAAGCCTCCCTCCAATACCTTCATCTCGACTGGCTGACCACTGCCGGCATTGAAGTTGCGGTCCTGCGCCTTGATCAAATCGATCCGCTGATCAGCGGCAACAAGTGGTTCAAACTCGTCGAGCACCTTAAAGCCGCTGACCGTGCCGGCGCCGAAGGCATCATCAGCCTCGGCGGGGCGCATTCCAATCACCTGCATGCGCTGGCGGCGGCGGGCAAGCGGCTGGGTTTCAAGACAGTCGGGCTGCTGCGCGGACACCCACAAAACACACCGACCGTGCAGGATCTGCAAGCGTTCGGCATGCAGTTGCATTGGCTGGGTTACGCGGGCTACCGCGCGCGGCATCAACCGGGTTTCTGGATTCCGTGGCTGATGCAATATCCGAACGTGTATGCCGTGCCCGAGGGCGGTGGTGGCCTGGCCGGCGCACTCGGTTGCGCCGCGATCAAACAGCAGGTCGATGCGCAGTTGGCGAGCCTGGGCTGGGAGGATTTCGACGCGTGGTGGCTGGCGTGTGGCACCGGCACGACGTTGGCCGGGCTGGCGCTTGCCGACAATGGCAAGCGGTCGCTGTATGGCGCGTTGGCGGTGCCGGACGATCACGGCGTGGCGCCGAACATCGAGTCGATCTTCGCGCAAGCCAACGACTCCGCGGCGGACTATCAACTGATCGACGCCAGCCGTGGCGGTTTCGCCAAGGTTGACGAGGCATTGCTGACCTTCATCGAGCAGACCGGGCAGGCCAGCGGCATTCCCTTGGAACCGCTGTACACCGGCAAGGCCTTGCTGGCGCTCAAGCAACACGTCGAAGCGGGCGGATTTGCCGTCGGCACGCGTCTGGTCTTCATCCACACGGGCGGCCTGCAAGGGCGACGCGGATTTGCCGCGACGCCCTGAGTTCAGCCGCGCTTGGGCATCATCCGCAGCAGCGTGTTATCGCGCACCACGTAATGATGGTAAATCCCCGCCAGCGCATGCAGGCCGATCAGCCAGTAACCGAGTGTGGCAATCAGCACATGCCAGCCTTCGACCTGCTTGGCGAACGCCTTGTCTTCACCGACCAGCAGCGGCAAGTCGAAACCGTAAAACATGACTTGATGGCCCTCGGCGCTGGTGATCAGCCAGCCAAGGATGGGCATGCACAGCATGAACAGGTACAACGCCCAATGCATCAGCCGCGCCAACAGGGTCTGCCAGGCGGGCGAAGCGGGGAAGATTTTCGGCGCCGGGCCAAGGCTGCGCGCGAGCAGGCGAAACCACACCAGCACGAACACGGTGAGACCGAGCAGATAGTGCATCTCGCGAATCAGCGCACGGCCGCCGCTGCCCTTGGGAAAGAACCCGCGCAATTCCATGCTGGCGTACACCAGCACCAACAACACCAGCATCAGCCAGTGCAGCAACACCGACACGGTGCTGTAGCGTGATTCTGAACTTGTCCACGGCATACGGTGTGTCCTCGCGATCAGAGTGCAATCAGGCCGACATCACGGCACTCGTTTCACTGTAAACCTGCCGCGATGTTTTTGCCTGGAGTACGTGAGGTTTTTTGCAGCAAAAAACAATATTCAGTATCCGTTTTCATGTTGTTATTTATTGAAATTTCTGCGGTAAGCCCTGTCTGGCGTAACTTGATGTTGTTTATATTCTGTGATTCCTTTTGGTTTGATTAGTTTGTTTGAGGTAATTATTGTCTGCTCGGATCTTTAGTTTAAAGATTTAAAGTATGTTTACTTAATTTGAGAATAATATGAAAAGTCCAATTCCGAAGCCTCGCCCCTCTACCACGACGCCAAAGCCGGTGGCACCGACCAAACCAGTGGTGCCGACCAAGCCAGTGGCACCGACCAAACCAGTGGCACCAACCAAGCCGGTGGCGCCGACCGAACCAGTTGCGCCAACCAAACCGGTGGCACCGACCAAACCAGTGACGCCAACCAAGCCGCCGGCGCCAACCAGACCAGTTGCGCCGACCAAACCAATGGCGCCAACCAAGCCAGTGGCACCGACCAAACCCGTGGCACCAACCACGCCGGTCGCACCGACAGCTCCGACTACGCCGGCCGCCAACAAGCGCCCGCCAATGCCATGGCCGACGCTCAATATCAACGTCGATCCGGTGGCGTTGATCGCGCTGATCCAGACTTTCGGTGCGACCGCCAACGTCGATGGTTCGACCACACTGCCTGACGGTAGCGTCGTTGATGCCGGACAAACGTCGGTCAAACGTCCCGACGGCATCATCCAACATGCAGACGGCAGGGTAGAGTATCCGGACGGGCGGATCATCTGGCCGGATAATACCGTTGAATATCCGGATGGCCGTATTGTTTGGGAAGATGGAACTGAACAGTTGCCGGATGGCAGTGTTAAACATCCCGACGGAGTGGCTTACGATGCATCGGGCGATCTTGTGTCGCAGTGAATAATTACCGAGCGTTGTCCTGGTTTTGAACAAAAAGAAAACACCGCTGATTATCATTGATCAGCGGTGTTTGTTTTTCAGCCTCAAGTGTTCTGCGGCATCTCTCCGTTGGCCAGACGCTGGTTGATGTCGGCAATCACCTCAGGTAAATCGCTGATGGTGTCGATCATGTAATGCGGGCGAGCGTCTGCAAACTGGGCATGGATGCGCTTGCGCTCGCTGGCCAGTTCATCGCTGCCCAGTGCGCGATAGGCTTCGTAGTCCAGACCCAGTGCGTTGCCGGAACAGATCAGTGCGACCGTCCACATGCCGGCACGGCGACCTTCGAGAATGCCCGGCACGGTGTCGTCGATCTTCACGCAAGCGGCGACATCGTCGATGCCCAGCGCAATCACGTTGGCCAGGGCCTGCGCCGGCCAGGGACGGCCGTTCGGTACTTCATCAGTGGCGACCACGTGGTCCGCGACGTAGCCGTTGCGGGCGGCCAGTTCGACGACTTTGTCCATCACCGGCTTCGGATAACCGGAGCAGGAGCCGATCTTGATCCCTTGCTGACGCAGGTGCGCGATGGTGTCCAGCGCGCCCGGAATCAGCGCCGAATGCTCAGCGATCTTTTCGATCTGCAGTGGCATGAAACGGTTGTAGATGGCGGTGACGTCGTCGTCGCTCGGCGTGCGGCCGAACACTTTGCGGTAACGCTCGGCGACTTGTGGCTGATCGCACAGGGTACGAATGTGATCCCACTTGCCCATGCCCATCGGCCCGCGAGCTTCATCAATGGAAACCTGCACGTCGAACTCGGCGAAGGCTTCGACAAAAATCTGCGTTGGCGCAAAAGAGCCGAAATCGACCACGGTGCCGGCCCAGTCGAGGATGGCGGCTTGCAGCTTGCTTGGGTTGGTGTAGTTCATGGCAGTCACATTCCTGAGTTGGCAATAAAATTCGGTGTAGGAGCGGGCTTGCTCGCGAAGGCGGTATGTCAGTCGCCATCCATGTTGAATGCGCGACCGCATTCGCGAGCAAGCCCGCTCCCACAGGGGGTAAGGCTCAGATTTCCAGCACTTCCATCTCGCGCAGCACGTCGCCCACCGCGGCGACGGCCTGGCGCATCTCGTCAGGGCTGACATGGCCAATGCAGCCGACGCGGAACGTCTCGACCTGGGTCAGTTTGCCGGGGTAGAGGATGTAACCCTTGGCCTTGACCCGTTCGTAGAATTCCTTGAACTGATAACGCGGATCATGCGGTGCATGAAACGTGGCGATGATCGGCGCCTGAATCGCCGCAGGCAGAAAGCTGCGCAAGCCGAGTTTGCCCATTTCTTCCATCAATGCCTGACAGTTGGCGGCGTAGCGCGCATGCCGCGCCGGCAGGCCCCCTTCTTCGAGGTACTGCAGCAGCGCTTCATGCAGGGCTGCGACCACGTGGGTCGGCGGGGTGAAGCGCCATTGTCCGGTTTTCATCATGTAGGCGTGCTGGTCGTACAGGTCCATCGCCAGCGAGTGCGAATTGCCAGCCGCTGCGGCCAGCGAGTCTTTGCGCGCGAACACGAAGCCCATCCCCGGCACGCCCTCCAGGCATTTGCCGGACGCGGCGATCAGCGCGTCGAACGGTATTTTTTGCGCATCCACCGGCAGTGCGCCGAAGGAGCTCATGGCGTCGATGATCAAGCGTTTGCCGTGTTGCGCGACGACTTGGGCAATTTCCGCCAGCGGATTGAGAATGCCGGTGCTGGTTTCGCAGTGGATCAGCGCAACGTGAGTGATGTCCGCGTCGGCGCGCAGCAGGCGATCGACGTCAGCGGCGGTGGTGGGTTCGTCTTCAGCGGTTTCGAAGGTGCTGAACGAGCGGCCGAGCACTTCGCAGATTTTCGCCAGACGCTTGCCGTACGCACCGTTGATCAGCACCAGCACTTTGCCGTCGCGCGGTACCAGCGTACCGATGGCCGCTTCGACGGCGAAGGTGCCGCTGCCCTGCAACGGCACGCAGTGATGGCTGGCGGCGCCGTTGAGAATCGCTAAAAGTTGCTCGCAAAGGCTGGCGGTCAGTTGATTGAAGCGATCATCCCACGAGCCCCAGTCAACCATCATCGCCTGGCGGGTGCGGGCCGACGTGGTCAACGGGCCGGGAGTGAGCAGAATTGGAGCGGCGGTACTCATTCGTGTGTCCTCGCGAAAGCGCTGTGGGATGAAGCTACGGGGCATACGTTGCAATTCGCCGTGTCATCAATCAAATTGTTTGTTGTTATGCCAGCCATCAGTGAGGGTTATTCATGAACCTGTTTCAGCTGCGCGCCTTCGACGCCGTGGCCCGGGAAGGCAGCTTCACCCGCGCCGCCGCGCGGTTGTTTATCAGTCAGCCGGCGGTCACCGGGCACATCAAGGCGCTGGAAGAGCATTACCAGATCACCCTGCTGCGCCGCACCGCGCGACGGGTGGAGCTGACCGAGGAGGGCACCAAACTGGCAGCGATCACCCGGGCCATGTTCGGTCTGGCGGAAGAGGCGCAGGCCCTGCTGGAAGCCAATCGCCAATTGCTGACCGGCCGCCTGGAAGTCGCGGCAGACGGCCCGCACATGGTCATGCCGATGCTCGCCAGCCTGCGCGCGCGTTATCCGGGGATCACGGTGAATCTGCGCCTGGGCAATGCCCAGGAAACACTGGCAGCGCTGCTCTCGGAACATGCCGATGTGGCCGTGCTGACGCAGGTCGAGCCACGCAAAGGCCTGCATCTGCAAGCGCTCAGCGAGTCGCGGATCTGCGCCCTGGTGCCGGCGGCGCATCCTTGGGCGACACGTTCCGCTGAGGTGCAACTCAAGGAGCTGGATCAGGTGATCATGGTGCTGCGCGAGCCGAGTTCGATCACCCGTCGCACGTTCGACGAGGCCTGCGCCCAGGCCTCGATTCATCCCCGGGTGTTGCTGGAACTGGACAGTCGCGAGGCCGTCACCGAAGCAGTGGCGGCTGAGTTGGGTGTCGGAGTGGTGTCTTCGGTGGAGGTCAGCCATGACCCGCGCGTGGTGGCGATTGCGCTTGCCGGGGACGGGCTGGTGAACCGGCACATGATTGGCTGCATGGAGCGGCGGCGCGAGTTGCGCTTGATTCAGGCATTTTTTGACCTGGCCCCTGACTGAAGACCGAGGCGACTTATTCGCGGGCAGGCTCGCTCGCCCATTTGACGGTGGGAGCGAGCCTGCTCGCGAAGGGGCCGATGCTGCCTACACGAGACTTTCGCGCACCATATCGAGAAACGTCGCCACCACTCGCCGCGAACTCTGCTCGCGCAAGCACACCAGCGTCTCGGTCAGGCGCCGGGTGCAATCGGTGATCGGCAGGGCGCAGACCCGCGAGTCGGCGCCAAACTCCGCAGCGGAAACCACGCCGACGCCGATCCCCACGACCACCGCCTCGCGCGCCGCCTCCCGGCCTTCAACCTGGATCGCCGGGCGAATGCGAAACCCGGCGCGCGCCATTTCTTCTTCCAGCGTCTGCCGCGTCACCGAACCGTGTTCACGCAACACCAAGGGTGTGTCATCCAGATCCGCAAGACAGATCGAGGCGCGATCGGCCCACGGGTGGTTGCGTGAAACAAACGCGACCATCGGGTCGTTACGCAGCGCCACGCACAGCAAGCGCTCATCGCTGACATCACGCCCAAGCAGCGCCAGATCGGCCTGATAATTGAACAGGCGAAACAGCGATTCGTCGGTATTGCCGGTCTCGATCTTCACGCTGATTCCCGGATAGCGCTCGCAAAAACGCGCAATCTGCGGCAGCACGTGCACCGGCGCATCCACCGCCAGAATCAGGCTGCCGGTTTGCAGCGCCTGAGATTCCTGCAGAAGCTCCTGAGCTTCGGCTTCGATCACAAACAGACGCTGGGTGATCGCCAGCAGCCGCTCGCCGAGGTCAGTCAGGCGCACGGAGCGTTTATTGCGGTGAAACAGCAACACGCCGAAGCGTTCTTCGAGTTTGCGCACTTGGTCGGAAATCGCCGGTTGCGTCAGGTAAAGGCGCTCGGCCGCGCGGGTGAAGCTTCCATGCACGGCCACGGCGTGGAAGGCTTTGAGTTGGGCGTGGGAAACGGACATGGCGACTCCGGATGACGAGCGCAGCTCAACTCAGTAACAAGCTGAGCTTATGTGTGAAATACGATAAATCGATTTTATTTATTAAACAGTAATTGCTTTGATCGGCTCACGCCATCGCTGACTGTCCGTTCGGGCAGCAGCGTTGGCCCATGAGCCTGGGCGTGCAACAACAGGACTCATCTGACCGCTATCGGCGCAGGGACGCGCTGGTATCGCAGTGCTCAACAATAAAAAACACAGGCGTTTTTCTTAACGATTCTGCCGGCACACTCACACCCTGAGGTCAGAACCACCATGAACAAGCACATCGGCACCCTTGCGCGTTGGCGCGTGCAGATTTTCGCTATCACCTGGCTCGCATACGCCGCTTTCTATTTCACCCGCAAAGCGTTTTCGGTAGCCAAGTTGGGCATCGCCGAAGACCCGGGCTTCATGCTCGACAAGATGACCATGGCCAATCTCGACGCGATTTATCTGGCGTCTTATGCCATCGGCCAATTCACCTGGGGCATGCTCGCCGACCGCTTCGGCCCCCGGGTTGTGGTGCTCGGTGGCTTGCTGATTTCTGCCGCCGCCGCGCTGGTGATGGGCAGTTTCGCCACGCTGCCGATCTTTGCCACCTGCATGTTGATTCAGGGGCTGGCGCAATCGACGGGATGGTCGGGGTTGTGCAAAAACCTGGGCAGCTTCTTCCCGGCGCAGCAACGTGGGCGCGTACTCGGGTTATGGAGTTCGTGCTACGCCTTCGGCGGGCTGGTGGCGTCGCCATTCGCCGGCTGGTGGGCGTACACGCTGATCGGCAGCTGGCATGCCGCTTTCATTTCCAGCGCGGCGGTGGTCGCGGTGGTCGCGGTGCTGTTCTTTATCTTCCAGCGCAACAAACCCGAAGACGTCGGCTTGCCCGCAGTGGAACCGGAGCCGCTACTCACGGCTGAAGAAACCGCCGCCAACAGCAAACTCAGTGTCTGGGAGCCGTTGAAGGAAATCCTGCGCAACCGCACGGTGCTGGTGCTCGGCCTTGCGTACTTCATGTTGAAACCGGCGCGTTACGCGATCCTGTTGTGGGGCCCGGTGATTGTCTTTGAGCAGATGCCCAGTGTCGGCAAGGTCGGCGCAGCGATCATCCCCACCGCGTTCGAACTGGCCGGATTGCTCGGACCGATACTGATCGGTCTGGCCTCCGACAAACTGTTCGGCGCCCGCCGCATGCCGGCCTGCGTCCTGAGCCTGCTGGCGCTGACCGTGACCCTGGCGCTGTTCATGGCGGCGTTGCAAAGCGGCAGCGTGTTGCTGGTGGTGCTGTTGCTGTTTGTCATGGGCCTGACCCTTTACGGTCCGGATTCGATGATCAGCGGTGCCGCCGCCATCGACTTCGGCAAAGCCAAGGCTGGCGCCACGGCTGCCGGTTTCGTCAACGGCTGTGGTTCGGTCGGGGCGGTGCTGGGCGGATTGTTGCCCGGTTATTTCGATTCGGTGACCGTGTTTATTGTGTTCGCCGGCTGTGCGCTGTTCTCGGCGTTGGTGCTGATTCCGCACTGGAACAGTCGCCCCGTCGGCGTCATGGAGCCGCGTGCCGCCATTCCCAATGGCCCGCTGACGATCAAACCGCTGCGTTCCTGAACCCCTTGCCCGGCGGCCTGCTGCGGTGTGTGGCAGGCCGTGGCGCGGCCAACTGACTGGAGAAACCCCATGAGACCGTTCTGGCTGGAGCAGGCCTTGCTGGCTGACCGTAGCGAAACCTGTCCACCGCTACAGGGCGACGTGCGTACCGATGTGTGCATTGTCGGTGGCGGGTACACCGGGCTTTGGACCGCGATCATGCTCAAGCAGCAAAACCCCGAACTCGACGTGCGGCTGATCGAGGCCGATATCTGCGGTGCGGGCGCCAGTGGGCGTAACGGTGGTTGCGCGCTGTCGTGGTCGGCGAAATATTTCACCCTTGAGCGCTTGTTCGGCGTCGCGGAAGCTGTACGCCTGGTGCAAGAGTCGGAGCGCAGCATCCATGCCATCGGCGCGTTTTGCGAGCATTACGGCGTCGATGCCGAGTACCGTCTCGACGGCACTTTGTACACCGCCACCAACCGCGCACAAGTCGGTTCGACGGACGCGGTGATTGCGGCGCTGGAGCGCAACGGCGTCAACTCCTTCAGCCAGCGTCCGCTGGCCGATGTGCAGCGCATGGCCGGTTCGCAAAAGCACCTGGAGGGCTGGTTTTCGCCCGCAGCGGCCAGTGTGCAACCGGGCAAACTGGTGCGCGGCCTGCGCCGCGTCGCGCTGCAGTTGGGCGTGAAAATCCACGAGCAGTCGGCGATGACTGGCCTGGAGGAGGGCCGCCCGGCGCGCATCCAGACGCCGAACGGCAACGTGATAGCCGACCGCGTGGTGCTGGCGATGAATGCGTGGATGGCTCGTGCCTTCCCACAATTCGAGCGCAGCGTGGCGATCGTTTCCAGCGACATGCTGATCACCGAGCCACGTCCGGACCTGTTGCAGCAGATCGGCTTGACCAGTGGCGTCACCGTGCTGGATTCACGGATTTTCGTGCACTACTACCACAACACCGCGGACGGTCGGATCATGCTCGGCAAGGGCGGCAATACCTTCGCTTATGGCGGTCGCCTGTCGCCGGTATTCGACCAGCCGTCACCGTATGCCGGGTTGCTCAAGCGCAGCCTCGACGACTTCTTTCCGGCATTTTCCGAGGTCAAAGTCGACGCGACCTGGAACGGCCCGTCTGATCGCTCGGTCACCGGTCTGCCGTTTTTCGGCCAGATGAGCCGTAGCGGCAATGTGTTTTACGGCTTCGGCTATTCGGGCAGCGGGGTCGGCCCCTGTCACATGGGCGGGCAGATTCTCGCGTCGCTGGTGCAAGGGCTGGATAACCCGTGGACGCGTTCGCCGCTGGTCAATGGTCCGTTGGGCTACTTCCCGCCAGAGCCGATCCGCTATCTGGGTTCGCTGCTGGTGCGCAACGCCATTCGCCGCAAGGAGCGCGCCGAAGACCATGGCCGCCGACCACGGCATCTGGACGTGCGGCTGGCGAAGTTTGCCGCGGCCGCGGGCAAGGCCGACAAAGGCTGAGCGCCCCCTGGTTACTGTTCGCTGCCATTGAGCAGCCAGTCGAGCAGCAGACTGCTGTCGCCAGTGGACGGTGGTTCGCGCGGCGGCAGCTTGCGCGAGTGACCGAGCAATATGATCGGCCGGTCCGGATCGCCGTCGAGGAAACTGACCCACACCTCGCTACCGGCGCCAGGCAACTCGTCCGCCGCAATACGCCCGTTGACCCGCGTCATGGCGATGGGCAGCCAAACCGCATCGCTATCGTCAGCGTGCGCCTCGGCCTGCGGCCACAGTTGCACGGCGATACGCCCTTGCGCGTCGAGCTGCGCCGGCTGTCCTGACGCGCCGAGCACGCGCGCCAAGTGATAGCCGACCACGCTGGGGCGTTGTTGCTGCAGCGGCGGGCGGAAGTCGCTTGACCAGGGTTGAGCGCTAAAGTCGTTGTGATAGCGCTGCACCACGCAGGTCGGGTCAAGAATCGACGGCGATTGCCCCTGATGGCGCACCGAGGTGATCCGCCAATGCTCGTTGAAGTGGCTGATCGGGTGTTCGGTGACCATCAGCAAGCCTGCGCTACGCAACGCGCAGCAGTCGCTGCGGCCCTCGATGGAGCGCAACTGACAACGTTTTCGTTGCAGATGACGACGGCTGCGCTGTTCGAGGTGAGATTGTTCAGGCGAAGGCCTCAAGGGCGGCGGATCCGCGGCCACCTGATTGGCAGCGTCTTGATAGGCCGCTCGCTGCCCGCGGTCACGCACGCGCGGAAGCGCTGCCACGGGGGCGGCGTGATGCTGCTGATACAACGCGCTGACACAAGGCGACGGCGTCTGCTCATCGGCCTTGAATGCCAGCGGAAGGGGTTCTTGCGGCAGGCTCAGGCTGTCATCGGCAAACACCACGACATGTCCGGCAGGGCCGTGTTCGAAGTGGTAGTGAATGCCTTCCTCTTCGCACAAGCGCTGGATCAGCGCGAGATCGCTTTCCTCGTACTGGACGCAAAACGGACGTGGCGGGTACTGGCCCACGCTCATTTCGACACGGTAACCGTCGCCCGGCAGGGCGTTTTCTGCCATCAAACGCTGCAGGATCTGCGGCACGCTGAGTTGGGTGAACACGCGCCGTTTACTCCCTTGCGCCAATCTTTGCAGGTGCGGCACCAGACTCAGGCGATAGCCGACACGATGCGTGCCGCGATGCTCGCAACTGGCACTGGCGATCAGACCGTGAATGCCATGGTGCGCGCTGAGGTGCAAAAAGGCCGGCTGGTGCAACAGCGTGCCGGGCGCAATCGCCGGGGCGACGCCGATCAACCGCAGGTCAAAGCGATACGGCTGGTTGAGCGCTTCTTCACCGCGAAAGCGCAACACCGGCAGGCGCAATCCGCTGTCGGTCAGGGTGAGGGTGAAGGGACTTTCCTTGTCATTGAGCATCGAGCGGGCTCTGTCAGGCGATTCGGGCCACAGAGGGTACGAAACCGCCGGGCCGAATGGTCATGTCAAAGCGGTTTTTCAGAAGAGTCCTACGGGGTTTGGTGAAGATGTCGATTCGGCCCCGGCATTTTCTGGTCGATTGCCGACTTTAGGCCGTATAAACTTGCGCCACGCGTCGGCCAATAGATGTCTCGGCGCCACAGATCAAGAGAGTGAGTAATGGGCGCACAGTGGAAGGTTAAACACAAAGAAGCGGCAGCCAACGCCAAGGGCAAGATCTTCGGCAAGCTGGTGAAGGAAATCACCATCGCGGCCCGCAACGGTGCCGATACCGCCACCAACGCGCATTTGCGTCTGGTGGTCGAACAGGCCAGGAAAGCCTCGATGCCAAAAGAAACCCTGGACCGCGCGATCAAGAAAGGCGCCGGTCTTCTGGGCGAGACCGTGCAATACCATCGCGTCACCTACGAAGGTTTTGCCCCGCATCAGGTGCCGCTGATCGTCGAGTGCGTGACCGACAACATCAACCGCACCGTGGCGGAAATCCGCGTGGCCTTCCGCAAGGGCCAGTTGGGCGCTTCCGGTTCGGTGGCCTGGATGTTCAACCACGTCGGCATGATCGAGGCCTCGCCGGACACCCCCGATGCCGATCCGGAAATGGCCGCGATCGAAGCCGGCGCCCAGGATTTCGAACCGGGTGAAGAGGGCGCAACGCTGTTCCTGACCGATCCAACTGACCTCGACGCCGTGCAGAAGGCGTTGCCGGAGCAGGGCTTCACGGTGTTGTCGGCGAAACTGGGCTACCAGCCGAAGAATCCGGTCAGCGGCCTGAGCGACGAGCAAATGGCAGAAGTCGAAGCGTTCCTCGAAGGCCTCGACAACCATGACGATGTGCAGGACATGTTTGTCGGTCTGGCGGGCTGATCTGTTTCGCCAGTAAACACTCCTTCGCGAGCAGGCTCGCTTCCACATTGGAAGGTATTTCAACTGTGGGAGCGAGCCTGCTCGCGAATGACCGCGCAGCGGTCACAGACCCTCTAACACCTCGCTGATTTCGCTGAAATCCGGCCGCCCCAGCACATCCGCCTGACAGCAGCGCCGCTCCAGTTCCTCCAGCGCCACACGCCGCTCGACACTGAGCCCCGCGTCGATGCGCGCCAGCAATTCCCCCAGCAGTACACCGAACGCGCGCACTTCAAGGCGTTGCAAGGCACGGCTTTGCGGGCTGTCTGCGGTGGCGTGAAACGACGCCGCACCAAAATCCCCAAGCAGGCAATCGCCCTGATCGTTGATCAAAATGTTGTGCCCGTAGAGATCGCCGTGGGTGATGCCTTGCGCGTGCAAGTGTCCCGCTGCCGAGGCGATGCCCTTGGCAATGCGCAAGGCGACGCCGGTGTTCAAGCGCAGGTCGTCAGCGTAAACATCGCGCGAACAAGACGCGAGGCTGGGCAGTCCGGCGAGGTTGCGATAACTCGGATCAATCAGCTGCATCACCAGCCCTTGCTGCCCATCGGGATGGCCGACGATGCGCCCTTCGACCCGGATCAGGTTCGGGTGCCGACCTGCGGTGATGCAGGCGTTCATCTCGTGCAGCGGCGAGCCGTCACTGGTCATTTGGCCTTTGTAGAGTTTCACCGCCACCGGGACTGAAACGCCATCACCGCGCTGCCACTGCGCCCGGGAAATCACCCCGGACGCGCCTTCGCCCAACTGTTGTTCGAGGCGCAGCGCCGCCCAGTCGATGCGCGGTGTGGCTTCAAGGGCGGCGGCGTCAGCTTCGGTTTCCAGCGGATTACCGGCGTAGGCCAGCCACGTCAGGCTCGGCAAGGTCAGCAGCCAGTGCGGCAGCTCGGTGAGGCGGTTGGCCGCAATGCGGATCAGTTCCAGACGCAGGCAACGACTCAGCGACGAGGGCAGCGCTTGTAGGCGGTTTCCCGAGAGCATCAGTTTTTGCAAGTGAGGCCGTTCACCGAGTTCGCTCGGCAGGGTCTCGATGCAGTTATCGGTCAGGATCAGCCAGCGCAGCAGCGGGGGCAGGGCGGCTGCGGGAACGTTGACGATGCGGTTGGCCTTGAAGCCGATCATCGTCAGCGCCGTACACCGGCCCAGGCACGCGGGCAGTTCGGTGAACAGGTTGTCCGAGCAGAACAGCACGCGCAGGCGAGTCAGTCGATGCAGGTCATCCGGCAGGCGATCCAGGGCGTTGCCGCTGAGGTTGAGCACCTCCAGCGTGTCAGCCAGATCGAAAATCTCGCGCGGGAATTCGGTCAGACCGCCGGACAGATCCAGCCGCGTAATGCCTGACAGCTCGCCGGCGCGCAATTGAGCAAGGGTGTGCATGGTGAGGTTCGCTATTGATCAGTGGAACGGCGCCTGGGCGCTGGGGATGGGCGACATGATAACGGCAAAGCGAATGACGGATTGAATGAGGTTTGAAATTGCACGGCACCTTGTGGGAGCGAGCCTGCTCGCGAAGGCGTAATTTCAATCAAGACTGATGTGACTGATACACCGCTTCGCGAGCAGGCTCGCTCCCACAGGGCTCGCTCTCACAGGGTTCAAAATCTCAGTCGGCTTCGTGGACTTCCTGCAATTGCCCCAACCGACTGCGCGTGCGCGCCAGGTCGATGGCGTTGCCTGCCAGGCTCTGGCACAACGGCAATCGGCCAAGCAAAGTCAGGTGTTTGTCCTGATCGTAAAGCACGTCGATCAGGTTGATGAAGCGCTGCTGCACAGCGATGGGGCAGTCATCCAGTGCCGGCAAGTCATCGATGATCCACTGATCGAAACGCTGGCACAGCTGCAGGTAATCCATGACGGCCGTCGGCTGTTCACACAGATCGCCGAAGGTAAAACCGACCCGACGCTCTTCGCACAAGCGCGCCTGCAAGTGGCGGGTGCCAACCGCGAGCGTCAGGGCCGGCGCGGTGCGGGGCGGCACGTTCAGGGCCTGGCGTTGGGCCGGCGTAGCGGGCCAGACGTAATGTCCCTGGGTGAACCGCTGATGCGTATGGCGCCGGGCCTGGCTGCGATAGTCGTGAGGACCACCCACCTCCATCACCTGCATACGCGCATTGATCAGTTCGATCACCGGCTTGAAGCGGGCGTGATAAAGCGGATTGGGCAGCAGCCCTTCCGGCGCGTAGTTGGACGTCAGTAACAGCACGATCCGGCGCTTGAACAATGCCTTGAACAGGCGGCTGATGAGCATCGCGTCGCCGATATCGTGGACATGAAACTCATCGAAACACAGGACCTGGCAGTCTTGCAGCCATTCGTCGAGCGTGACCTCCAGCGCGTCCTCCAACTGACGGTGGCGGAACATGTCCTGATGCAATTGGGCGAAGAACTGATGGAAATGCAGGCGGCGTTTGCGGGTGATCGGCAGTGCCTGAAAAAAACCGTCGAGCAGCCAGCTCTTGCCGCGCCCGACCGGGCCGTACAGATACAGGCCGGGCGGCGTGCGCGCGCGGCTGTCGAGCAAAATACTGGCCTGCTGCGCCATGCAGTCAATCACCTGCTGCTGGCTGCGGCTGAGGGTGTAACCCTGCTGGTGGGCCTTGTCGCGGAAATATTCGCGGATCGACCGGGCATTGCCATCAGGCGCCGCGCTGGCGGCCAGGCCCTTGCCGAACAAGCGCTGCAACACCGGCCAGCGTTGGCTCAATCGTGATCGTCTGGTCGGTCGGGCGGGCACGCGGGGCAGACTCCTGGTTGATTGGGCCGGCTCCACCGGGAGCGCGGCGGTCCCAGTTTAACCAGAGCTCGGGCGCCAGCTCCATGAAATATGCACGATCCCGAATGTAGAAGCTGACGAGTGCAGGGTGGTATTTCAGAACGGTGGTGATTGCTTGAGCAACTGCGCCGCCGGCGAGTCCGTCGGGCTGACCAGCGCATAGTTGTAGCCGGCACCGGACCAATAGTCAGCCTGCAAATCGCCATCGTTGCGACTGCCCCGCGGCAGGAACGTATTCTTCGGCCCCGGCGGGCGCACGTAAAAACTCACTTTATGGCCACTGCCATCCTCATACATCACCATCGCCGCCGGACCTTCGTCGGTGCTCAGCAAACGCCCGCTGACCGGCTCGAACCCGGCGGCTTTGAGATCCGGCAAGCGCCCGGCCTGCTTGAAGTAGCGGTCGAGCCAATGCTGCATGTCGCCGTCGTCGTCGACTTGATAGTCGGCCGGCAAGATGCCCTGCTGGGCAATCAACCGATAGGCTTGCAAGGCGTCGGTCATCGGTAACGGGGAAGGGCGCGCCAGGGTCATTTCCCTGGCCTGCCAACCACTGAAACCGCCGATGCCGACCGCGATCAGCAACACGGCCGCGCTGGCCAGATGGCGTCGGGACTGGTGCCGGCGGCGCTGGCGGATCAGCGCCGGATCCAGCGCCGGGTTGGCCGGTTGCTGCAACGCGCCACTGAGGGCTGCACGCAACTGTTGGGCATCCTGCTGCCAGGCGCGCACTTGCGCCGCTTCCTCGGGGTGGCTGGCCAGCCAGGTTTGCAGCGTGCGCCGGTCGGCGTCGCTGAGCTGGTGGTCGACGTAGGCGTGCAAGTCATGCTCGCTGGGAGGCAGGCTGATCATTTGAGTATCCGCAAAGAAGGGCTGCTGATTTCGCCGTCGCTGAGTTGGCGCAAGGCCTGGCGGGCGCGGGACAGGCGCGACATCACGGTGCCGGTCGGGACGCCGAGGATCTCGGCGACCTCTTTATAGGCAAGGCCTTCCACCGACACCATCAGTAGCAGGGCGCGTTGTTCGGTGGGCAAGCGATCGAAAGCTTGCAGGGTCGAGCGGGCGATAACGGTGCGCTCTACCGACGGTTCGGCGTCGTCGCGCCCGGTGAAGAACTCGAGCATTCGCGCATAGCGCCGAGCGCGGCGATGGGCATCGAGAAATTGCCGGTAGAGGATCGCAAACAGCCAGGCGCGCAAATCGCCGTCGGTGCGTTTGCCGCCCCACGCTGACAGCGCCCGTTCAAGGCTGGCCTGGACCAGATCGTCGGCACTGCTGCTTTTGCGCGTCAGGGACACGGCAAAGCGGCGCAGCCGCGGAATGATTTCTCTCAACTGTTCGTCGAATTCGCTCATGAAATTCTACTAGTCACTACGCTGTGGACTAGGAAGACGTCCGTCACTGGAGGTTATTCCACGTTCGGAAAAATAAACACTGCGCCATGGAATAAACCCCGACGGCGCGCGTCTTGCTGATTCTTCCTACCTATGGCCGTTGGCCTGGAGAGTTTCATGGTTGATCGCTCGTCTCCCAACACCGCACCGCCCGGCAGGCCACCGCGCCGGCCATTGAGTGCCGCGAGTCTGGTTTTGCGTCTGGGCGGCATTGCCGTGGTAGTCGCCGCCGTGGCCGGGGCGATGGCCTACGTGCATGGCAACTTCGACCCACAGCGATTGACGCCCAAGGCGCTGGTCGATGTGCTGGAAAAGAACAACGGCGTGCATCAAGGTTTTCGGCGCAACCACGCCAAGGGCGTCTGCGTGATCGGCCATTTCGAGAGCAGTGGCGAGGCCCGGGCGTTTTCTACTGCGCAGGTGTTTAATCAACCGCAGACGCCGGTGGTCGGGCGCTTCGCCTTGCCGGCGGGCAACCCGTATGCGCCGGATAGCGCCGTGCCGATCCGCAGTCTGGCGCTGCGCTTCACTCAGGCGGACGGCCAGCAATGGCGCACCGGGATGAACAGCATGCCGGTGTTCCCGGTGGCCACTCCCGAAGCGTTCTACCAATTGCAGCAGGCGCAGTCACCGGATCCGGCCACCGGCAAGCCCGACCCGACGAAGGTCCCGGCATTCTTTGCTGCGCACCCGGAAGCCGTGCCGTTCCTGACGTGGGTGAAGACCGCCAAGCCGTCGGCCAGTTACGCCACTGAAACCTATAACAGCGTCAATGCGTTTTACCTGGTCGACGCCAGCGGTAAAAAGCAGGCAGTGCGCTGGAGCATGACGCCACTGGCGCAGGACGCGGCAGGGGCCACCGCCCCTGAAGGCGCGGACTTTCTGGAAAAGGATCTGGTGCAACGCTTGGCCGCTGCACCATTGCGCTTCCAGTTGAACATCACCCTGGCCAATGCCGACGATCCGGTAAACGATGCCAGCAAATCCTGGCCCGTCGGGCGCAAGGTGCTGAACGCCGGTACGCTGGTGCTGGAGAAAACCCAGCCGCAGCTCAGTGGTGAGTGCCGCGACATCAACTATGACCCGCTGGTGCTGCCGGCCGGCATTCAAGGTTCCGACGATCCATTGCTTGCCGCGCGTTCCGCCGGCTACGCCGATTCCTACCTGCGTCGCACCAGCGAAGTCAGCCAGTTGCCCGCGGCCAAACAGGAGGCTCGTCCATGAGCGCTCAACCGACTCATTTCGCCTTGCTGGCGCGCCTGTTGCACTGGCTGATGGCGCTGATGATCATCGCCATGCTGTTTATCGGCGCCGGGATGGTCACTTCGGTGTCGTCTCGCCATGAGTGGCTGATCCATCTGCACAAGCCCTTGGGTATCGCGATTCTGGCGCTGGTGATCGTGCGCCTGCTGGTGCGTTGGTCCACGCGCCAGCCGCCGCTGCCCGATGATCTGCCGGGCTGGCAAGTGCTGGCAGCCAAGGGCTCCCATGTCTTGTTGTATGCGTTGATGCTGGTGTTGCCGCTGCTCGGCTGGGCGATGATCAGCGCTTCGGGCGAGCCGGTGATGCTCAGCGCCTCAGTGCATTTGCCGTCAATCGTGCCGGCCGATGCACAGCTGTTTGCGTTGTTGCGCAAGGCCCACGGTTATCTGGCCTATCTGCTGTTTCTGACGGTACTGGTGCACCTGGCGGCGGCACTGTTTCATGGCTGGGTGCGCCGTGATGAGGTGCTCGAGAGCATGTTGCGCGGGCGCGATCGCGGCTGACCCTCAAAGCAAAAGATCGCAGGCGGGCTGCGATCTTTTGTCATTACAGGGGAGGGCGATCAGCGCAGGGTATCGACCATGTCGGCGAGAGTGGTCAGCACGTCTTTGCCCAATTGCTTCGAACGTTTGCCCGACCAGCCGGTGAGCTTGTCCGGGTGGTCGTCGTGGTCCTTGAACGGCATCTCCAGCGTCAGCGACAGGCAGTCGTATTTCTGCCCGACGCTGTTGCAGGCCAGTGTCATGTTGGCCTGACCCGGTTCGTCACGGGTGTAGCCGTAGGTGGTCTGGAAGTCTTTGGTGGTGTGCTTCAGGTGACTGCGGAAATGCTCTTCGAGCTTTTCGATGCGCGGCGTAAAGCCAGGGTTGCCTTCACAGCCGGCGGTGAACACGTGAGGAATGGTTTCGTCGCCATGTACGTCGATAAACGCATCGACGCCATATTTTTCCATCTGTTGCTGGACGAAAAGCACTTCCGGGCTGATTTCCTGACTGGCGCTCTGCCAGGCACGGTTCAAGTCCTGGCCCATGGCGTTGGTGCGCAGATGCCCGTGGAAGGCGCCGTCCGGGTTCATGTTCGGCACCAGATATAGATCGGCGCTGGCCAGGAGTTTGTTCAGCAGCGGATCGTCCTGACGTTCCAGGCGCTCAATCACGCCTTCCATGAACCATTCAGCCATGTGCTCGCCCGGATGCTGCTGGGCGATGATCCAGATCTTGCGCTGGCCTTCGGCACCGCTGCCTTTGCGCAGCAACTGAATATCACGACCTTCGACGCTTTTGCCGGTCGCCAGCAGTTCGGTGCCAGCCTTGCTCAGCGCTTGCCCGATCAGCCAATCGTGACGGCCACGGCTGTAAGGTTCGAAATAGGCGAACCAGGCGTGGGTTTGCTCGGCTTCGAGGCAAAAGCGCAGGCTGTCGCCTTCAAAACTGGTGGGGATGCGGAACCAGTTGACGTGATCGTACGACGCCACCGCTTGATAGCCCGGCCAGCCTTTGCTGTAGGTCGATTGGCTGGCATTGACCAGGCGAAACCAGTGTTCCTGATGAACATGCAGGCCGCTGGCCTTGAAGTGGAACCACTGAAAATGCGCGCTGCGTGTATCCGGGCGGATGGCCAGCACCGGATTGAGCGGATTACTGATGTCGATGACTTGGATATTGCCGCTGTCGAAGTTGGCGCTGATATCGAATGAAGATTTGGCCACAGTCATAATCGAATCCTGAATATGATTTTTATGGCGGCTACTTTACACGCAAGACAGCGGTGAAACCGAGGGGAATCGCGGGGTTTGTGGCGGGGGGCGTCCTCCATGACGCGAAGGCAGCTTAGAGACTGTGCGATTGATTCTCAAGTGCTAATTGTCGTTAGTTTGCCCCAATGTGGCCGGGCTCGGCTTGCCAACCAATATTCTTTTGATATTATCCGCGCCATCGAATTTGCAGCACCCAAAGACTTCATTAGCCTGAAGACACAAGCCCGAAAAACGGGCAAAAAAAGACCCGGCAAAAAGCCGGGTCAAAAACCGTGATTAGCCTGATGAGGAGATAGTCCAGAAGACCGACCTAAGGTCTCTGGTCTATCGACTGATCTCGCGACCAGCTGCTTGCAATAATAATCATTATCATTTGCAAGTCAAATGTTTTTATCTGCGCGATTGGGAAATTCTTTCCTGTCCGTTTGAGCTTTCATGGCTCAGGCCTCATCGCCGTCAAGCGAGTGGTCAACCATCGCCCGCGCCATATCCACCATGTGCACCACCGAGAACGCCAGATCGCGACTCGCGCCTTGCAGGTTTTCAGCGGCTTTGAAGGCTGTCGCCGCGGCGCAGCGCAACAGATCCGAGGCATGCACCAGGGCTTCCTCGCCGCTGAGGTGGCGCCTGACATCGAAAAAACGCTCATCGGCCTGGGGTTCTGAAACAGTTGGTTTCAAGTAATAGTCGAGCGCTCGCTGGGCCGCGGCGGTGCCTTGGGGCGAGGTGAAGGTGGTGTCCATTTGCAGATCGGGCAGGTCTTTGCTGTTGATGTTCATCGTGAGGGGCCACTCCGTGTTGGATTGAAAGTCCGTCCGCTGAGGATAGTACAATCCGTAATTGTGACTTGAATTTTAATACTACAATATGTGTTTTGCGGGCCGCAGGCTCCCGCGTAAGGTGCCGCACATGGATAAATGGATTGAGTTGGTCAAGGCCAAAATGAGTGAGCTCAAAATCACTCAAACAGAGCTCGGAGAGCGCGTCGGCATGTCCCAGGGCGGCATCGGCCATTGGCTGAACAAACGTCGCGAGCCGGGCATTACGCAAATGAACCGTGTGCTGCAAGCGCTGGGCATGGAATTTCTGGAAGTGGAGCTGGTGATCCGCGAGCCGCAGCTGACGCCTGCGGACGAAATGCCGCTGGCGCAAAAGTACAACCCGTACTTCCGCTACCCGGTAAGTGATTGGCGTACCCCGTGCGAAGCGCGCGAGAGCGATCAGACCGCCTATGCGCCCGCCTCAGGCAAGCAAAGGTTCGAACTGACGGATTACCACGCCCGTGGCGCCGCGTTCTGGCTGACGGTGGCCGGCGATTCAATGACGGCACCCAGCGGCCCGAGCGTGGCCGAAGGGATGTTGATTCTGGTCGATCCGGCAGCGGAGGCGGTGCCGGGCAAACTGGTCATCGCGCAGTGGCCCGACAGCGACGAAGCGATTTTTCGCAAACTCGATGAAGAGGGCGGCCAGCGTTACCTGGTGCCGCTCAACCCGACCTGGCCGAAAGCGCTGTTCACCGACGAGTGCCGGATACTCGGTGTCGTGGTCCAGGCAACGGCACGTTTCTAGGCCGATCGATCCGCGTCTGCCGTCGGATCGATCGGCTTGTTCACAGCTCTTGCAGTTCCACCAGCGCGCTGCCTTCGCCGACCATTTCGCCTTCCTGGCAATAAAGCGCCTTGACCACGCCCGCATGGGGCGCACGAATGCTGTGCTCCATTTTCATGGCTTCCAGCACCACGAGCTGAGCGCCCGCTTCGACGGTTTGTCCTGCCTCGACCAGCACGCGGACGATGCTGCCGTTCATCGGCGCGGTCAGCCCGCCCTGATGACTGTGGCTAGCTTCCACGGCGCTGATCGGATCGTACGTTTCGATGCGGCGCAACTGGCCATCCCATTGCAGATACACCGCGTCATGCCGACGAATCGCTCGTACCTGGCGACGAACGCCGTCGTGTTCGATCAGCAGTGTTTCCCCGCAAAGCCTTACGTTGCCATCTGCGTTCAAGGTCAGTGCGCGATCCTCGCCCTCACAGCTCAAGTGAAGGGTGATCTCGCTGGGCAGCCCGGCACGCCAACCACTGGCTGACGCCCACGGCGACTGTGTATCGTCCGCCGGCAAACTTTGCGCAACGGCCTGGGCGGCGGTATGCCAGAAAGCATCGCTCAGCGCCCCCGGCACGGGCAGCAACTGTTCCTGATAACGCGGGATAAAACCGGTGTCCAGCTCAGCGGCAGCAAACGCCGGGTGCGCAATGATCTGGCGCAGGAAGTTGATATTGGTCTTCAAGCCGCCAATCGCGAACTCGTCAAGCATGCTCAACAAGCGCAGGCGGGCGTGCTCGCGATCCTCGCCCCAGGCAATCAGCTTGCCGAGCATCGGGTCGTAGAACGGCGAAATCTCGTCACCTTCGGCAACGCCGCTGTCGACCCGGCGCCCCGGTCCCGCAGCGGATTCGCGGTACAGGTCGAGGCGACCAGTCGCCGGCAAAAAGTCGTTCGCCGGGTCTTCGGCATACAGCCGCACTTCAATGGCGTGCCCGTTGAGCGGCACTTGCGCCTGGGTGATCGGCAGCGCCTCGCCACGGGCAACGCGGATTTGCCAGGCAACCAGATCCAGGCCGGTAATGGCTTCTGTCACCGGGTGCTCAACCTGCAACCGCGTGTTCATCTCCATGAAGAAGAACTCACCGCGAGCATCCAGCAAAAACTCAACGGTGCCGGCGCCGACGTAACCGATCGCTTGCGCCGAACGGACCGCCGCTTCGCCCATCGCTCGCCGCAGCTCAGGTGTCAGGCCTGGCGCGGGGGCTTCTTCGACGACTTTCTGATGGCGTCGCTGAATCGAGCAATCGCGCTCGTTCAGGTACAGGCAATGACCGTGCTGGTCGGCAAAGATCTGGATTTCCACATGGCGCGGCTTGAGCAGGTACTTTTCCACCAGCATCCGCGAATCGCCGAACGACGATTGCGCTTCACGTTGCGCGGAGGCGAGGGCTTCGGCCAACTGACCGACGTGCTCAACCACTTTCATGCCTTTACCGCCGCCGCCGGCCGTGGCCTTGAGCAGCACCGGATAACCAATGCGCTCACACGCCTCACGGAAGGTCTCGAGGTCTTGCGCTTCGCCGTGGTAGCCCGGCACCAGCGGCACGCCCGCCGTTTCCATCAGGGCTTTTGCGGCGGACTTGCTGCCCATGGCGTCGATGGCCGAGGCGGGCGGACCGAGGAACACCAGTCCGGCCGCCTCGATCGCGCGGGCGAACCCGGCGTTCTCGGACAAAAAACCGTATCCCGGATGAATGGCCTGCGCGCCGCTGGCCTTGGCCGCGGCAATCAGTTTGTCGATTTGCAGGTAACTGTCGGCCGCTTTGCTGCCGCCCAGATCGACGCGAATATCCGCTTCACGGCTGTGCCGCGCCTCGCGGTCGGTGGCGCTGTGCACGGCGACGGTGGTCAGTCCGAGGGCCTTGGCGGTGCGCATCACGCGGCAGGCGATTTCGCCACGGTTGGCCACCAGCAAGGTGGTAATCACGGGTGCGCTCATCAACGCGACTCCTGAGTGGTTGCGGCTTGCCAGTTCGGCGGGCGTTTTTGCAGAAAGGCACGCAAGCCTTCCTGGCCTTCCGGACTGACACGAATCCGCGCGATGGCATTTTCGGTGTAGCGGCGCAGGGCCGGGGTCAGCGCACCGTTGCCGACCTCACGCAGCAGATCTTTGCTGGCGCGCATGGCGGCGGGGCTGTTGAGCAGCAAATTGTCGATCCACTGTTCGACCTGTTGATCGAGTTCTGCAGCCGGATAGCTCTCCGACAACAGGCCGATCTCCCGCGCGCGCTGCCCGCCGAAGCGCTCGGCCGTCAGCGCATAACGCCGTGCCGCACGTTCGCCGATTGCCTGCACCACGAACGGACTGATCACTGCCGGCGCCAGGCCGATGCGCACTTCCGACAGGCAGAACTGCGCATCATCGGCACCGATGGCCATGTCGCAGCAACTGATCAGTCCAAGCGCGCCACCGAACGCCGCGCCTTGTACCACGGCCACGGTGGGGATTTTCAGTTTGGCGAGGTTGTACATCAGCTCTGCCAGTTCACGGGCGTCGTCGAGGTTGGTGTTGTAATCGAGTTCCGCCGATTGCTGCATCCAGGCCAGGTCGGCGCCGGCACTGAAATGCCTGCCGCGCCCACGCAGCAACAGGAAACGCAGGCCGGCATCGCTGGCGACCTTGTCGAGGGCGAGGATCAATTCACGAATCATTTCGGCGTTGAAAGCGTTGTTCTTCTCGGCGCGGTTGAGCCACAGCGTGGCGAAGCCGCGTGGGTCACTCTGGAGCTCAAGGGTGTTGAAATCACTCATATTCATCCGTCTCCACGGTTTTTGCAGGAGCGGGAGCAAGCTCCCTCGCCACACAGGCTCGCTCCCACAAAAAAAGCATCACATCCGGAACACGCCGAAGCGGCTCGGTTCGATTGGCGCGTTCAACGACGCGGAAAACGCCAGGGCCAGCACGTCGCGGGTTTGCGCCGGGTCGATGACGCCGTCGTCCCAAAGCCGGGCGCTGGAATAGTAGGGGTGGCCCTGTTCTTCGTATTGATCAAGGATCGGTTGTTTGATCTCGGCTTCCTGTTCGGCGTTGAACGCCTGACCGCTGCGCTCGGCCTGTTCGCGCTTGACCTGCACCAGCACGCCGGCCGCCTGTTCGGCGCCCATCACGCCGATCCGAGCATTCGGCCACATCCACAGGAAACGCGGATCATAGGCCCGCCCGCACATGCCGTAGTTGCCGGCCCCAAAGCTGCCGCCGATGATCACGGTGAATTTCGGCACCTTGGCGCACGCCACCGCGGTCACCAGTTTTGCGCCGTGCTTGGCGATGCCGCCGGCCTCGTATTTCTGCCCGACCATGAAACCGGTGATGTTTTGCAGAAACAGCAACGGAATGCCGCGCTGGCAGGCCAGTTCGATAAAGTGCGCGCCTTTCTGCGCGGCTTCGGCGAAGAGGATGCCGTTGTTCGCCAGAATCGCGATCGGGTAGCCATGCAGATGGGCGAAACCGCAGACCAGTGTGGTGCCGAACAGCGCTTTGAACTCATCGAACAGCGAACCGTCGACCAGCCGTGCGATCACTTCGCGCACGTCGAACGGCTGCTTGGCGTCAGCCGGAACCACACCGTACAACTCGTCGCTGGCATACGCCGGGGCAATCGGCGTGCGTTGCTGCACCTCGCCCAGCTTGCGCCAGTTGAGGTTGGCGACACTGCGGCGGGCGAGGGCGAGGGCGTGTTCGTCACTCTCGGCGTAGTGGTCGGCCACCCCGGAGGTCTTGCAGTGCACGTCGGCACCGCCCAGGTCTTCGGCACTGACCACTTCGCCGGTCGCGGCCTTCACCAGCGGCGGCCCGGCGAGGAAAATCGTCGCCTGGTTGCGCACCATGATCGCCTCGTCCGCCATCGCCGGCACATAAGCGCCGCCAGCGGTGCACGAGCCCATGACCACGGCAATCTGCGGGATGCCCATGGCGCTCATGTTGGCCTGATTGAAAAAGATCCGCCCGAAGTGCTCGCGGTCCGGAAACACCTCGTCCTGACGCGGCAAATTGGCGCCACCCGAATCCACCAGATAAATGCATGGCAAGCGATTCTGCTGGGCGATGGTCTGCGCGCGCAGGTGTTTTTTCACGGTCAACGGGTAGTACGAGCCACCTTTCACCGTCGCGTCGTTGGCGACGATCATGCATTCGACGCCTTCGACCCGACCGATCCCGGCGATCACCCCGGCGGCGGGCACCTCTTCGCCATACACGGCGTGAGCGGCGAGTTGGCTGATCTCGAGAAACGGCGAGCCGGGATCGAGCAGGCGATTGATGCGCTCACGCGGCAGCAACTTGCCCCGCGAGGTGTGTCGCTCCTGGGCTTTCGCGCCGCCACCCTGCGCCACTTGGGCGAGCAGGGTCTGCAGGGCGTCGACCTGTTTGAGCATCGCCGCGCTGTTGGCGGCGAACTCCGCTGAACGCGGGTTGAGCTGAGTGTGCAGGGTTGCCATGGTCAGCTCCGTTTAGCGGGTTTCGTTGAACAGTTCGCGACCGATCAGCATGCGTCGGATTTCGCTGGTGCCGGCGCCGATTTCATACAGCTTGGCGTCACGCAACAGGCGGCCCGCGGGGAATTCGTTGATGTAGCCGTTGCCGCCGAGAATCTGGATCGCGTCGAGGGCCATTTGCGTGGCGCGTTCGGCGGTGTAGAGGATCACCCCGGCGGCGTCCTTGCGCGTGGTTTCGCCGCGCTCGCAGGCCTGGGCAACGGCGTAAAGGTAGGCGCGGCTGGCGTTGAGTTGGGTGTACATGTCGGCGACTTTGCCCTGGATCAGCTGGAATTCGCCGATGCTCTGGCCGAACTGCTTACGGTCGTGGATGTACGGCACGATCAAGTCCATGCACGACTGCATGATCCCGGTCGGGCCACCCGAGAGCACCACGCGCTCGTAATCGAGGCCGCTCATCAGCACTTTCACGCCGCCGTTGAGTACGCCGAGGATGTTTTCTTCCGGCACTTCAACGTCATCGAAAAACAGCTCGCACGTGTTGGAGCCGCGCATGCCGAGCTTGTCGAATTTGTTGCTGCGGCTGAAGCCTTTCCAGTCGCGCTCGACGATGAACGCAGTGATGCCGTGCGGACCTTTTTCCAGATCGGTCTTGGCGTAGATCACGTAGGTGTTGGCGTCGGGGCCGTTGGTGATCCAGGTTTTGCTGCCGTTGAGCACGAAACGGTCGCCGCGTTTATCCGCGCGCAGTTTCATCGAGACCACGTCGGAACCGGCGTTGGGCTCGCTCATCGCCAGGGCGCCGACGTGCTCGCCGCTGATCAGCTTGGGCAAATACTTGATCTTTTGTTCGTGGTTGCCGTTGCGGTTGATCTGGTTGACGCAGAGGTTGGAATGCGCGCCGTAGGACAACGCCACCGACGCCGAGCCGCGGCTGATTTCTTCCATCGCCACCACGTGCGCCAGATAACCCAGGCCGGCGCCGCCGTATTCTTCCGGCACGGTAATGCCGAGCAGGCCCATGTCACCGAATTTGCGCCACATGTCGGCCGGGAACAGGTTGTCGTGATCGATCTGCGCAGCCCGCGGCGCGATCTGGTCGGCGACAAAGGACTGAACCTGATCGCGCAGCATGTCGATGGTTTCACCGAGGGCGAAGTTCAGGGATGGGTAGCTCATGGGTCACCTATTGGCTTTTTTATCGGGTGGAGCGCTCGAGAATCGGCGTTCAGCTTTACGTTAACGTAAAGCTTCATGAGTTAGACTGTCAATCGGCTTTACGTAAGCGTCAACTTGGGCGAGAGTGAGGGCAGTTCAGGATTGAAAACGGAGAGCTTCATGTAGGAGTGAGCCTGCTCGCGATAATGTCGTACCAGTCGATGTTTGCCTCGACTGACACACCGCTATCGCGAGCAGGCTCACTCCTACAAAGGGCACTTCGATACACCCACTAATAAAGACAATAGGGGTCATCATGGATCAACCCAGTGCAACACCGCAGCGCAGCTATACCCGCGGTTCTCAGGACAAAGCCTTGCTGGCGATGACCATCGGTCAGCGCTTCGATCAGACCGTCGCGCAGTACCCGGACGGCGAGGCGCTGGTGGTGCGCCATCAACAGTTGCGTTATTCCTGGCGGCAACTGGGCGACGCCGTGGACCTGCATGCTCGCGCCTTGCTCGCCCTCGGTTTGCAGGCCGGTGACCGCCTCGGCATCTGGGCACCCAATTGCGCGCAGTGGTGCATCAGCCAGTTCGCCACGGCGAAAATCGGCGTGATCCTGGTCAACATCAACCCGGCGTACCGCAGTTCCGAGCTCGAATACGTGCTCAAGCAGTCCGGCTGCCAATGGCTGGTCTGTGCAGGCGCGTTCAAAACCTCGAACTATCACGAAATGCTGCAGGGCCTGGCGCCGGAACTGGCCGAACAACCCATCGGCCAGTTGCACAGCGAACGCCTGCCGGACCTGCGCGGGGTGATCAGTCTCGATGCGCGACCGCCATCCGGCTTCCTGCCATGGTCGCAACTGGCCGATCTGGCCCGCAGTGTCTCGCCGCAACAATTATGCGAACGCAGCGACAGTCTGCATTTCGATCAACCGGTGAACATCCAGTACACCTCCGGCACCACCGGTTTTCCCAAAGGTGCCACCCTCAGTCACTACAACATCCTCAACAACGGTTTCATGGTCGGCGAAAGTATCGGCCTGACCCCCGCCGATCGCCTGATGATCCCGGTGCCGTTGTATCACTGCTTTGGCATGGTCATGGGCAACCTCGGCAGCATCACCCATGGCAGCACGATGATTTACCCCAACGATGCATTCGATCCGCTGCTGACGCTGCAAGCCGTCGCCGAGGAAAGGGCCACGGGCCTGTACGGCGTCCCCACCATGTTTATCGCCATGCTCGATCAGCCACAGCGCGGCGAATTCGATCTGTCGAGCCTGCGCACCGGCATCATGGCCGGCGCCACGTGTCCGATAGAAGTCATGCGCCGGGTCATTCGCGAGATGCACATGAGCGAAGTGCAGATTGCCTACGGCATGACCGAAACCAGCCCGGTATCGCTACAGACCGGACCGAACGACGAGCTGGAATTGCGCGTGACGACCGTCGGCCGCACCCAGCCGCAGCTGGAAAGCAAAATCATCGACGAGGCCGGAAACCTTGTACCCCGCGGCACCATCGGCGAACTCTGCACCCGCGGCTACAGCGTGATGCTGGGTTACTGGAACAACCCGCAGGCCACCGCTGAAGCCATCGACGAGGCAGGGTGGATGCACACCGGCGACCTGGCGAGCATGAACGAGGCGGGCTACGTCAATATCGCCGGGCGCAACAAGGACATGATCATCCGTGGCGGCGAGAATATTTATCCGCGTGAGCTGGAGGAGTTTTTCTTCACTCACCCGGCGGTGGCCGACGTCCAGGTGATCGGCATTCCGTGTTCGCGCTATGGCGAAGAAATTGTCGCCTGGATCAAATTCCACCCCGGCCACAGCGCCTCGGAACTGGAACTGCAAGCCTGGTGCAAGGAACGCATCGCGCACTTCAAGACGCCGCGGCATTTCAAATTCGTTGAAGCGTTTCCGATGACGGTGACGGGCAAGATCCAGAAATTCCGCATGCGTGAGATCAGTATCGAAGAGCTGCGCGGAAGGCAGGCCTGAAGAAGATCAAATGTGGGAGCGGGCTTGCTCGCGAAAGCGGTGTGTCAGTCAATGCAAGTGTGAATGGCACACCGCTTTCGCGAGCAAGCCCGCTCCCACAAGGAAATTGGGGGGATTTCGGGGATTACAGAAAGCACAAAGGGGAGCCGAAGCTCCCCTTTAATTTTGTCGTCGCGTGCTCTTTTTTTATTATTGAGGGTCGGTCTGTTGTTGTTTTTGGCAACCGTGGCCCTTTACCGCTGTTTTTGGCGACCCCCATCCGGGGTCAAGAGCAAACGTATTTTTTTGAGCGCTGATCTGCTTTCTCGCCAAGCGATCCAACCGATTCGGGAGCTACCTGAAGGTAGTTTTATTGTTCTCTGCCCGGTTGCGGGTCACTCCTGAGAGCACCCTGAAAAGCACACCTTCTCCAAAAAAATCTGTTAGCTGCGTCTCTGCCGTGTTGTTTTTGTTATGTCAGAGTCGTTTCGTCTTGTTTTTATTGGTTTGCGGCTTTTTATTCTTGTTATGCGATAGAGATAGCAGGTGTCGTGCCAACTTTTTAAAACCCTTATAAATCAAGTGTTTAGGATTTTCAGAATTTTTCGGGTCGGAGCAATCCAGACAATTTGTTTCCGTGTTACTCGCTTTTGCCCACATCGCCGACGCAGCGGTAACACCTCACTGTGCGCTGCGCGCCTTGGCCACCCGCGAGCCGCTGGGCCGGCCGAGCACGGCGCTGATCTGCTGGCCCGCGATAATCAAGGTGTCCAGGTCGATGCCGGTCTCGATCCCCAAGCCGTTGAGCAAGTACACCACGTCCTCGGTGGCAACGTTACCGCTCGCGCCCTTGGCGTAAGGGCAACCGCCGAGGCCGGCGATCGAACTGTCGAACACGGCGATGCCTTCGAGCAGGCTGGCGTAAATATTGGCCATGGCCTGGCCGTAAGTGTCGTGGAAATGCCCGGCGAGCTTGTCTCGCGGCACGTGCGCCGACACCACTTCGAACAGGCGTCGAGTCGCCCCGGCGGTCCCTGTGCCGATGGTGTCGCCCAGCGACACCTCGTAACAGCCCATCGCGTACAGCTCGCGCGCGACCAGCGCCACTTGCTCCGGCGCGACCGTGCCTTCATACGGGCAGCCCAACACACAGGAAACGTAACCACGCACGCTAACGCCGTGTTGTCTGGCGGCTTCCATGATCGGTGCGAAGCGCGCCAGGCTTTCGCTGATCGAACAATTGATGTTGCGTTGCGAAAAGGCTTCGGAGGCGGCGGCAAACACCGCGACTTCCTTGACCCCGGCGGCGATGGCATCTTCGAAGCCGCGCAGGTTCGGCGCCAGCGCGCCGTAGGTCACCCCCGGTTTACGCTGGATCTGCGCGAAAACCTCGGCCGACCCGGCCATCTGCGGCACCCACTTGGGCGAGACGAAACTGCCGACTTCGATATAGCCCAGGCCAGCAGCGCTCAGGGCATCGACCAGTTGCACCTTGTCGGCCACGCTGATGGGTTGGGCTTCGTTCTGCAGGCCATCGCGTGGGCCGACTTCGATCAGGCGTACTTGGGAGGGGAGGGACATGGCTGGGACCTGCTCTGTTGAATTCGTGGAGATCCCTTTGTAGGAGTGAGCCTGCTCGCGATAGCGGAGTGTCAGTCATCAATTTTTTTCTGATACACCGCTATCGCGAGCAGGCTCACTCCTACAGGGGGATGTGGTGTTTGCTAGACCACCTGCTGGCTCTTGAGCGTCTGCTCCAGCGCCTGCACACAGCGCTCCTCGGCGGTATCGAGCTCCAGTTTCATCTGTTCGATATCGAGCAACTGTTGCTCAAGCTGTTCACGGCGCTCGCTGATTTTCGCCAGCATGCTGTTGAGCTGTCTGGTGTTACCGCTCGACGGATCGTAAAGCTCGATCAGCTCACGGCATTCGGCCAGCGAGAAGCCGATGCGTTTGCCACGCAGAATCAGTTTCAGCGTGACCTTGTCGCGCGGTGAGTAAATGCGTTCCTGGCCACGACGCTCAGGACTGAGCAGGCCTTGCTCTTCATAAAAGCGGATCGCCCGGGTGGTGATGTCCAGCTCGCGGGCGAGGTCGGAAATGCTGTAAGTCTGACTGCTCATGAAAGCGCTCGGAAAGGGGGCGTGGCGCTAAGCTAATCGGTGGTTTACGTTTACGTCAAGCGGGATGATTTGTGGTGTAGTTGATGGCCTCTTCGCGAGCAGGCTCGCTCCCACATGGGTGTTGTGCACGTCGCAAGCCCCTGTGGGAGCGAGCCTGCTCGCGAAGAACGATAACGCGGCCTGAAGCCCTACACCTTTTCCAGCTTCTTCTCCTGCGCCGTCACCTGCTGGCACAACTCGATCATCTGTTCGCGCATCCAGCGGTTGGCCGGGTCCTGGTCGGTGCTTTCATGCCAGTACAGATGCGTCTCCACCGACGGCACGTCGTTGACCGGCAAATTGAACGCCTGCAGTTCGTGCCGGCGGGCAAACCGCTCCGGTACGGTCATGACCATGTCGGTCTGCTGCATCACTTGCGAGGCCATCAGGTAGTGCTGCGAGCGCAGGGCGATCTTGCGCTGGATGCCCATTTTGCCCAGTGCCAGATCGACATAACCCAGACCGCTGCGGCGGCTGGAAATATGGATGTGAGTCAGCGACAGGTAGTCATCGAGGCTGAGTTTGTCCTTGCCCGCCATCGGATGGCCCTTGCGCATCGCACAGACGTAACGGTCGTCCATCAGCTTGACGTGGCGCACCTGTGGGTCAGTGTTGAGCGGCGCATCCACGGCGAAATCCAGACGCCCGGCCGCCAGTTCCTTGGTGGTTTCCCGACGTTTGGACAGAAAGCTTTCGATAATCACCGTCGGCGCCAGGCGGCGCAAGCGCTGGAACAGTGGCGGCAGGATTATCGCTTCAGTGAGGTCGGTCATGCTGATGCGGTAGGTCTTGACCGCCTGCGCCGGGTTGAAAATGCGACTTTCCTGCACCGACACGCGCAATAGCGACAGGGCGTTGCGCACCGGGCCGATGATGTTCTGCGCCATCGGCGTCGGCACCATGCCTTGGGCCGTGCGCACAAACAGCGGGTCGTTGAAGGTTTCGCGCAACCGTGCCAGCGCGTTCGACACCGCCGGCTGCGTGATGCCGACAATCTGCCCGGCGCGGGTCAGGTTGGCTTCGGTGTAGATCGCGTCGAAGACGATGAAAAGGTTGAGGTCGACCTTACTCAGATTCATAACGCGGCTTCTCTTGTTATTAAGTGCAAGTGTTTTGGGGCTGACGATCAGCGGATCATATATTGGTGATGAATGTTTATACACGCCGAGAATAGGCTAGGTAAATGATCAGCGCTGTTCTAGCATCGATTGCATGACTTGAACAACCTCTGCAAGAACTGCCTTAACCATCGGGAGCTGCTCATGGATTTCGCTTATTCGCCCAAGGTGCAAGAACTGCGTGAGCGCGTGACTGCGTTCATGGACACTTACGTTTACCCGGCCGAAGCGGTGTTCGAACGCCAGGTCGCCGAAGGTGATCGCTGGCAACCGACGGCGATCATGGAAGAGCTCAAAGCCAAGGCCAAGGCTGAAGGTCTATGGAATCTGTTTCTGCCTGAGTCCGAACTCGGTGCCGGCCTGAGCAACCTCGAATACGCGCCGCTGGCGGAAATCATGGGCCGTTCCCTGCTGGGGCCGGAGCCGTTCAACTGCTCGGCGCCGGACACCGGCAACATGGAAGTGCTGGTGCGCTATGCCAACGAAGAGCAGAAACAGCGCTGGCTGGAACCGCTGCTGCGCGGCGAGATCCGTTCGGCGTTCGCCATGACCGAGCCGGACGTGGCGTCTTCGGACGCGACCAACATGGCCGCCAGCGCGGTGCGCGATGGCGATCAGTGGGTGATCAACGGCAAAAAATGGTGGACCTCCGGCGCCTGCGATCCGCGCTGCAAGATTCTGATCTTCATGGGCCTGAGCAACCCCGACGCCCCGCGTCACGCCCAGCACTCGATGATCCTCGTCCCGGTCGATACCCCCGGGGTAAAAATTGTCCGTCCGCTGCCGGTGTTCGGTTACGACGATGCACCGCACGGTCATGCCGAAGTGCTGTTCGACAACGTGCGTGTGCCGTACGAAAACGTCCTGCTTGGCGAAGGACGCGGCTTCGAAATCGCTCAGGGTCGCCTCGGCCCGGGCCGGATTCACCACTGCATGCGTTCGATCGGCATGGCTGAACGTGCCTTGGAACTGATGTGTAAACGTTCGGTGAGCCGCACCGCGTTCGGCAAACCGCTGGCACGCCTGGGCGGCAATGTCGACAAGATCGCCGACTCGCGAATGGAGATCGACATGGCGCGTCTGCTGACATTGAAAGCGGCGTACATGATGGACACGGTCGGCAACAAAGTGGCAAAAAGCGAAATCGCCCAGATCAAGGTGGTGGCGCCAAACGTTGCGCTGCGAGTGATCGACCGCGCCATTCAGATGCATGGCGGGGCGGGGGTGTCGAACGATTTCCCGCTGGCCTATATGTATGCCATGCAGCGCACCCTGCGCCTGGCTGACGGCCCGGACGAAGTGCACCGCGCGGCGATCGGCAAGTTCGAAATCGGCAAATATGTGCCGAAGGAAATGTTGCGTAGCGGTCAGTAAGACCGCGTCGCCTCATTCGCGAGCAGGCTCGCTCCCACAATGGATTTGTGGACGCCACAGATCCTGTGGGAGCGGGCTTGCTCGCGAAGGGGCCTTCGAATTCACCACCACAGGATCCGGATCAATACACCCAAACCTCAACCCGCCGATTCTTGATCCGTCCCTCATCGGCGCTATTAGCCGCCACCGGCATCAACGCGCCGAACCCGCGCACTTCGCGCAACACCACGCCATTCTTGACCAGCTCGCGGCGCACCGTCATCGCCCGCAGTCTGGACAGCAGATCGGCGCGCGCCGGATCATCCTTGAGATCGCCAAAACCCACCAGCGTCACCGCCCGATCCATCTTGCCGTGACGCTTTATATAGTCGAACACCCGCGCCAGATCCTGCCGGGCCTTGTTGTCCAGGCTCGCGCTGCCTTCTTCAAAACGAAAATTCACCGTCAGACGCTGGGCGTGACGGCTGAGCGATTGATAACCCTCGGGCATCAGTGCATTCGGCGCGACGGTCATGGCGTGTACGGTCTGACTGATAAACCCGCTGGCGGCGACGATCGCCTGGCCCTGGGGGCTTTGCGCAAACGCCGCCAAGGCCTGCGCCCACGGATTCTGGTTGTCGGGCGGCAGGTAGAAAAACAGCCGCCGGGATAACGGATAATCCTCGGTGGCGATCAGGCTGTTGAGCGGCAACATCGCTTGCGATGCGCCATCGGCAATCGCCAGCGCTTTGGCCTGACGCACATAAGGCAGGCCGATGAAACCGATGGCTTGCGGATCACTGCTGACCGCATCGGACAATTGCTCGCTGGCTTCAAACCTTTTCGCTGCGCTGCTCAGACTTTTCCCATGACGACTGAGGACCAGTTCCTTGAACGTGTCGTACGTGCCGGACTGATCATCCCGCGCATATAAATGGATGGCCCCGCCACGACCGCCGAGGGCTTCCCAGGTTTTCACTTCACCGGCGAAGATTCGCGCCAGTTGGGCGGTGTCCAGTTGCTGAAGGGGATTGTCGGGATGAAGGATGATCGCCAGGCCATCGATGGCGATGACTTGTTCGGCGGCAGGACTCTTCAGATCGCCAAGTGATTGCAGGCTGAGCAGCTCGCTGTCCTTGATCTCACGGGAGGCGGCGGCCAGATCGGCGCTGGCGTTTTTCAACGCGGTGAAGCCGGTGCTGGAACCGTGGGCGGCAACGTCGACGACTACGCGTTGACCTTGGGCGGTCTGGCCGACGATGCGTTGTTCGTTGGCGGTGTCCGGGGTTTCGCGGTGGACTTTCAGCAAGCCCTGTTCCTGCAGCAGGCCTTCAACCAGTGCCGGGCCGAGTTCGGCGCCGATGGTGTTGGAACCTTGAATGCGCAACGCCGGGCCGTTTTCCGGAATGGGCAGGGCGGCGGCAGCCACCGTCAGCCAGGCACTCGAGAGAAAGACGAACAGAACACGCAGGGTCATGCCGGCACCGAATCAAGCCAAGGGGATTGCCGGGGAGATTAAGTCAGACGCGTGACCGAAATATGACAACGGTCCTTTGTAGGAGTGAGCCTGCTCGCGATAGCCATATATCAGTCAACATTTGCATCGACTGACACTACGCTATCGCGAGCAGGCTCACTCCTACAGGTAATGCGTAAGACTTGGGATCAGGCCAGTTCCAGCCAGATCGGCGCATGGTCCGACGGCTTTTCCATCCCGCGCAGTTCGTAGTCCACGCCGGCATCCTTTACACGCGGCAGCAAGCCGTGGGAAGCCAGGATCACATCGATGCGCAGCCCACGCTTGGGCTCATCTTCAAACCCACGGCTGCGGTAGTCGAACCAGCTGAACATGTCCGTCACGTCCGGGTTGAGGTGACGATAGCTGTCGGTCAGGCCCCAGTTCTTCAGCCGCGCCATCCACTCACGTTCTTCAGGCAGGAAGCTGCATTTACCGGTTTTCAGCCAGCGCTTCATGTTGTCCGGGCCGATGCCAATGTCGCAGTCTTCCGGGGAAATGTTCACATCGCCCATCACCACCAGCGGCTGTTCGTTATGGAACTGGCTTTCCAGCAGGGCTTGCAGGTCGCTGTAGAAACGCTGCTTGGCGGGGAATTTGGTCGGGTGGTCGCGGCTTTCTCCCTGGGGGAAATAGCCGTTCATGATCGTCACCGGCACGCCATTGGCATCAGCAAAAGTGCCCCAGATGAAACGGCGCTGGGCGTCTTCGTCATCAGTGGCGAAGCCTTTGTGGATGGCAATCGGCTCGTGGCGTGACAGCAGGGCCACACCGTAATGGCCTTTCTGGCCGTGGAAATGCACGTGGTAGCCGAGCGCGCGGATGTCGTCGAGGGGGAACTGGTCGTCGTGAACCTTGGTTTCCTGCAGGCCGATCACATCCGGCTGGTGTTTTTCGATCAGCGCTGCCAGCTGATGCGGACGGGCACGCAGTCCGTTGATGTTGAAGGAAACGATCTTCATGGTCGGCAGTCCTGGCAAAAGGGCGATGCTAGCTGACATGGGGGAGATGGGCCAGTGTGGGACAAATCAATTTCACCTGTGGGATTCACGTTGTTAGTGATGACGCTATCGCGAGCAGGCGAAGGCCTACAGGGGAACGCATTCCAAAATGTAGGCCTTCGCCTGCTCGCGATAGCGTCCCCACATTCGATGAAGATCCAGGGCTGGTCTAACCTGTGAGGGAACCACGCCTCCGTCAAAAGGTTCGTACCAACAAGCGCGCCATCCTCCGAGCGCGCCCCGGGGAGATCCACCGTCATGCCTGAAACCCAGACCGCCATCGCCGACATTCATATGCTCGACCGCGGCTATTCCCGCGAAGCCCGCTCGTTGTTGTATCAGGCCTATCGCCACGAACCGACCTTCGGGTATCTGTTCGAAGCCGAGCGCCCCGGTTATGAACAGCGCGTGCGCGCGACGGTGCGCGAACGGGTCAAACAGCATTTTCTCCAGGACCTGCCCGCCATCGGCCTGCTGGTCAACGACCGACTGATCGGCATTGCCCTGATTGCACCGCCACAACGTCGCCTCGGTATCACCGAAAGTTGGGCATGGCGCCTGCGCATGGTGCTCAGCACTGGGTTTCGCTGCACCCGGCGTTATCTGGAATATCACGATGCCGTCGCGGCGTGCGTGCCCGGTGACTCGGTGCACATGCTGCCGTTGCTCGGCGTGCATCCGCAGTTTCAGGGCAAGCACTACGGCGAACAATTGCTCACCGCCGTGCACAACTGGTGCGCGGTGGATGAGACCTCGCAAGGCGTGGTGCTCGACACCGGCAACCCGCGCTACCTGGAATTCTACAAAAGGCAGGGTTATCAGGAGATCGGCGAGGTTGCCGTCGGGCCGGTGCGCGAACACGTATTTTTCCACGCCAATCCGCAGGTGTTACAAACAGCAACGGGTTAATCATCGAACTTCTTCAGAAATTTCCTGTTCTATCAGGCTCCCCAGCCCTGATAGCATCCGCGCCTATGAAGTTTCCAGGAAGATTTACCAGTGGCGTGCTGATGCTGTTATCCAGCTGCGCGGCGCTGGCGCAAAGTGAATTGGATGTGCGGATCAAACCGTCCAACGATGAACTCAAGGCCAATATAGAAGGCTATATCGGCAGCCTCGGCGACCGCGACGAAGAAGCCTTGCAGCGCTTCAGTCGCGGTGCCGAGGAGCAGGCGCGCAAGGCTGCCCAGGCGTTGGGCTATTACCAGGCGCAGATTGAAAGTGACGTCAAGGGCGGCGATAAACCGCGCCTGGTGCTGAACATCGATCCCGGCGAGCCGATTCGCCTGCGCAACGTCATCATCCGCGTCGACGGCCCGGCGGCCTCGCTCAAATCCTTCCGCGTACCGAAGAGCGATCAGCTCAAATCCGGTGCGCCACTCAACCATGGCCGCTACGAAGACGCCAAGCGAGTGATCCAGAACCAGGCCTCGCGTTTCGGTTTCTTCAGCGGTCGCTTCACTAGCCAAAAACTGATGGTCGACCCGCGCGCGGGTGTGGCCGACATTGAATTGATCTACGACAGCGGCCCGCGTTATGCACTGGGCAAAGTCAGTTTCGAAGGCGACACGCCGTTCGACGAAGACCTGCTGCAACGCATGGTGCCATTCAAGGCTGGCGAACCCTACGACTCCGAACTGATCGCCGAACTTAACCGCGACCTGCAATCGAGCGGCTATTTTGAAGGCGTGCGTGTTGACGCCGCGCCGACCGCGGCGAAGAACGATGTGATCCCGGTGGACGTCAAGCTCGACACGCGCAAACCACGGACCATGGGCCTGGGGCTCGGTTACTCGACCGACGTCGGCCCGCGGGTCAGGGCTAACTGGACGCGGCACTGGGTCAATCCGCAGGGCGACAGCTATGGTTGGGAGGCCGAGCTGTCGGCGCCGCGGCAAAACGTCGGGCTGTTCTATGACATTCCGCTCGATCCGCCGCTGACCGACAAATTGCGCTGGGCCGGCGGTTATCAATTCGAGGACATTGAAGGCTCTGACACGCTGAGCAAACTGCTCACCTTCGGCCCGGAATGGCACAGCAAGTTGCCCAGCGGCTGGCAACGGGTGATCTCGTTGAAATGGCAGCGCGAAGAATATGAACTCGGCGACGATTCGGGCCTCAGTACGTTGCTGATGCCCGGCATCAGTTATTCGTACCTGAAAAGTGACAACCGTATCGACCCGCGCAACGGCTATCGCCTGAGCTTCGAAAGCAAAGTGGCCAAGGAAGGCCTCGGTTCGGACAACAACCTTCTCTATGGCACTGCATTGGTCAAAGGCCTGACCACCGTCTTCGACAAGCACCGTCTGCTCGGTCGCGTACAAGTCGGCGGCAGCGCCACCAACGGCTACAACTCGATCCCGCCGTCGCTGCGCTTCTTTGCCGGTGGCGATCAGAGCGTGCGCGGTTACGACTATCAGAGCCTGTCGCCGAAAAACTCCAAGGGCGACCGCATCGGCGGCCGTTATATGGTCGCCGGCAGCGTCGAATATCAGTATTCGGTCGCCGAGAAATGGCGGGTCGCGACCTTTGTCGACCAGGGCAACTCTTTCAACAAACTCGAACTGCCGAACCTCAAGACCGGGGTTGGTGTGGGTGTGCGCTGGGTCTCGCCGGTCGGGCCGATCCGCCTCGACCTGGCCCACGCGCTGGACGACGACGGCGGCATCCGGCTGCACTTTTCCATGGGGCCTGAGCTGTGAAGCGTGGTGTGAAAATAACGGCGCTGACGGTTTTGGCGCTGGTCTTGTTGGTGGTCTTGAGCCTTGCGGCATTGCTTGGCACGCAGGCGGGCAGCCGCTGGGCGCTGGGCTTGGTGCCGGGCTTGAGCGTGGAGAATTTCAACGGTCGCCTCGGTGGTCAATGGAGCGCCGATCATTTGGTTTGGCAGCAAGACACGAGCCGCGTTGAGCTGAACAAGGCGATCTTCGCCTGGTCGCCGCTGTGCCTGACACGCATGACCTTGTGCATCGATCAGCTCAAGGCTGATCAGGTGAGTCTGCAATTTCCACCGAGCGAAGACACCGCGCCGAGCGGCCCCATCCAACCGCCGGATCTGCAATTGCCGCTGGCGATCGAGCTGGGCGATGTTGAGGTGGGCAGCCTATTGTTCAACGGCAGCGAACAGCTCAAGGGCTTGCGACTGGCGGCGCACTGGACTGCTCAGGGCTTGCAGATCGACAGCGTGAAATTGCAGCGCGACGAACTCAGCCTGAACCTCTCCGGTTTGCTGCAACCGAGCGGCAACTGGCCGCTGAACATCCAGGGCGATTTGACCTTGCCGGCGCCGGGCACTGAACCTTGGACACTGGCGCTGAAGGTCGACGGCGATTTGCTGAAAACCCTCAACCTGCAAGCCGACAGCCGTGGCTACCTCGACGGCCAGTTGAGCGGTGAACTGCAAGCGCTGGCGGAAAATCTACCGGCCAAGGTGCGCATCACCAGCGACGCGTTCAAACCCAGCGCCGATCTGCCTGACACCCTGCAATTCAATCAGCTTGTACTGACGGGCGAAGGCGACCTGAAAAACGGTTACCAGCTTGTCGGCAACGCAACCTTGCCCGCCGAAAAATCGCCAGTGGCGCTGTTGCTCAAAGGCAAGGTCGACGCCAACGGCGCGCAAATCGCCGGGCTCGACCTCAACGCCAACGACACGCAAAGCCTCAAGCTCACCGGCAATGTCGACTGGAGCAAAGGCCTCAGCGCCCAGGCCAACATCAACTGGCAAGACTTCCCTTGGCATCGGCTCTATCCGGAGATCGACGAGCCGCAAGTCGCATTGCGCACATTCATCGGCGAAGTCTCCTACACCGACGGACAATATCTGGGCAACTTCGCCGCCGCGCTGGATGGCCCGGCGGGGGCGTTCACCCTGAGCAGTCCGTTCAGCGGCAGCCTCGAACAGATCGCCTTGCCGCAACTGGTCATGCAGGCCGGGCAGGGCAAGGCAGAAGGGCACGTCAATGTGCGCTTCGCCGACGGTATCGCCTGGGACACGGCGCTGGACTTGTCGGCGCTCAACCCGGCGTATTGGGTCGCGGAACTGCCGGGCACGTTGGCCGGGCCGCTGAAGAGCAAAGGCGAAATGAAGAATGAACGGCTGAGCCTCAGCGCCGACCTCGACCTCAAAGGCAAACTGCGTGGTCAACCGGCGATTCTGCAAGCCAAGGCTGACGGTGCCGGCGAACAGTGGAACCTCAACGCCCTGCAAATCCGCCTCGGCGATAACCACATCAGCGGCAAGGGCAGCCTGCACGAAAAACTCAGCGGACAGATCGACATCAAATTGCCGCGACTGGCCCAGCTGTGGCCGCAGTTGCGCGGGCAGATCAACGGCCAGCTCAACGCCGCCGGCACGCTGAAGGCGCCGCAGGGCAAGTTGAATCTGCAAGGTTCGCAGCTGGTGTTTGAGGACAATCGCCTGCAAAGCCTTAACCTCGACGCCACCCTCGACAGTGCGCAACGGGCGAAGATCGATTTGAAAGGCAGCGGCATTCACGCGGGCGATACCTCGCTGGGCACCCTGACGGCCAATGCTCAGGGCGATATCAAAAGCCAGAAACTCAACCTCGACCTGATCGGACCGAAGCTGAAACTGGCGCTGGGTCTGGACGGCAATCTGGACAAGGGCAACTGGCGCGGGCGGCTGGCCAGCGGCGACATTCAGGTTGGCGGTCAGGACTGGAGGCTGCAAAGTCCGGCCAAGCTGGAACGCCTGGCGGACGGCCAGATCAACTTCGGCGCGCATTGCTGGCTGTCCGGCAACGCCAGCCTGTGTGGTGAAGACCAGCGGCTGATGCCCGAGCCCAAATTGCGCTATCACCTCAAGCAATTCCCGATCGAAAGCCTTGCGCAATGGCTGCCCAAGGACTTTGCCTGGCAGGGCCGGCTCAACGCCGATCTGCAACTGGACCTGCCAGCGAGCGGCCCGAACGGCGTGGTCAGTGTCGATGCCAGTGGTGGCACCCTGCGTGTGCGTGACAAAGAGCAGTGGCTGGACTTTCCGTACCAGACGCTCAAGCTCACCAGCAAACTCACGCCCAAGCGCGTCGACACCGAACTCAACTTCGTCGGCGGCAAACTGGGCGAGTTGATGGTGCAGGCGCAGCTCAATCCACTGCCGAAAAACAAACCGCTGACGGGCTCGTTCCGCCTCACCGGTCTGGACGTGTCCGTGGCGCGGCCGTTTGTGCCGATGGTGGAGAAACTCACCGGGCACCTCAACGGCAGCGGCACGCTTTCCGGCGGCCTGCTCGCGCCATTGGTCAATGGCACCGTGCAGCTCAGCGACGGCGAAGTGTCTGGCGCCGAACTGCCGATGGAGTTGCAGGATTTGCAGCTCAAAGCGGTGATCGCTGGCGAAGCGGTGCGTCTGGACGGCGGCTGGAAAAGTGGCCCGCGCGGGCAGGGTAGCCTCAACGGTGATGTGGCCTGGGGGCCGGCGCTGGTGGTCGACCTGGCACTCAAGGGCACGCAATTGCCGGTCAGCGTCGAACCCTACGCCAAGCTTGAGATGGCCCCGGATCTGAAAATTTCCATGGCCGGCGATGAGCTGAAAATTGCCGGCAAGGTGCTGGTGCCAAAGGGCGAAATCACCGTGCGCGAGCTACCGCCGTCGACGGTGAAAGTCTCCGACGACACCATCATCGTCGGGGCGCAGACCGAAGAGGGCAAACCGCCCATCGCGATGAAAATGGACATCGATGTCATCGTCGGCCAGGACAAGCTGAGTTTTGCCGGTTTTGGCCTGACTGCCAATCTGCAAGGTCAGGTGCACATCGGCGACAACATGGACACCCGTGGCGAACTCTGGCTCAACGACGGCAAATACCGCGCCTACGGGCAGCGCCTGACGGTGCGGCGTGCGCGTCTGTTGTTTGCCGGGCCCATCGACCAGCCGTATCTGGACATCGAGGCGATTCGCCAGACCGACGACGTCATCGCCGGCATCCGGCTCAGTGGCAGCGCCGAACAGCCGACGACGCAAATCTTCTCCGAACCGGCCATGAGTCAGGAGCAAGCCTTGTCCTATCTGGTGCTGGGGCGCCCGCTGAGCACCAATGGCGAAGACAACAACATGCTCGCGCAAGCCGCATTGGGCCTGGGCTTGATGGGCAGCGCCGGGGTCACCAGTGGTCTGGCCAAGGACTTGGGGATTCAGGATTTCCAGCTCGACACTCAGGGCAGCGGCAACGAAACCAGCGTCGTCGCCAGCGGCAACATCTCCGAGAAACTCAGCTTGCGCTACGGCGTCGGCGTGTTCGAACCGGCCAGCACCATCGCGTTGCGCTACAAGCTGAGCAAGAAGGTCTATGTCGAAGCGGCCAGCGGCGTGGCCAGTTCGCTGGATATCTTTTACAAACGCGATTTCTAGCGCACACCTGCTCATTTGAACCGAGTCGCGCCCTTCGCGAGCAGGCTCGCTCCCACATTTGGAATGCGTTCCCCTTGTAGGAGTGAGCCTGCTCGCGATGACGCCATCAGCCGCACCATTGATGGTGAATGAAAGGATGCCATCGCGAGCAGGCTCGCTCCCACAGGGATCTCCAGCAGACATGAATGTGTGCCTGCCACAGGTCAAATGTGGGAGCGAGCCTGCTCGCGAAGGCGGCTTTCCAGCCAGCAGAGAGGGTGCGGCTTAAGGCCTCATCGCGAGCAGGCTCACTCCTACACTGAAAATGCGTTCCCCCTGTGGGAGCTGGCTTGCCAGCGATGGCGTCCGGCGCCGCGCCGCAAAAACCAAGCCTACTGATCAACTAATTACCAAGCCCCCTAACTATTGCGTTGACATTCGCTGCCTAAGCAGTAACATCTCGACATACTTTCACTGCCTAGGCAGTTATTAGGTGGACACATGAAGCATTTCACGCCCGACGAATTCAAACATTGCCACCTCGGCCTGTTGCTGGGCCGTGCCGCGTTGCTCAAGGACCGGATCATCGACACCCACATGGAACCGCACGGCATTACCGCCGCGCAGTTCAAGGTGTTGATCATCATGGCCCAGTTCGGCGTCGACACCCCGGCCGAGCTGTGCCGGCATTTGTCGCTGGACAGCGGGTCGATGACGCGCATGCTCGATCGTCTGGAGCAGAAAGGTTTCCTGATCCGCCAGCGCAGCGAAGGCGATCGGCGTCAGGTGCAACTGAAACTGACCGAGCAGGGCCAGCAACTGGCCGATCGTCTGCCGTACATCGGCGCCGACGCGATGAACGAGCTGGCCGGCGCCATCTCCCGCGATGAGCTGAAAACCCTCGAATACATCCTCAAGAAAATCCTCCTGGCGGCCGGCGACCCGATCACCGTCCAGCGTTTAGGTGAACACAATGAGCGCTAAAACCTTGCGCAGCAGCCTGACGCTGTTGCTGTCGGCGATGATCCTCGCCGGTTGCGCCAACTACAGCGGCCTCGACACCGAAGGTCAGCGCCTCGATGCGGCGAAGCTTGAGACAGCGCAGTCTCTGAACGGCGTCAAGCTGTCACCGGCGGCGTGGCCGAAAAGCGATTGGTGGAGCAGCCTCGGCGATCCGCAGCTCGACGGTCTGATCCGCGAAGCCCTGCACGACAGCCCGGACATGCAAATCGCCGAAGCCCGCGCGCATCAGGCCAGTGCTGCCGCGTACGCCGCCGATGCCGAACGTTATCCGACCCTCGACGCCAGCGCCGGCATCAGCCGTTCGCGTCTGGCCCGCGACCAGGATCCGTTGGGGCAGGGCGGTGCCTATGCGACGGTGCGCAATGTCAGCGCCGGTTTCAATTACAACTTCGATTTATGGGGCGGCCAGCGCGATGCCTGGGAAGCCGCACTCGGCGAGGCTCGCGCTGCTGAAGTCGACCGTCAGGCCGCGCAGCTGACACTCGCCGCTGACGTCGCCCGCGCTTACAGCGATCTCGGCCAGGCGCACATCGTGTACGACCTCGCCAGTGAAGACCTCAAGCGCACCCGGCAAATGCTCGACCTCAGTCAGCGCCGCTTGAGTTCGGGGATCGACAGCCAGTACCAGTTCCAGCAAACCCAGAGTCTGGAAGCCAGTTCTCAGGCCAGCCTGATCGATGCGGAAAAGCGCCTGAACAGCGCGAAAATCGCTTTGGCTGTATTACTCGGCAAAGGCCCGGATCGCGGTAACGAAATCGCCCGGCCGAAAGTCCTGCAAGCCAGCGCTGTGGCCGTGCCGTCGGTGTTGCCGGCGGAACTGCTCGGTCGCCGCCCGGATCTGGTCGCGGCGCGCTGGCGTGTCGAAGCGGCGAGCAAAGATATCGACGCGGCGAAAACCCGTTTCTATCCCAACCTCAACCTGTCGGCCTCGGCCGGCGCCGAGTCGTTGCTGGGGGATGCGATGTTCGGTTCCGCCAGTCGCTTCTTCAACATCGCGCCGACCGTGTCGCTGCCGATCTTCGATGGCGGACGCCTGCGCGCCAACCTCGATGCGCGCGATGCCGATTACGATCTTGCGGTGGCGCAGTACAACAAAAGTCTGGTGAAAGCCCTCGGCGATGTTGGCGACACGATCAACCAGTTGCGTGATATCGGTCGACAGATCGGTGCGCAGCAACACGCCACCGACATCGCTCAGGATTCTTACAACACCGTCGTCCAGCGTTACGGTTCCGGCATCGGCAACTACCTGGACGTGCTCAGCATCGAGCAGCAATTGCTCCAGGCCCAGCGCCAACTGGCGACCCTCAATGCCGAGCAGATCGACCTGTCGATTCAACTGATGCAAGCGCTGGGCGGCGGCTTCCAGGGTGAAAGCCTGACCGCAGCCAACGCCAGCCCAGCCTCGTCGCACCAATAATTCAAGGTATTTGTCATGGCCACTGCCGAAAACACCCAAGCTCAAGGCAACACCCCGGACACCGGTAACCCGCGCAAACGCAAAGTGCTGTTGCTGACCCTCGCCGTTGTGGTCGCACTCGCCTGCGCCGGCGTCTGGGCCTATCACGAGTTCATCGGACGCTTTAACGAAAGCACCGACGATGCCTACGTCAACGGCAACGTGGTGGAAATTACACCGCTGGTCACCGGCACCGTGGTCAGCATCGGCGCCGACGACGGTGATCTGGTCCACGAAGGCCAGGTACTGGTCAACTTCGACCCCAACGATGCCGAAGTCGGCCTGCAAAGTGCCAAGGCCAAACTGGCGCGCACCGTGCGTCAGGTGCGCGGCTTGTACAGCAACGTTGACGGCATGAAGGCCCAGGTCAACGCGCAACAGGCCGAAGTGCAGAAGGCCCAGGACAACTACAACCGGCGGAAAAATCTGGCCCAGGGCGGGGCGATTTCCCAGGAAGAGCTGTCCCACGCCCGCGATGACCTGACCTCGGCGCAGAACGCCTTGGCCAACGCCAAACAGCAACTGAAAACCACCAGCGCACTGGTCGACGACACCGTGGTCTCGTCGCATCCGGATGTGATGTCGGCCGCCGCCGATCTGCGTCAGGCCTACCTGACCAATGCCCGCAGCACCTTGATCGCGCCGGTTACCGGTTACGTCGCCAAGCGCACCGTGCAGCTCGGTCAGCGCGTGCAGCCGGGCACCGCGCTGATGGCGGTGATTCCGCTGGATCAACTGTGGATCGACGCCAACTTCAAGGAAACCCAACTGCGTGACATGCGCATCGGCCAGCCGGTCGATATCGAGGCCGACATCTATGGCAGCGACGTGAAATACAGCGGCACCGTCGACAGCCTTGGCGCTGGCACCGGCAGCGCGTTTGCCCTGCTGCCGGCGCAGAACGCCACCGGTAACTGGATCAAGATCGTCCAGCGCGTCCCGGTGCGCATTCACATCAATGCCGAAGAATTGGCCAGGCACCCATTGCGCGTGGGGCTGTCGACCAACGTTGAAGTGAATCTGCACGATCAGAGCGGCCCGGTGCTGGCGCAGCAACCACCGCAAAAGGCCTCGTTCAGCACCAACGTCTACGACCGCCAACTGGCTGAAGCGGACGCGATGATTGCGCAGCTGATTCACGACAACAGCGCTGCGGCGGACAAGACCGCGCAGCGCTGACACCACGATCTTTCAGGTGCGCTCCTTGTGGCTGAGGGGATTTATCTGTCGCGAGCGGATTTATCTGTGGCGAGGGGATTTATCCCCGCTGGGTCGCGAAGCGGCCCCTCTTTTGGCTCAGGAAAAACGGGCCTGCTGCGCAGTCCAGCGGGGATAAATCCCCTCGCCACAGATAAATCCCCTCGCCACAGGGGCCCGTTCCCACAAGGCCGGCTGTGTTCATCAGGACGCAGCGCCAACCCGGTTTCATAGGATTCACCATGAGCAATAACGCTTCTTTCACGCCGCCCAGCCTGTTGCTCAGCACCATCGGTCTGTCGCTGGCGACGTTCATGCAAGTGCTCGACACGACCATCGCCAACGTCGCACTGCCGACGATCTCCGGCAACCTCGGCGTGAGTTCGGAGCAGGGCACCTGGGTCATTACTTCGTTTGCGGTGAGTAATGCGATTGCTCTGCCGCTCACCGGTTGGCTCAGCCGCCGCTTCGGCGAGGTGAAGCTGTTTCTGTGGGCGACCATGCTGTTTGTGCTGGCGTCGTTTCTCTGCGGAATCTCGACCTCGATGCCCGAGCTGATTGGCTTTCGGGTGTTGCAGGGGCTGGTCGCCGGGCCGCTGTACCCGATGACCCAAACCCTGTTGATCGCGGTGTATCCGCCGGCGAAACGCGGGATGGCCCTGGCGTTATTGGCGATGGTCACGGTGGTTGCGCCGATTGCCGGGCCCATTCTCGGTGGCTGGATCACCGACAGTTACAGCTGGCCATGGATCTTCTTCATCAACGTGCCGATCGGCATCTTTGCGGTGATGGTGGTGCGTTCGCAACTGGCTAAACGGCCGGTCGTGACCAGCCGTCAGCCGATGGATTACGTCGGGTTGATTACGCTGATCATCGGCGTCGGTGCGTTGCAGGTGATCCTCGACAAGGGCAATGACCTGGACTGGTTCGAGTCGAACTTCATCATCGTCGGCGCGGCGATTTCTGTGGTGGCGCTGGCGGTGTTCGTGATCTGGGAAATGACCGACCGCCATCCGGTGGTCAACCTGCGCCTGTTCGCCTATCGCAACTTCCGTATCGGCACGCTGGTGCTGGTGTTGGGTTACGCCGGTTTCTTCGGCATCAACCTGATCCTGCCGCAGTGGCTGCAAACGCAAATGGGCTACACCGCGACCTGGGCCGGTCTGGCCGTGGCACCGATCGGTATTCTGCCGGTGCTGCTGTCGCCATTTGTCGGCAAGTACGCGCACAAGTTCGACCTGCGTCTGCTCGCCGGCATTGCGTTTCTGGCGATTGGCCTGAGTTGCTTCATGCGCGCCGAGTTCACCAATGAGGTCGACTTTCAGCACATCGCCCTGGTGCAGTTGTTCATGGGCATTGGCGTGGCGCTGTTCTTCATGCCGACGTTGAGCATTCTGATGTCGGATCTGCCGCCGAGCCAGATTGCCGACGGTGCCGGTCTGGCGACATTTCTGCGCACGTTGGGCGGCAGCTTTGCGGCCTCGCTGACGACGTGGATCTGGATTCGCCGGGCCGATCAGCATCATGCCTACATGAGCGAGAGCATCAGCACGTTCGAGCCGGCGACGCGCGAGACCTTGAATACGCTGGGCGGGGCGGGTCAGTCGGCGTATGCGCAGATGGATCAGATTCTGACCAGTCAGGCGTACATGTTGTCGACCGTGGATTACTTCACGCTGCTCGGGTGGGGGTTCATGGGGTTGATCTTGATCGTGTGGCTGGCGAAGCCGCCGTTTGCCGCCAAGGCCGGACCTGCCGCCAGCGGGCATTGAGGCACTACGCGGTCAAAAATGTGGGAGCGGGCTTGCTCGCGAAGGCGATGTGTCATTCAGCGTTGATTTGTCTGATACACCGCTTTCGCGAGCAAGCCCGCTCCCACATTGGGTTTTGTGTTCGGCTTTAGAGAGTGGGGGCGGGCAGGGCAGGCGGCGGGGCAAAATCGAACGGCGCCAACGCGTACCCGCTCTCATCCACCTGCAACGCCCAGCCCTGACGATCCCAGTCGCCCAGGACAATCCGCTTCGCCGCCTGCTCACCGAGCTGCAACTTGTGAATCGCCGGGCGGTGGGTGTGCCCGTGAATCAGGGTTTTCACCCCGAACGCCTGCATGATCCGCGGAATTTCTTCCGGCGTGACATCGACGATGTCATTGGCCTTCATCCGCACCTGAGCCCGGCTTTCGTTGCGCAGTTTGCGCGCCAGTGTGTGCCGGGTACGCAAGGGCAGGTTGCGCAGGATAAACAGGGTGATCGGGTTACGCAGGTAGCGGCGCAGTTTCATATAGCCGACGTCGCGGGTGCACAGGCTGTCGCCGTGCATCAGCAGCACCGGCTCGCCGTAGAACTGCACGACACTCGGGTCCTTCAACAGCGTGCAGCCGGCCTCTTTGCAGAACGCCTTGCCGAGCATGAAGTCGCGATTGCCGTGCATCAGAAAGATGGCCGTGCCGCTGTCGCTCAAATCGCGCAGTGCCTGGCAGATGGAACGCTGAAAGGGCGTCATGGCGTCATCGCCAATCCACGCCTCGAAAAAGTCGCCGAGGATGTACAACGCACTCGCCGAGCGGGCGCGTCCGGCGAGCAAATCCAGAAACGCCCGGGTAATGTCCGGGCGCTCCTCTTCCAGATGCAAGTCTGAAATCAGCAATATCACGCTGCGATGATCTCGGCTTTCTCGATGATCACGTCGTCAGCAGGTACGTCCTGGTGGCCGGCCTTGGAAGTGGTCGACACGCCCTTGATCTTGTCGACAACGTCGGTGCCTTCGGTGACTTTACCGAATACCGCGTAGCCCCAGCCCTGCACGTTCTTGCCGCTGTGGTTGAGGAAGGTGTTGTCGGCAACGTTGATGAAGAACTGCGCCGAAGCCGAATGCGGCTCCATGGTGCGGGCCATGGCGACGGTGTACTTGTCGTTGGAAAGACCGTTGTCCGCTTCGTTCTGGATGCTTGGACGCTTGTCTTTCTTTTCTTTCATGCCAGGCTCGAAACCGCCGCCCTGGATCATGAAGTTACCGATGACGCGGTGGAAAACGGTGTTTTCGTAGTGACCGGCCTTCACGTATTCGATGAAGTTGGCAACGGTGATCGGCGCCTTTTCAGCGTTCAGTTCGATGACGATGTCGCCATGGTTGGTGGTCAGTTTGACTTGAGTCATGGTCATTACTCTGTATAGGGAATTCGTGGTTTTCCGACACCTGGCCTGAAAACCGGTTCAGCCTGCTTCGGCCAAGGTGCGCAGTTTAGCGTGACAGGCGCGAATTTCGAGGCGGTTTTTCATTTCGCGGTGATTAAATGCATGCCTTTATAGGGCCTGCTCTGTCAGGCCCTTGACAGCATCGGCTATGATAGCGGCTTTGTTTTGTCTGGCCCCTCTTTGCGGCCGCGCACATGTAAGTCAAGGATCCTATGAGCAAGCCCACTGTCGACCCTACCTCGAATGCCAAGTCCGGCCCTGCCGTGCCGGTCAACTTCCTGCGGCCGATCATCCAGGCAGACCTGGACTCGGGCAAGCACACCCAGATCGTGACCCGCTTCCCGCCGGAGCCCAACGGCTACCTGCACATCGGCCACGCCAAGTCGATCTGCGTGAACTTCGGCCTGGCCCAGGAGTTCGGTGGTGTCACGCACCTGCGTTTCGACGACACCAACCCGGCCAAGGAAGATCAGGAATACATCGACGCGATCAAAAGCGACGTGCAGTGGCTGGGCTTCGAATGGGCAGGCGAGGTGCGCTACGCCTCGCAGTATTTCGACCAGTTGCACGACTGGGCGGTCGAGCTGATCAAGGCCGGCAAGGCCTACGTCGATGACCTGACCCCCGAGCAGGCCAAGGAATACCGTGGCAGCCTGACCGAGCCGGGCAAGAACAGCCCGTTCCGTGACCGTTCGGTTGAGGAAAACCTCGACCTGTTCGCGCGCATGAAGGCCGGTGAATTTCCGGACGGTGCTCGCGTACTGCGCGCGAAGATCGACATGGCTTCGCCGAACATGAACCTGCGCGACCCGATCATGTACCGCATTCGCCACGCCCATCACCACCAGACCGGTGACAAGTGGTGCATCTACCCGAACTACGACTTCACTCACGGTCAGTCGGACGCGATCGAAGGCATCACCCACTCGATCTGCACCCTCGAGTTCGAAAGCCATCGTCCGCTGTACGAGTGGTTCCTCGACGCGCTGCCAGTGCCGGCGCACCCGCGCCAGTACGAGTTCAGCCGTCTGAACCTCAACTACACCATCACCAGCAAGCGCAAGCTCAAGCAACTGGTTGACGAAAAGCACGTCAATGGTTGGGACGATCCGCGCATGTCCACGCTGTCGGGCTTCCGCCGCCGTGGCTACACACCAAAATCGATCCGCAACTTCTGCGAAATGATCGGCACCAACCGTTCCGACGGCGTGGTTGACTTCGGCATGCTCGAATTCAGTATCCGTGACGACCTCGACCACAGCGCACCGCGCGCCATGTGCGTGCTGCGTCCGCTGAAAGTGGTCATCACCAACTACCCGGAAGGCCAGGTCGAAAACCTCGAACTGCCACGCCACCCGAAAGAAGACATGGGCGTGCGCGCGTTGCCGTTCGCCCGGGAAATCTACATCGACCGCGAAGACTTCATGGAAGAGCCGCCGAAGGGCTACAAGCGCCTGGAACCGGCCGGTGAAGTGCGTTTGCGCGGCAGCTACGTGATCCGTGCCGACGAAGCGATCAAGGACGCCGACGGCAACATCGTCGAACTGCGTTGCTCGTACGACCCGGACACCCTCGGCAAGAACCCGGAAGGCCGCAAGGTCAAAGGCGTGATCCACTGGGTGCCGGCCGCCGCCAGCGTCGAGTGCGAAGTGCGTCTGTACGATCGCCTGTTCCGTTCGCCGAACCCGGAAAAGGCCGAAGACAGCGCCAGTTTCCTCGACAACATCAACCCTGACTCGCTGCAAGTGCTGACCGGTTGTCGCGCTGAGCCATCGCTCGGTAACGCACAGCCGGAAGACCGTTTCCAGTTCGAGCGCGAAGGTTACTTCGTCGCTGATTTGAAGGACTCGAAACCCGGTCAGCCGGTATTCAACCGTACTGTGACCCTGCGTGATTCGTGGGGCCAGTGAGTGAGTCAAGGAACTAACGTGCTAACGATCTACAACACGCTCACCAAGAGCAAAGAAGTCTTCAAGCCGCTGGATGGCAACAAGGTGCGCATGTACGTCTGCGGGATGACCGTGTACGACTACTGCCACCTCGGCCACGGCCGCAGCATGGTCGCGTTCGACCTGGTGACGCGCTGGTTGCGCTTCAGCGGTTATGACCTGACCTACGTGCGCAACATCACCGACATCGACGACAAGATCATCAATCGTGCCCGCGAGAACGGTGAATCGTTCGAAGCGCTGACCGAGCGCATGATCGCCGCGATGCACGAAGACGAAGCACGGTTGAACATCCAGAAACCGGACATGGAACCGCGCGCCACCGATCATATCGCTGGCATGCACGCGATGATCCAGACCCTGATCGACAAGGGCTACGCTTACGCGCCAGGCAATGGTGACGTGTACTACCGCGTCGCCAAGTTCATGGGCTACGGCAAGCTGTCGCGCAAGAAGATCGAAGACCTGCGCATTGGCGCGCGTATCGAAGTCGACGAGTCGAAAGAAGACCCGCTCGACTTCGTGCTGTGGAAAGCCGCCAAGCCGGGCGAGCCGAGCTGGGAATCGCCATGGGGCGCAGGACGTCCGGGCTGGCACATCGAGTGCTCGGTCATGTCGACCTGCTGCCTCGGCGAGACCTTCGACATTCATGGCGGCGGCAGCGACCTGGAGTTCCCGCACCACGAAAACGAGATCGCCCAGAGCGAAGCGGCCACCGGCAAGACCTACGCCAACGCGTGGATGCATTGCGGGATGATTCGCATCAATGGCGAGAAGATGTCCAAGTCGTTGAACAACTTCTTCACCATCCGCGACGTACTCGACAAGTACCACCCGGAAGTCGTGCGCTACCTGCTGGTGTCGAGCCACTACCGCAGCGCGATCAACTACTCGGAAGACAACCTCAAGGACGCCAAGGGCGCACTGGAGCGTTTCTACCACGCGCTGAAAGGTCTGCCGTCTGTGGCGCCGGCCGGCGGCGAAGCGTTCGTCGAGCGTTTCACCACGGTGATGAACGACGACTTCGGCACCCCCGAAGCGTGCGCCGTGCTGTTCGAGATGGTGCGCGAGATCAACCGTCTGCGTGAGAGTGATCTCGATGCAGCGGCCGGTCTGGCGGCGCGCTTGAAAGAACTGGCGAGTGTGCTGGGCGTGTTGCAGCTCGAGGCCGATGACTTCCTGCAGGCAGGCGCTGAAGGGCGTGTCGATGCGGCAGAAGTGGATGCGTTGATTGCCGCGCGTCTGGCGGCTCGGGCGGGTAAGGATTGGGCCGAGTCGGACCGGATTCGTGATCAGCTCACGGCGATGGGTGTGGTGCTGGAAGATGGCAAGGGTGGCACGACCTGGCGTCTGGCGGACTGATTGCCTTGTCTGCTTTAAAACAAAACCCGCCTTGTGCGGGTTTTGTTTTTTCTTCCTCAGGACCAGAGTTGACCGGCTGACGCCTTCGCGAGCAGGCTCGCTCCCACATTGGATTTGCGTCATGCATGCTCTTGTGATCGACACAAGTCCCCCCTGTGGGAGCGAGCCTGCTCGCGAAGAGGCCCTTGAGGTCACCTTATCATTCAGCCTGCCGCAACCGTTTATAGAGCGTATTGCGACTCACCCCCAACCGCCGCGCCAGATGCGAAATATTCCCCCCAGCCGCCTTCAACTCCCGATTCAACGCGTCAACATCATTCAAATCCAGCCCCAGCGGCGGCGCCGTCTCCACTGGCTCCATCTCCAGATCGACAAAAAAATCATCCGGCAAATGCTCCGGCCGCACCGGTTGCTCTTCTGCCATCGCCAAAGCGACCTGCATCACGCTGCTGACCTGTCGCAAATTCCCCGGCCACGGATGCTTTTCAAACAATTCCAACACCTCTGGGCTCAGCCCCGCCCATTGCGTCGGCTCACGATGCTGTTCCCACAGTCGCTTGAACAACGCCTGTTTATCACTGCGCTCACGCAGCGGCGGCAGTTCCAGGGTCAGGCCGCCGATGCGGTAATACAGATCTTCACGGAAGCGGCCCAACTGCACTTGCTCGCGCAACGAGCGATTGGTCGCCGAGATAATTCGCAGATCCACCGGGAACAATTCGCTGCTGCCCACCGGTTGCACGCAACGTTCCTGCAACACTCGCAACAGGCGCGCCTGGGTTGGCAGCGGCATATCGCCGATCTCATCGAGGAACAGCGTGCCTTTGTCGGCCTTGCGGATCAGGCCGATGCTGCCTTTCTGGTTGGCGCCGGTGAAAGCGCCTTTCTCGTAGCCGAACAGTTCCGACTCGACCAGCTCGGCGGGGATGGCGGCGCAGTTGACCGCAATAAATGCCTGTTTGCTGCGTGAACTGGCCTGGTGCAGGGCTTTGACGAAGACTTCCTTGCCGACCCCGGTTTCGCCGTGAATCAACAACGGAATGTCTTTTTCCAATAACCGTTCGGCCTGGCGCACGGCTTTTTCCACGCGGCTGTCGCCGAAATGCAGCGTATTGAGGCTGATCGCACTGGCTGACGCACGCTTGTCCTCGGCGACAAACACCCGCGCCTGAACCGGCGCCTGTTTCGGTCGTTTCAACAAGCATTGAAAACGGTTGCGCCCGCAAGTCTGCAAGGCAAACGGCAACCCCTCGGGCTGATTGATCAGCTCCAGCAGCGAGACCTTAAACAGGCTTTCGACGCTGACCCGTGACAGGCGCACACCGAGCAAGTTGTCGGCGCGGCGATTGGCCGAAAGCACCTGACCGCTCTCATCGAAAATCAACAACCCGGCCCATTGGCTGTCGAGGTTGTTCAAACCGGTGTTGAAGGTCAGTTGAAAATGCTGGCCATGAAACAGGTTGAGGATCAACCGGTTCTCCACGGTCTGGCTCATCATTTTGACCATGCCGAGGGTGTGCGAGGGCGGCAGGTAGCTGTCGCTGGACACATCCAGCACGGCGATGACCTTGCGCTCGGCATCGAAAATCGGCGCGGCGGAGCCGGTCATGAAGCGGTTGGCCTTGAGAAAATGCTCGTCGTGTTCGATGTGCACTGCCTGTTCGCAGGCCAGCGCAGTGCCGATCGCATTGGTGCCGCTGCTGCGTTCCATCCAGCTCGCCCCGGCCTGAAAGCCCCGCGCCAGATTCGGCTCGATAAACCGCTGGGTGCCCCACGAAGTCAGCACCTGGCCCTGATTGTCGGCGAGCATGATCAGGCAATTGGAGTTGCTGAGGATGTTTTCGTAATAGGGCAGGACCTCTTGGTGGGTGGTCTGCACCAGTGAATGATGACTGTCGAGCAGGCGCGCAATGCCGGCCGCAGGCAATTGATCGAAGGCCGGTGTGCTCTGATGGTCGAGACCGAACGCGCGGCAACGTTGCCAGGAAGTCTGGACGATCGCGTCGTGGGACAGCGGCGAAGCAGGTGCGGCCATGGGGGCGAGCCTCTGAGTGCAGCGATTTTATTATTGTTATGAACCCGATTCTGAAACCGATATAGACCCCCTGTAGGAGTGAGCCTGCTCGCGATAGCGGTCTTTCAGATAAATTTCATCGACTGACACACAGCTATCGCGAGCAGGCTCACTCCTACAATTGACCGGCGGTGACGGTCAGATCGGGTGCATAGAGTGTTGTTCACTATTGTTCATTGTCAATCACCCCACTGTTCAAAAGTGTTCAGCTGTGAACGCCTCGTTTCCACGTAACCAGCGATTCTCAAACCAAATCAACCACTTGCTATTTCTGGCACGAATGTCGCTCTGTTGCTTAGGTCGCTTGACTCCAAAAAATAAAAAAGGCCGAGCCATGTCACTCACCCTGGAGCACGTCAGCCGTACCGTCGAGGGCCAGATCTGGATCGACGATGCGTGCCTGAAATTCGAACCCGGATCTTTCAACGTCTTGCTCGGGCGCACCCTGTCCGGCAAAACCAGTCTGATGCGCCTGATGGCCGGTCTGGACAAGCCCGACAGCGGTCGCGTGCTGATGAACGGCGTCGACGTCACCCAGCGCCCGGTGCGTCTGCGCAATGTGTCGATGGTCTATCAGCAGTTCATTAATTACCCGACCATGACGGTGTTCGAGAACATCGCCTCGCCGCTGCGCCAGGCCGGTATTTCCAAAGAGATCATCCACAGCAAGGTGCAGGAAACCGCACGCATGCTGCGCATCGAGAAGTTCTTGCAGCGCTATCCGCTGGAACTATCCGGCGGTCAGCAGCAGCGTACGGCCATGGCTCGCGCGCTGGTCAAGGACGCCGAACTGATCCTCTTCGATGAACCCTTGGTCAACCTCGACTACAAGCTGCGCGAAGAGCTGCGCCAGGAGATGCGCGAGCTGTTCAAGGCGCGCCACACCATTGCCATCTACGCCACCACCGAACCCAACGAAGCACTGGCCCTCGGCGGCACCACGACCATCCTGCACGAAGGCCGGGTGATCCAGAGTGGGCCGTCGACCGAGGTTTACCATCAGCCGCAAACGGTACTGGCGGCGGAGTTGTTCTCCGAGCCGCCGATCAACCTGATGCCCGGGCGCATTGTCGGCAACGAAGTCAGCTTTGCCAACTTCGTACACTTCCCGTTGAACGTTGACTTGCGCCCGGTGGGCGAGGGCGAGTTCCGCTTCGGCGTGCGCCCCAGCCATATCTCGCTGGTGCCGAGCAATGACGATGATCTTGAGTTGGCCGTGACCGTTGAAGTCGCCGAGATCAGCGGTTCGGAAACCTTCCTGCACGTGCGTAACGAGCATTTCCTGCTGGTGCTGCACCTGCCCGGGGTTCACGAATACGACGTCGATGCGCCGATCCGCATTTATATCCCGACCCATAAACTGTTCGTTTTCGATGCGCAGGGCCGTCTGGTGCAAGCACCGGGCCGGCGTGTCGCGAGGGTTGCCTGATGGCCGAAATCCGATTGCAGCACCTCGCCCACAGTTACAGCAAAACCCCGAGCGGCGCGGAAGATTATGCGATCCGCGAAATGGACCACATCTGGGAGCAGGGCGGGGCGTACGCCTTGCTCGGCCCGTCCGGATGCGGCAAGTCGACCTTGCTCAACATCATTTCCGGCCTGCTCAGCCCTTCACAGGGCCACGTGCTGTTCGATGGTAAAGCGGTCAACGACCTGACCCCGGAGAAGCGCAACATCGCTCAGGTTTTCCAGTTTCCGGTGGTCTACGACACCATGACCGTGTTCGATAACCTCGCCTTTCCCCTGCGAAATCAGGGCATGGCCGAGGCGAAAGTGCACAGCAAGGTGCAGGAAATTGCCGAAGTGCTCGACCTGCAGAATCTGTTGAGCAAGAAAGCACGCAACCTCACCGCCGACGAAAAGCAGAAAGTCTCGATGGGTCGTGGTCTGGTGCGCGACGATGTTTCGGCAATCCTCTTCGACGAGCCGCTGACGGTGATCGACCCGCACCTGAAGTGGAAGCTTCGGCGCAAGCTCAAGCAGATCCACGAGCAGTTCAACATCACCATGGTCTACGTCACCCACGATCAACTGGAGGCCTCGACCTTTGCCGACAAGATCGCGGTGATGTACGGCGGCCAGATCGTCCAGTTCGGTACGCCACGGGAATTGTTCGAGCGGCCGAGCCACACCTTTGTCGGCTATTTCATCGGCAGCCCGGGGATGAATCTGATTGAGGTGCAGGCGCAACCCGGTGGCGTCGGTTTCGCCTCGACCCACCTGCCCCTGTCCGGCGCCATGCAGCGTCATATCGAGCACGGTCAGTGGAAAAATCTGAAGGTCGGCATCCGTCCCGAGTTTATTCATGTCTGGGACGAGCCGTTTGACGATGCGATGCAGGCAAAAGTCGTACACGTCGAAGACCTTGGCACCTACAAGATCATGACCCTCAACCTCGACGGCGCGCCGTTGAATGTGCGTCTGGCCGAAGACAAACCGGTGCCGCAGGGCACGGCGTACATCAGTTTCCCGGCGCAGTGGCTGATGGTCTATGCCGATGAATTTTTGCTGGAAGTCAGCGACGAGGAGGCGCAGCCATGAACAAGGTGCAGAACAACAAGGCCTGGTGGCTGGTGTTGCCGGTGTTCCTGCTGGTGGCGTTCAGTGCGGTGATCCCGATGATGACCGTGGTCAACTATTCGGTGCAGGACATCTTCGACCAGTCCAGCCGCTACTTCGTCGGTGCCGACTGGTACAAGCAGGTACTGCTCGACCCGCGTTTGCACGATTCGCTGCTGCGCCAGTTCATCTATTCGGCCTGTGTGCTGCTGATCGAAATCCCGCTGGGCATCGCCGTCGCGCTGACCATGCCGACCAAGGGCCGCTGGTCCTCGGTGGTGCTGATCATCCTGGCGATTCCGCTGCTGATTCCGTGGAACGTGGTCGGCACCATCTGGCAGATTTTTGGCCGCGCCGACATCGGCCTGCTTGGCTCCAGCCTCAACGCGATGGGCATCAGCTACAACTACGCGGCCAATACCATGGACGCCTGGGTGACCGTGTTGGTGATGGACGTCTGGCACTGGACTTCGCTGGTCGCGCTGCTGTGTTTCTCCGGTTTGCGGGCCATTCCCGACGTGTATTACCAGGCTGCACGGATTGATCGGGCCTCGGCCTGGGCGGTGTTCCGCCACATTCAACTGCCCAAGCTGAAGAGCGTGCTGCTGATCGCGGTAATGCTGCGCTTCATGGACAGTTTCATGATCTACACCGAGCCGTTCGTGCTCACCGGCGGCGGGCCGGGTAATGCCACGACCTTCTTGAGTCAGACGTTGACGCAGATGGCGGTAGGGCAATTCGACCTCGGTCCGGCAGCGGCGTTTTCGCTGGTGTACTTCCTGATCATTCTGTTGGTGTCCTGGCTGTTCTATACCGCCATGACGCACTCCGACGCCAACCGCTGAGGCCCGGCCATGAGCAAAAAGAAGCTTATTCCGTTGCTGATCTACATCCTGTTCCTGCTGGTGCCGATCTACTGGCTGCTGAACATGTCGTTCAAGAGCAACACCGAAATCCTCGGCGGCCTGACGCTGTTTCCGCAGGCTTTCACGCTGGCGAACTACAAGGTGATTTTCACCGATCCGAGCTGGTACACCGGCTATCTGAACTCGCTGTATTACGTCAGCCTCAACACAGTGATTTCCCTGAGCGTGGCGCTGCCGGCGGCTTACGCGTTTTCACGCTATCGTTTCCTCGGTGACAAGCACCTGTTCTTCTGGCTGTTGACCAATCGCATGGCGCCGCCGGCGGTGTTTTTGCTGCCGTTCTTCCAGTTGTATTCGTCAATCGGTCTGTTTGACACGCACATCGCCGTGGCCTTGGCGCACTGCCTGTTCAACGTGCCGCTGGCGGTGTGGATTCTTGAAGGTTTCATGTCCGGCGTGCCCAAGGAGATCGACGAAACCGCCTACATCGACGGCTACAGTTTCCCCAAGTTTTTCGTGAAGATTTTCATCCCGTTGATCGGCTCCGGCATTGGTGTCACGGCGTTTTTCTGCTTCATGTTTTCCTGGGTCGAACTGCTGTTGGCGCGCACGCTGACCTCGGTCAACGCCAAGCCGATTGCGGCGGTAATGACGCGAACGGTGTCGGCATCGGGGATCGATTGGGGCGTGCTGGCAGCGGCGGGGGTGTTGACCATCCTGCCGGGCATGCTGGTGATCTGGTTTGTACGCAACCACGTGGCCAAGGGCTTTGCCCTCGGTCGAGTCTGAGGAGCTGATGATGGAATGGATGAGCTGGACGACACCGACCGCCGCGTTCTTCATCGGCATTGGTCTGATTCTGGTGGGCATGACCACTTGGGAATTGCGCTCGCCGAGCATTCTGCGGCGCGGGTTTTTGCCGATTGCCACCACCCGTGGCGATCGCTTGTTTATCGGTCTTCTCGGCAGCGCCTACCTGCATCTGCTGGTAATCGGCGTCACCGACTGGAGCATCTGGGTGGCGTCCGCGTTGTCCCTGGTGTGGCTGTTGGCTGTGATGCGTTGGGGCTAGTCGAATCGTTCGGCAACGCGGCTCCACAACTTAAACAGGAGGTCTCTATGTTCGATAAAAACAATAAGCTGCGACATAGCATTTCATTGGCAGCCATGCTGGCACTCAGCGGTTTGAGCGCATCTGCCTGGGCCGACGCCTATGAAGATGCTGCGAAAAAATGGATCGGCAGCGAGTTCAAGCCCTCGACCCTGACGGCCGAACAGCAGCTCGAAGAATTGAAGTGGTTCATCATGGCCGCCGAGCCGTTTCGCGGCATGGACATCAAGGTCGTTTCCGAGACCCTGACCACCCACGAATACGAGTCCAAAGTGCTGGCCAAGGCCTTCAGCGAAATCACCGGAATCAAGCTCACCCACGACTTGCTGCAGGAAGGCGACGTGGTCGAGAAAATGCAGACAGTGATGCAGTCGGACAAGAACATCTATGACGGCTGGGTCAATGACTCCGACCTGATCGGCACGCACTTTCGCTACGGCAAAACCGAATCGATCACCGACCTGATGGCCAACGAGGGCAAGAACTTCACCTCGCCGACTCTCGACCTCAAGGACTTCATCGGTATCTCCTTCACCACCGCGCCGGACGGCAAAATCTATCAGTTGCCCGACCAGCAATTCGCCAACCTGTACTGGTTTCGCGCCGACTGGTTCGAGCGTGCCGACCTGAAAGCCAAGTTCAAGGAAAAGTACGGTTACGAGCTGGGCGTGCCGGTGAACTGGTCGGCCTATGAAGACATCGCCAAATTCTTCAGCGAAGACGTCAAGGAAATCGACGGCAAGCGCGTCTATGGCCACATGGACTACGGCAAGAAAGACCCGTCGCTGGGCTGGCGCTTCACCGATGCCTGGTTCTCCATGGCCGGCGGCGGCGATAAGGGCATTCCCAACGGTTTGCCAGTGGACGAGTGGGGCATTCGCGTCGAAGACTGCCACCCGGTCGGCTCCAGCGTGACCCGCGGCGGCGACACCAACGGCCCGGCGGCAGTGTTCGCGACCACCAAATACGTCGACTGGTTGAAGAAGTACGCGCCACCGGAAGCGGCGGGCATGACCTTCTCCGAGTCCGGCCCGGTGCCGTCGCAAGGCAACATCGCTCAGCAAATCTTCTGGTACACCGCGTTCACTGCCGACATGACCAAACCGGGCCTGCCGGTGGTCAATGCCGACGGCACGCCGAAATGGCGCATGGCGCCTTCGCCGCGCGGGCCGTATTGGGAAGAGGGCATGAAGCTCGGCTATCAGGATGTGGGGTCGTGGACGTTCATGAAGTCCACGCCTGAGAAACAGAAACTGGCGGCGTGGCTGTACGCGCAGTTTGTCACGTCGAAAACCGTGTCGCTGAAGAAAACCATCGTCGGTCTGACGCCGATTCGCGAGTCGGACATCAACTCCCAGGCGATGACCGATCTGGCACCGAAGCTCGGCGGCCTGGTCGAGTTCTACCGCAGCCCGGCCCGCGTGCAATGGACCCCGACGGGAACCAACGTGCCGGACTATCCGCGTCTGGCGCAGTTGTGGTGGAGCCACATCGCCGAAGCGGCCAGTGGCGAGAAGACCCCGCAACAGGCGCTTGATGGCTTGGCCAAGGATCAGGACCGCATCATGGAACGCCTCGAACGCTCCAAGGCTCAGGCAGTTTGTGCTCCGAAGATGAACCCGGAGCGCGATGCTCAGTATTGGTTCGATCAGCCGGGCGCACCGAAACCGAAACTGGCGAACGAGAAGCCGAAAGGTGAAACCGTGAGTTACAGCGAACTGCTGAAATCGTGGGCGGATGCACGTAAGTGACGGTTGATTTATGAAATATGAACGGCACCGGGAGGTGCCGTTTTTTTTGGGGTGCCTGATCTGCCGCTTTCGCGAGCAGGCTCGCTCCCACAGGAATCTCAGGTGTCATCGGATTTTTTGAGTAGCACGATCCAATGTGGGAGCGAGCCTGCTCGCGAAAGCGGTGGGTCAGTTAGCATATCCATCGACTTGTAGACGCCATCGCGAGCGGGCTCACTCCTACAACGGCTTGCGATGCACCCGGATGCTATGAGCGACACACAAACCTGTGGGAGCGGGCTTGCCCGCGAAGAGGCCAGCACAAACACCCACGATATCGATATCTATAAAAACAAAAACGGCACCCGAAGGTGCCGTTTCCATGTGTAGCCAGATCAGCCAGGCAATCAGCCCGCCAGACCCGCCTGTTGTACCAGCACCAGCAATGGCTGCGGATAAACACCCAGGAAGAACGCAACCAGGGCGATGGCCAGCAACATGACGCCGCCTGCCTTCTGTTCCCAGTGCAACTGGGCGTCGTGGCGACGCAGGTTTGGCTCGATCAGGTAGAGGGTGACCATCACGCGCAGGTAGTAGAACACGCCGATGGCGCTGCCCAGAACCAGCGCACCCACCAGCCACCACTGACGCGTTTCGACGCCGCTGGCGATGATGTAGAACTTGCCGATGAAGCCGGCGGTCAGCGGGATGCCGGCCAGGGACAGCATCATCACGGTCAGCACGGCAGTCAGGTACGGACGGCGCCAGAACAGGCCGCGGTATTCGTACAGAGCGTCGGCGTCGCGGCCGTTGTACGGCGACGACATCAGCGTGATCACGCCGAACGCGCCAAGGCTGGTGATCACGTAGGTGACCAGGTACACGCCAATGGCTTCCACCGCCAGACCCTTGCTCGCCACCAGCGCGATCAGCAGATAGCCGAAGTGCGCAATGGACGAGTAACCGAGCAGACGCTTGAGGTTGCTCTGGGTCAGGGCCAGCAGGTTACCGAACAGGATCGAGGCGACCGCGATGACGCTCAACACGTCACTCAGTACACCACTGCTGGCAGCAGGGGAGAGCTGGAACAGACGCACCATCACCGCAAACACTGCCACCTTCGAAGCGGTCGCGAGGAATGCCGCCACCGGTGCCGGAGCACCTTCGTAAACATCCGGCGTCCACAGGTGGAACGGTACCAGCGACAGCTTGAACGCCAGACCGATCAGCATCATGCCCAGGCCCAGTTGCGCCAGCGGGCTTGGCAGACCAGTCGCGGCCAGGGCCTGACCGATGCCGACGAAGCTCAGTGAACCGGCATCGGCGTACAGCAACGCCATACCGAACAGCAGGAACGCGGAACCCGCGGCCGACAGCACCATGTACTTGATGCCGGCTTCCAGCGAACGCTTGTTGAAGAAGGCGTAAGCCACCAGACCGTAAACCGGTACCGAGAGCAGTTCCAGACCGATGAACAACCCGGCCAGATGCTGCGCGCTGACCAGCACCAGACCACCGGCAGCGGCCATCAGGATCAGCAGGTAAAGTTCTTCACGGTTGCCCGGGTAACCCGAACCGCCATCACCCAGATAGGCGTGGGCGAGGGTGACGCAGGCGAGGGTGGCGACCAGGATCATCGCCATGTACAGGCAGGCGAAGGCATCAATCTGCAGCAATGGGGTCACGGCCAAAGGCGCGACTTTCAGGGCCGGCAGGATCGACAGCAGCGCCAGGTTCAGACCCGCCACCGAAATCAGGAAGGTCTGCGAGTGGTTGCGGCGCCAGGCGATTGCCAGCATCACCACGATAATGGTGAGGCTGGTGATCAACAGTGGCGCAAGCGCAATAAAGTGTTGAATCGTGAATTCCATAGCGCTCTTACCGGGCCGAAGCGAGTTGAGAGAAGGCGGTGCCGAGCCACTGCTGCACGCCATGCATGGTGGCGGCAGAGGTGTCGAGGAACGGTTGCGGGTAGACGCCGAGGTAAATCAGCAGCACCGCCAGACCGAGCACCATGATCAGTTCGCGCGCGTCCATACCGTGCAGCACCGCGTCGGATTTCGACGGGCCGAAGTAGGCACGGTGGATCATGATCAGCGAGTAGACCGAACCGAACACCAGACCGGAAGTGGCAATCGCCGTGACCCATGGAGCGCTGGCGAAAGAGCCGATCAGGATCAGGAACTCGCCGACAAAGTTACCGGTGCCGGGCAGGCCCAGCGACGCGGCGGCGAAGAACAGGCTGATCGCCGGCAGGTAAGCGATACGCGACCACAGGCCGCCCATCTCACGCATGTCACGAGTATGCAGACGCTCGTACAACTGACCGCTGAGGATAAACAGTGCCGCTGCCGACAGACCGTGCGCGAGCATCTGGATCACCGCGCCTTGCAGCGCCAGTTGGCTGCCGGAGTAGATGCCGATCAACACGAAGCCCATGTGGGAAACGGAAGAGAAGGCGATCAGACGCTTGATGTCGGTTTGTGCAAACGCCAGGAATGCGCCGTAGAAGATCCCGATCAGACCGAGGGTCATGGCGATCGGCGCAAACTCGGCCGAAGCGTTCGGGAACAGCGGCAGGGCGAAACGCAGCAGACCGTAGGCCGCGGTTTTCAGCAGGATACCGGCGAGGTCGACGGAACCGGCGGTCGGCGCCTGGGCGTGAGCATCCGGCAGCCACGAGTGGAACGGTACGACCGGCAGCTTGACCGCGAAGGCGATGAAGAAGCCGAGCATCAGAATGTACTCGGTGGTCATCGACATCTTGGCTTTCAACAGATCGGCGTAGTTGAAAGTGATCACGCCAGTGTTGTTGAAGTTGACCAGCACCAGACCGAGGATCGCCACCAGCATGATCAGGCCGGAAGCCTGCGTGAAGATGAAGAACTTGGTCGCGGCGTAGATCCGGGTTTTCTTGCCGTCCGAAGAACTGTGACCCCAGAGCGCGATGAGGAAGTACATCGGCACCAGCATCATTTCCCAGAAGAAGAAGAACATGAACAGGTCGAGGGCGAGGAACACGCCGACAACACCGCCCAGGATCCACATCAGGTTCAGGTGGAAGAAACCAACGTGACGTTGAATTTCTTTCCACGAACACAGTACCGAGAGGATACCCAGCAGACCGGTCAGCAGGATCATCAACAGCGACAGGCCGTCGAGGGCCAGGTGCACGTTGATGCCGAAACGCTGGATCCAGACATGCTTGAACTCAAGCGCCCAGGTCGGATCGGCGCCCGGCGCCGGTGCGAATGAATAGTCACCGTGGGCCCACAGCCAGAGGCCGAGTGCGAGTTCCAGGGTCATGGTCAACAGCGCAATCCAGCGCGGGAGGGTAGCGCCGAAGCGCTCACCCATCCAGCACAGCAGGCCGCCGATGAAGGGGATCAGGATTAGCCAAGGCAGAATCATGACGGGCTCGTTTCCTTTCGCAAATTCGCAAGGTTCATATCAGACCGCTACCAGCACGATGGCGCCGATCACCAGCACGGCACCAGCAGCCATCGAGGCGGCGTACCAACGCAGTTGACCGGTCTCGGTGCGGCTCAGGGCAGTGTGACCACCCTTGGCCATACGCGGGATCAGACCGATGGTCTGGTCGAGCGGGTCTTTGCGCAGTACATGGCTGATCGCAAGGTACGGCTTGACGAACAGTTTGTCGTAGATCCAGTCGAAGCCCCAGGCAGCGAACCACCAGGCCGAAAGGAAACGGCCGATGCCGCTGTTGGCGATTGCCGTGACGAAGCGACGCTTGCCGAGGAACAGCAGGGCCGCCAGCAGGATACCGGCCAGGGCGATGGCGCCCGAGGCGATTTCCAGACTGTGCTTGGCTTCGCCGCCGGCATGACCAACGCTCTGCGGCAGAACGCCGTGCAGCGGCGGCACGATCATTGCGCCGACGAAGGTCGACAGCACGATCAGCACCGACAGTGGCAGCCAATGTGCAATGCCGTGACCGGCGTGGGCTTCGGTCTTGGCTTCACCGTGGAACGCGATGAAGATCAGGCGGAAGGTGTACAGCGACGTCATGAACGCACCGACCAGACCTGCATACAGCAGACCCTGGTTGCCGCTGGCAAACGCTTCCCAGAGGATTTCGTCCTTGGAGTAGAAGCCGGCGGTGACCAGTGGCAGAGCGGCCAGCGCAGCGCCACCGACGATGAAGCTGGCGTAAGCCAGTGGCAGCTTCTTCCACAGACCGCCCATCTTGAAGATGTTCTGCTCGTGGTGGCAGGCAACAATCACCGCACCGGACGCCAGGAACAGCAGTGCCTTGAAGAAGGCGTGGGTCATCAGGTGGAAGATCGCGCCTTCCCAGGCGCCAACGCCCAGCGCCAGGAACATGTAGCCGATCTGGCTCATGGTCGAGTAGGCGAGGATGCGTTTGATGTCGGTCTGCACCAGCGCGGCAAAACCGGCCAGTACCAGCGTTACGCCACCGACGATGCCGACCAGGTGCAGGATGTCTGGCGCCAGGGTGAACAGACCGTGGGTACGGGCGATCAGGTAGACACCCGCGGTCACCATGGTTGCAGCGTGGATCAGTGCCGAAACCGGGGTAGGGCCGGCCATCGCATCCGCGAGCCAGGTTTGCAGCGGCAGTTGTGCCGATTTGCCGACAGCACCGCCGAGCAGCATCAGGGTCGCCAGCGTGATCCAGAAGTCGCCGACCTGGAATTTCTGCGGTGCCAGCACCAGCAGTTCCTGAATGTTCAGCGTGCCCACTTGCTGGAACAGGATGAACAGGCCGATGGCCATGAACACGTCGCCGATCCGGGTCACGATGAAGGCCTTGAGTGCGGCGTTACCGTTGTTGCGGTTGCTGTAGTAGAAACCGATCAACAGGTACGAGCACAAGCCCACGCCTTCCCAGCCGAAGTACAGGAACAACAGGTTATCGCCGAGTACCAGGAACAGCATGCTGGCGATAAACAGGTTGGTGTACGAGAAGAAGCGCGAGTAACCCGCTTCGCCGCGCATGTACCAGGACGCGAACAGGTGGATCAGGAAACCTACGCCAACCACCACGCCGAGCATGGTGATCGACAGGCCATCGACGTAGAGGGCGAAGTCAGGCTTGAAGCCTTCCACCGCCATCCACTGCCAAAGCACCAGGGTGTAGTGACCGCCTTCGGGAGGCGCGACGTTGAATTGCCAGATGACGTAAGCGGTGACAATCGCCGACAAGCCAATGGAACCCACGCCGACCAGCGCCGAGAGGTTTTCCGACCAGCGTCCACGGGAGAACGACAGCAGCAGGAAACCGATTAGAGGAAATACGAAAGTCAGAAAGATCAGGTTCATCCGCGCATCTCACTGGCAGCGTCGATATCGAGCGTGTGGAAGCGGCGATACAGTTGCAGCAGGATCGCCAGGCCAATACTGGCCTCGGCGGCTGCCAGGCTGATCACCAGGATGAACATGATCTGTCCATCCGGCTGCGCCCAGCGGGCGCCCGCAACGATGAACGCCAGGGCAGAGGCGTTCATCATCACTTCCAGACTCATCAACACGAACAAAATGTTGCGGCGGACCATCAGGCCGACCAGACCAAGGCAGAACAGGATGCCGGCAACCGCCAGTCCATGCTCGAGAGGGATAGCAGGCATGTGTTACTCCTTCGCCTCGTTACGGCCCAAATGGAACGCCGTGACGGCTGCGGCGAGCAGCAGCATCGAGGCGAGTTCGACCACCAGCAGGTACGGGCCGAACAGGCTGATGCCCACGGCTTTCGCGTCTACGGTGGTGTGGCCGATGGCCTGGCCGCTCTGGTGAGCGAACAGCACATACAGCAGTTCGGCCAGCAGCAGGGCGGCAAGAATTACCGGCCCCGCCCAGATGCCGGGCTTGAGCCAGGTGCGTTCCTGCTGAACCGAGGCGGGCCCCAGGTTGAGCATCATCACCACGAACACGAACAGCACCATGATGGCGCCGGCGTAGGCGATCACTTCCAGCACACCGGCGAACGGTGCGCCGAGGGCGAAGAAAGTCATGGCCACGGCAATCAACGAGATGATCAGGTAGAGCAGGGCATGCACAGGGTTGGTGTTGGTGACCACACGCAGCGTGGACACAACAGCGATACCCGATGCGAAATAGAAAGCGAATTCCATCGTTCTTCCTTAAGGCAGCAAGCTCTTCACGTTGATCGGTTCGGCTTCGTTCTGCGCAGCGCCTTTCGGCTTGCCAGCGATTGCCATACCTGCAACACGATAGAAGTTGTAATCAGGGTTTTTGCCGGGGCCGGAGATCAACAGATCTTCTTTCTCGTACACCAGGTCCTGACGTTTGAACTCGGCCATCTCGAAATCCGGGGTCAACTGGATCGCGGTGGTCGGACAGGCTTCCTCGCAGAGACCGCAGAAAATGCAGCGCGAGAAGTTGATCCGGAAGAAGTCCGGGTACCAGCGACCGTCTTCGGTTTCAGCTTTCTGCAGCGAGATGCAACCCACCGGGCACGCCACGGCGCACAGGTTGCAGGCTACGCAGCGTTCTTCGCCATCCGGGTCGCGCGTCAGGACGATGCGGCCACGGTAACGCGGCGGCAGGTAGACCTGCTCCTCGGGATATTGCAGGGTGTCGCGCTTGCGAAAGCCATGACCGAAGATCATGACCATGCTGCGCAACTGGGTACCGGTACCCTTAATGATGTCGCCAATATATTTGAACATGGGTCAAATCCTCACTGAACCGCAACCGCAGGCGTGTTCAACAACACAACCGCAGCGGTTACCAGCAAATTGATCAGGGTCAGTGGCAGGCAGAATTTCCAGCTGAAATCCATCACCTGGTCATAACGCGGACGCGGGATGGAAGCGCGCAGCAGAATGAACAGCATGATGAAGAACGCGGTCTTCAATGCGAACCAGACGAAGGACAGTTGCGGCAGGATGCCGAACGGACCGTGCCAGCCACCGAAGAACAGGGTGACCAGCAGCGCCGAGATCAGGATGATGCCGATGTATTCACCGACGAAGAACATGCCCCATTTCATACCGGCGTATTCAATGTGGTAACCGTCGGCCAGTTCCTGTTCCGCTTCCGGCTGGTCGAACGGGTGACGGTGAGTCACGGCCACGCCAGCAATGAAGAAGGTACAGAAGCCGAAGAACTGCGGAATGATGAACCACAGGTTCTGCGCCTGGTACTCGACGATGTCGCGCATGTTGAACGAGCCGACCTGCACCACGATGCCCATCAGGGCCAGGCCCATGAACACTTCGTAGGACACGGTCTGCGCCGAGGCACGCAAGCTGCCGAGCAGGGCGAACTTGTTGTTACTCGACCATCCGGCGAACAGCACCGCATAGACCGATAGACCCGCCATCGCGAAGAAGAACAGCAGGCCGATGTTCAGATCCGCCACGCCCCAGGTCGGGGTGATCGGGATGATCGCAAAGGCGATCAGCAGGGCGGACATGGCCACCACCGGCGCCAGGGTGAAGATCACCTTGTCGGCAAACGGCGGGGTCCAGTCTTCCTTGAAGAACATCTTCAGCATGTCGGCAGCGATCTGGAACATGCCGAACGGGCCAACGCGGTTCGGACCGTAACGGTCCTGCCACCAGCCCAGCAGGCGACGTTCGACAAAGCTGAGCAAGGCGCCTGCGACCACTACGGCCAGCAGAATCACGATGGCTTTGATGACCGTCAGGATCACATCGATCACTTCAGGGGTGAACCAGGTCATTGCGCTGCCTCCTGCAGACCGTCGACGGACACGCCGGCGAATGCCGGTGGAATGCCGGCGATGCCCGCAGGCAATGCCACCAGACCGGCGCCCAGTTCTTCATTGATGCGCAGCGGCAGACGCAAGGTCTGGCCGGCCACGTTCAGGCTCAACAGGGCACCGTCGTTGACGCCGAGGCGGTCCGCTTCGGATTTCGCCAGAGCCACGTAAGGCGCCGGAATGCGCTCTTGCACCGGTGCAGCTTTCGAAGAGTTTTCTTCGCTGCCGAACAAGTGGAAGAACGGCACGGCTTGCCAGGTACCCGGCGCCGGACTGAACGCACGCGGCGCGGTGGCGAACCAGTTCAGCGAATCGCCAGTGCTTTCGATCAGGCGGGTGCCCGGATCGCCAGCGCGCAGGTGACCACCGACTTCGTCCTGGAACTTGTTCCACGCTTGTGGCGAGTTCCAGCCCGGCGACCATGCAAAAGGAACCTGCTGACGCGGTTCGGCAGAGCCCGAGTAACCTTCCATGGAGAAGGCGAACGCGGTGTCCTTGTCTTGCGGGGTGCGCGGTTCGTGGACGCTGATGTCGGCGCGCATCGCGGTGCGACCGGAATAACGCAGCGGCCCACGCGCCAGTTTCAGACCTTTGATGCGGAACGCAGCCGACGGTGCAGCGTCGACGATACGCGCCAGTTGCGCGGTGCTCGAAGCAACGGCGGCGGTAACGTGGTCGAGTTGCGTCCAGTCGATCGGCTGGTTGAGCAGGGTGGCGCGCAAGGCGTGCAGCCAACGCCAGCCTTCGTGAACCAGGATGCTCGCATCCATGTACTGCGGATCGAAAACCTGGAAGAAGCGCTGGGCGCGGCCTTCCTGGCTGACCAGCGTACCGTCGCCCTCGGCGAAGCTCGCCGCTGGCAGCACCAGTTGTGCGCGGTCGGTGGTAGCGGTTTTCTGATGGTCGGCGACGATCACCACTTTCGCGGCGTCCAGTGCGGCATCGACCTTGGCTTTGGCGGTGCGGGTGTACAGATCGTTTTCCAGCACGACGATCGCGTCGGCCTTGCCATCAATAACCGCTTGCAGCGCGGCGTCGACCGATTCACCACCGAGCATGGCCAGACCGAGGCTGTTGGCTTCCGGCACGATCAGGCTGATCGAACCGTTTTTCTCGCGCAGCTTCAATGCTTTGGCAATGTTGGCGGCGGCTTCGATCAGCGCTTTGGAGCCCAGCGAAGTACCGGCGATGATCAGCGGGCGCTTGGCGGCGAGCAGGGCGTCGGCGATGCGCTGCGCCAGTTCCAGCGCTTCGGCGTCCAGACCGTCAACGGCCGGGGCGCTGGCATCCAGTGCGTGAGCAACGGCAAAACCGATGCGCGCCAGATCGTCGGGAGCGGCGTGTACACATTCTTCGGCGACGTCGTCGAGCTTGGTTTCGGCGAGGCTGGCGATGAACAGCGGGTTCAGCGCGTGCTGACCGATGTTCTTCACGGCAGCGTCAAGCCAAGGCTGGACGCGCATGGCTTCGGCCATGTCTTCAGCCTTGCCCTTGACCGACTGACGCAGGGCCAGAGCCATACGCGCAGCGGTCTGGGTCAGGTCTTCGCCGAGGACGAAAATCGCGTCGTGGTCTTCGATCTCGCGCATGTTCGGCACGGGCAGCGGGCTGTCGTTCAGCACCTGCAGGACCAGACGGATGCGCTCCAGCTCGGAAGCCTCAATGCCCGAATAGAAGTGCTCGGCACCGACCAGTTCGCGCAACGCGTAGTTGCTTTCGAGGCTGGCACGCGGCGAACCGATACCGACGATGTTGCGACCGCGCAGCAGATCGGCGGCTTTATCCAGCGCAGCGTCGAGGCTCAGCTTGGTGCCGTCGGCCAGCAGCGGCTGACGTGGACGGTCGGTGCGGTTGACGTAGCCATAACCGAAACGGCCACGGTCACAGAGGAAGTACTGGTTCACCGAACCGTTGAAACGGTTTTCGATACGACGCAGTTCACCGTAACGCTCGCCCGGGGAGATGTTGCAACCGCTCGAGCAGCCGTGGCAGATGCTCGGGGCAAACTGCATGTCCCATTTGCGGTTGTAGCGCTCGGAGTGAGTCTTGTCGGTGAACACACCGGTCGGGCAGACCTCGGTGAGGTTGCCGGAGAACTCGCTCTCAAGCGTGCCGTCTTCAACGCGACCGAAATACACGTTGTCGTGAGCGCCGAACACACCGAGGTCAGTGCCGCCGGCGTAGTCCTTGTAGAAACGCACACAACGGTAGCAAGCGATGCAACGGTTCATCTCGTGGGAAATGAACGGGCCCAGTTGCTGGTTCTGGTGGGTGCGCTTGGTGAAGCGATAACGGCGCTCGTTGTGGCCGGTCATCACCGTCATGTCTTGCAGGTGGCAGTGACCGCCTTCTTCGCACACCGGGCAGTCGTGCGGGTGGTTGGTCATCAGCCATTCGACAACGCTGGCGCGGAACGCCTTGGATTCTTCATCGTCGATGGAGATCCAGGTGTTGTCGGTGGCAGGCGTCATGCAGGACATGACGATGCGACCACGGGTGTCGTTTTCGTCGGTGTACTGCTTGACCGCACACTGGCGGCAAGCCCCGACGCTACCAAGCGCGGGGTGCCAGCAGAAATATGGAATGTCGAGGCCCAGCGACAGACATGCCTGTAACAGGTTGTCTGCCCCGTCGACTTCGAGCGCTTTGCCGTCTACGTGGATAGTGGCCATGGTTCAAAGGTCTTCGTTGGCCCGGTGTCAGCGGGCGTGGCTAATGGAATCTTGTTATGCGTCCGAATCCAAACAGCCCCGAAGGGCGTCATCGGACGAAAGGCGAAGGGCACGGACCCTTCGCCTTTTTAAGCGTTTACGCGCCGACTACGATCGGCCTTGCCAGAGGCGGGACGGCGGCGCTGACAGGCGCGATACCGGCTTCGAACTCTGGACGGAAGTATTTGATGGCACTGCCCAACGGCTCCACGGCACCCGGTGCGTGAGCACAGAAGGTCTTGCCCGGGCCGAGGAAACCGACCAGACCCAGCAGGGTCTCGATGTCGCCTGGCTGGCCCTTGCCTTGCTCGATGGCCATCAGGAGCTTGACGCTCCATGGCAAACCATCGCGGCACGGGGTGCAGAAACCGCAGGATTCGCGGGCGAAGAACTGCTCCATGTTGCGCAGCAGCGAGACCATGTTGACGCTGTCATCCACCGCCATCGCCAGACCGGTACCCATACGGGTGCCGACCTTGGCGATGCCGCCGGCGTACATTTGTGCGTCGAGGTGTTCCGGCAACAGGAAACCGGTACCGGCGCCACCTGGCTGCCAGGCCTTGAGCTTGAAGCCGTCGCGCATGCCGCCGGCGTAATCTTCGAACAGTTCGCGACCGGTGACGCCGAATGGCAGTTCCCACAGGCCCGGGTTCTTGACCTTGCCGGAGAAGCCCATGAGCTTGGTGCCCATGTCTTCGGAGCCTTCGCGGGCCAACGATTTGTACCAGTCAACGCCGTCGGCGATGATCGCCGGCACGTTGCACAGGGTTTCGACGTTGTTCACGCAGGTCGGCTTGCCCCACACGCCGACGGCGGCGGGGAAGGGCGGCTTGGAGCGCGGGTTGGCGCGGCGGCCTTCGAGGGAGTTGATCAGTGCAGTTTCTTCACCGCAGATGTAACGCCCGGCACCGGTGTGCACGAACAGCTCGAAATCAAAACCGGAACCGAGGATGTTCTTGCCCAGCAGGCCAGCAGCCTTGGCTTCTTCCACGGCACGGTTGAGGTGCTTGGCGGCGGTGGTGTATTCGCCACGCAGGAAGATGTAGCCACGGTAGGTTTTCAGCGCGCGGGCACTGATCAGCATGCCTTCGATCAGCAGATGGGGCAGTTGCTCCATCAGCATGCGGTCTTTCCAGGTGTTCGGCTCCATTTCATCCGCGTTGCACAGCAGGTAGCGGATGTTGATGGATTCGTCCTTGGGCATCAGGCCCCACTTGACGCCGGTCGGGAAGCCGGCGCCGCCGCGACCCTTCAGGCCAGCGTCCTTCACGGTCTGGACGATGGCGTCCTGATCCATGTCGGCGAAGGCCTTGCGCGCAGCGGCGTAACCGTTCTTGGCCTGGTATTCGTCGAGCCATACGGCTTCGCCGTCATCGCGCAGACGCCAGGTCAGCGGGTGAGTCTCGGCCGAACGCTGAATGCGGTTGGCAGGACCGAAAGATGTCAGGGTCATACGTAGCCCTCGAGCAGTTTGGCCACGCCAGCAGGCTGCACGTCGCCAAAGGTGTCGTCGTCGATCATCAGCGCCGGCGCCTTGTCGCAGTTGCCGAGGCAGCAGACCGGCAGCAGGGTGAAACGACCGTCGGCGGTGGTCTGGCCCAGGCCGATGCCCAGATTGTTCTGGATTTCGCTGACCACCGACTCGTGGCCGCCGATGTAGCAGACCATGCTGTCGCAGACGCGAATGATGTGGCGGCCGACCGGTTGACGGAAGATCTGGCTGTAAAACGTCGCCACGCCTTCAACGTCGCTGGCCGGGATGCCGAGGATCTCGCCGATCGCGTAGAGGGCGCCATCCGGCACCCAGCCGCGTTCCTTCTGAACGATCTTCAGGGCTTCGATCGACGCCGCGCGCGGGTCTTCGTAGTGATGCAGCTCGTGCTCGATGGCCGAGCGCTCGGTTTCACTCAAGGTGAAACGGTCTGTCTGGATAAGCGTGCTGTTCATGCTTAGCGGTCCACGTCGGCCATAACGAAGTCGATACTACCCAGGTACGCAATCAAGTCCGCGACCATGCTGCCTTTGATCACCGAAGGGATCTGTTGCAGATGCGGGAAGCTTGGGGTGCGGATCCGGGTACGGTAGCTCATGGTGCCGCCGTCGCTCGTCAGGTAATAACTGTTGATGCCCTTGGTCGCTTCGATCATCTGGAAGGATTCGTTGGCCGGCATGACCGGGCCCCACGAAACTTGCAGGAAGTGCGTGATCAGGGTTTCGATGTGCTGCAGCGTGCGCTCTTTCGGCGGCGGCGTGGTCAGCGGGTGATCCGCCTTGTACGGGCCTTCCGGCATATTGCGCATGCACTGGTCGATGATCTTGATGCTCTGGCGCATCTCTTCAACGCGAACCATGCAGCGGTCGTAGGCATCGCCGTTGACGGCCAGCGGAACTTCGAATTCGAAGTTCTCGTAGCCCGAGTACGGACGCGCTTTACGCAGGTCGAAATCGCAACCGGTCGAACGCAGGCCGGCACCGGTGACGCCCCATTCCAGGGCCTCTTTGGTGTTGTAGGCGGCGACGCCGACGGTACGGCCCTTGAGAATGCTGTTCTGCAGGGCGGCCTTGGTGTATTCGTCCAGACGCTTGGGCATCCACTCGACGAAGTCCTTGACCAGTTTTTCCCAGCCGCGCGGCAGGTCGTGGGCGACGCCACCGATGCGGTACCAGGCCGGGTGCAGGCGGAAACCGGTAATCGCCTCGATCACCGTGTACGCCTTCTGGCGGTCGGTGAAGGTGAAGAACACCGGGGTCATGGCGCCGACGTCCTGGATGTACGTACCCAGGAACAGCAAGTGGCTGGTGATACGGAAGAACTCGGCCATCATGATGCGGATGACGTCGACCTTCTCGGGCACCTTGATACCAGCAAGCTTCTCGACCGAGAGCACGTACGGCAGGTTGTTCATCACACCGCCGAGGTAGTCGATGCGGTCGGTGTACGGAATGTAGCTGTGCCAGGATTGACGCTCGCCCATCTTCTCGGCGCCACGGTGGTGGTAACCGATGTCCGGAACGCAGTCGACGATCTCTTCGCCGTCCAGCTGCAAAATGATGCGGAATGCACCGTGCGCCGAAGGATGGTTCGGACCGAGGTTGAGGAACATGTAGTCCTCGTTGGCCCCGGAACGCTTCATGCCCCAGTCTTCAGGACGGAAACGCGCCGCTTCCTCTTCAAGCTGCTGCTTGGCGAGGTTAAGGCTGTACGGGTCGAATTCGGTGGCGCGCGCCGGGAAGTCCTTGCGCAGCGGGTGACCTTCCCAGGTCGGCGGCATCATGATGCGCGACAGGTGCGGGTGGCCTTTGAAGTCGATGCCGAACATGTCCCAGACTTCACGCTCGTACCAGTTGGCGTTCGGCCAGATGCTGGTGACGGAAGGCATGCTGAGGTCGCCTTCGGACAAGGCCACCTTGATCATCACGTCACTATTACGCTCCAGCGACATGAGGTGATAGAACACGGTGAACTCGGCGTCGCTCGGCAGCCCTTGACGCTTGGTGCGCAGACGCTCGTCCACGCCGTGCAGGTCATAGAGCATGACGTACGGCTTGGGCAGGTTGCGCAGGAACGTCAGGACTTCAACGAGCCTGGTGCGCGCGACCCACAGCACCGGCATGCCGGTGCGGGTTGCCTGCGCGGTGAACGCTTCGGCGCCAAAACGGTTGTTCAGTTCGACGACCACATCCTGGTCGTCTGCCTTATAAGGCGGGATGTACAGAGCACTGCCTGTAGTCATGGTTATTTTTTCGCTTTCGGTCAACGTAAAGAATGAAGCCAGCTTCTCGTTACTTGGAACAGAACTGGATCAGACTTCGTCAGGGCTGCGCAGGTTGGTGACTGCGATTCGCTGTTCGCGGCGCGCATCCTTCTGCGAAGGCATGTCGGCGCGATACACGCCTTGATCACCAACGACCCAGGAAAGCGGACGACGCTCCTGTCCAATCGATTCCTGCAAAAGCATCAAGCCTTGCAGAAATGCTTCCGGACGGGGCGGACAGCCAGGTACGTAGACGTCCACGGGCAGGAACTTGTCTACGCCTTGAACCACGGAGTAGATGTCGTACATGCCGCCGGAGTTGGCGCACGAACCCATGGAGATAACCCACTTCGGTTCGAGCATCTGCTCATAGAGACGCTGAATGATCGGCGCCATCTTGATGAAGCAGGTACCGGCGATAACCATGAAGTCGGCCTGACGCGGCGAGGCCCGGATCACTTCGGCGCCAAAGCGCGCGATGTCGTGGGGCGCCGTGAAGGCGGTGGTCATTTCCACGTAGCAGCACGACAGGCCGAAGTTGTACGGCCACAGGGAGTTCTTACGTCCCCAGTTGACCGCGCCACTCAGCACGTCTTCCAGCTTGCCCATGAAAATGTTTTTGTGGACTTGATCTTCTAACGGATCGGAAACGGTTTCCCGCTGGCCAATCGGATACTGCTCGTTAGGAGCATCGGGGTCGATCCTGGTGAGATTGTATTGCATTGCCAAAGCCTCATTGTTTCAGCTTCGCCTGCCGCTTGCGACGAGCTTCCGGAGCCCAGTCAAGGGCGCCCACTCGGAACAGGTAGACAAGACCTGCCAACAGAATTGCTATGAAAACGAGAGCTTCGACGAATCCGGTCCAGCCGCTTTCGCGGACGGACACAGACCATGCAAAGAGAAAGAGGGCTTCGATATCGAAGATCACGAACAGCATCGCGACCAGATAGAATTTGGCTGAGAGCCGCAAGCGGGCGCCACCGGTAGGTAGCATGCCCGACTCGAACGGTTCGTTTTTGCTGCGACCCCAGGCTTTTGACCCAAGGAGGCTGGAGACGCCAAGCATGAAGGCACACAGGCCGACGACACCCAGAAGGAAAATGGCAAAGCCCCAGTTGTGGGCCATGAGTCCTGTCGCTTCGGGCATGCTGGTAATCCTTAACAGAGAGCAAAGGTCTCTGAGCTTGATAAAGAAATAGGCAGTGACGATATGTCGCAGCAATCAATCGGGCTGATTTTATGGCTAAACACCCGGCAAGTAAAATTCCAAAGGCGAAATTATTTACCGGATTAAGGACATAGCGCTTCCTCAAAGCCCTGCGGCCCATGCGTTGCGGGCATTAGGCGGGTTTCCATCAATTACTGTTTTGTAGGGAATGTAACGAACATAGTTGCCGCTGAATGATAATTGATATCGTTTGGAGTGGTTTTGTAACTGTTTAACGAGTGAGTGGTTGGGAAGTTGTCTTACTTGCGCGTTACTGCAAGTAGCGAAGCCTACCGTTTTAGCGGAAATTTCTGACGCTTGTACCGCGTCAGATCAATGTTTTCGCACAGGAAAACACAAAACCTGTAGGAGTGAGCCTGCTCGCGATAGCGGTGTTCCTGTAACGCATCGGGTGTCGGACACACCGCTATCGCGAGCAGGCTCACTCCTACAAAGGATTTGTGGTGTCTTTGAGATTCACGCAGGCAAAAAAAACGCCCCGATCCAGTCGGGGCGTCAGTTTGGCGGCTCTGCAGTTAGCTTTTTATTCGATCCGCAAAGGCCGTTTGCTCAGCGAAGCGTTATCAGTGGAACTGTTCTTCTTCGGTCGAACCGGTCAGCGCGGTCACCGAGGACGAGCCGCCCTGGATCACGGTGGTCATGTCGTCGAAGTAGCCGGTGCCCACTTCCTGCTGGTGAGCCACGAAGGTGTAACCCTTGGCGGCGTCAGCGAATTCCTGCTCTTGCAGCTTCACGTAGGCAGTCATGTCGTTGCGGGCGTAGTCGTGCGCCAGATTGAACATGCTGTGCCACATGTTGTGAATGCCGGCCAGGGTGATGAACTGGTGCTTGTAGCCCATGGCGGACAGCTCGCGCTGGAACTTGGCGATGGTCGCGTCGTCCAGGTTTTTCTTCCAGTTGAAGGAAGGCGAGCAGTTGTACGACAGCAGCTGGTCCGGGTATTCCTTTTTGATCGCTTCGGCGAAGCGACGGGCTTCGTCCAGGTCCGGCTTGGCAGTTTCGCACCAGATCAAATCGGCGTATGGCGCGTAAGCCAGACCACGGGCGATGGCTTGATCCAGGCCGGCACGCACCTTGTAGAAACCTTCCTGAGTACGTTCGCCAGTGACGAATGGCTGGTCGTACGGGTCGCAATCGGAGGTCAGCAGGTCGGCCGCGTTGGCGTCGGTGCGGGCCAGAATGATGGTCGGTGTGCCAGCAACGTCAGCTGCCAGACGCGCAGCGGTCAGCTTCTGTACGGCTTCCTGGGTGGGTACCAGTACCTTGCCGCCCATGTGTCCGCATTTCTTCACGGACGCCAGTTGGTCTTCGAAGTGAACGCCGGCGGCGCCTGCTTCGATCATGCTTTTCATCAGCTCGTAGGCGTTCAGCACGCCGCCGAAACCGGCTTCAGCGTCGGCCACGATTGGTGCGAAGTAGTCGATGTAGCCTTCATCGCCCGGGTTCTTGCCGGCTTTCCACTGGATCTGGTCGGCACGACGGAACGAGTTGTTGATGCGCTTGACCACGGTTGGCACCGAGTCCACCGGGTACAGCGACTGGTCCGGGTACATGGATTCTGCGGAGTTGTTGTCCGCTGCCACTTGCCAGCCCGACAGGTAAATCGCCTGGATACCGGCCTTGACTTGCTGCACAGCCTGGCCGCCGGTCAGGGCGCCCATGCAGTTGACGAAATCTTTCTCTGGACGGAAGGACGGCTTGGCACCCTGGGTGACCAGGTTCCACAGCTTCTCGGCGCCCATCTTCGCGAAGGTGTGCTCAGGCTGAACCGAGCCACGCAGACGGACCACGTCAGCAGCGGAGTAAGTGCGAGTCACGCCTTTCCAGCGCGGGTTCTCAGCCCAGTCTTTTTCGAGGGCTGCAATTTGCTGTTCGCGTGTCAGTGCCATGGAGATAAACCTCGTCGCGTCTTTTATGAAAAGTTGTTCTGCGGTGGAAAATTCCTGCGCTCGCTGACCAGAAGCTTCGGGGTCATGGCGGATTCGGCGGGGTAGGCGACGGGATGAACGATGGGCTCGAGGGGAAGTGAGCAGGTAGTGGCGTACTGCAGGCACATTTGGGCGTCGTGGGCCTTTATGCGATCAACAGCGTGAAGCCGGGTTACCTAAATACGCTTCCGTCCCTCGGGACAACTTCGTTCCAGTCGGCAACCTCGTCAAACACACCTTGTGGGCGGTACAGACACGAAACGGTTCGCGGGGTAGGTGCGAACGGCGCTTCGAAGGCCCTTGCCAGGGCCTCTGATTAGCGGGAGCGAGGCCATCATGCCTCTGCTTTTTTGCCTCGTCAAACGTTTTGTAGTGCTTTTTTTCAAGCACTACATCTTTCGTCTAATACGACTAATCAGTCAGTTTTCGGTGCTTTAGTCCAGCGTGTCGACTTTCACCCGCAGGGTCATGTCATCCCGGCCTTGAGTCGAGTAGCTGCGGGTCAGGCCCTGTTTGTCGGCCTGAGTCTGGCTGTTGACGCCCGCCAGGGTGATCCATTCACCGAGGCGCCCGGTGACGGTTGTGTCGGTGCTTTGCACGTTCACTACATCGGGACGCTCCTGGCTCATGCGGTCACGGTTGGTACTGATTGCCAGATGAACGGTGTCGCCGGTAACGCTGGCTGTCACGTAGAAGCCCTGAGTGACGTTGCGGTACTGGGTTTCGCTACTGTAGCCGCCGTAGGAATCGCTCTGGGTGTTGGTGATCGGCACGCTTTGACCGACCTGAATCAATGCCGGAGCGCCTTCGCTGGCCTGAATCTGTTGCACGCCGCCGTTACGGCTGGTGGTGCTGCGGCTGATGATGCGGGTCTGATTCGGCTGGGCGCCGTTGACCGAGTAACCTTCGTCGCCACGGCCGTTGTTTTCATTGGTGTCGACGGTGATCAGCAAGCGCTTGGGCGCGGTATCGAGTTGCGCCAGCAGGTCCTTCAATTCCTGAATCTTGCCCGGCTCAGCCTTGACGATCAGTTGGTTGCCGTAGGCGCTGACCTGACCGTCCTGGCCGATAAAGTCCTGCGCCACCGGCAGCATGTCGGCGCTGGTGTGGTACTTGAGGGGGACGATTTCTGTGGCTGCCAGCACCGAAAAACTGCAACCGAGCAGCAGGGTGGTGAGCAGGGTGCGTAGGGACATGTCCGTTATCTCCGCGTTCGAAAGGCTTGATAGTGCCAGTTTGTCGGCCCGGGGTGGGGCAAGTTGAATCGTAGACAGCAAAACGCCCCGGCAGCGTTGGATGACGGGGCGTTTCGAGAACTGCTCTTGTGGCGAGGGGATTTATCCCCGATGGGCTGCGAAGCAGCCCCAAATCCTGAAAACGCGGCGAGTCAGTTGAATCGAGCGCGCTGGGTTGGCGACTGCTGCGCAGCCGAACGGGGATAAATCCCCTCGCCACAGGGTTTTGCATGTTCAGTAGTGAATTTTGCGCTGTGCTGGAGGGCTTCTTCGCGAGCAAGCCCGCTCCCACATTGGATCTCTGCTGCACACAAAATCTGTGTTCGCTGGAGACTCCCTGTGGGAGCGAGCCTGCTCGCGAAGGCCGCGCCTCGGTATCAGGTCGAATGCCGAACCATATCGACATGCGGAATCCCGGCCTCGAGAAACTCCTCGCTGACCAGGCTGAACCCCAGGCGCTCATAGAACGCCGTGGCCTGCACCTGCGCGCTGAGCATCTGTTGCTTCAGGCCGCGCGCTTCGGCTTCGGCGATCACCGCTTGCATCAGCGCGTCACCGACCTTCATCCCGCGCCAGTCTTTCAGCACCGAGACCCGGCCGATGTGCCCATCGGACAGCAGGCGCGCGGTGCCAATCGGAAAGTCGCCTTCAAAGGCCAGAAAATGCACGGCGGTCGCGTCGTCCGCGTCCCACTCAAGCTCGGGCGGCACCGATTGCTCGGCGATGAACACCGCTTCACGAATGCGCCGGATCTCGGCGATATCCTTCTGCCAGTCTGCGACACGAACGCGAATTTTATTCATCGGCGAACCCCAGACTGCCTTGCTTGACCAGTTCGCACAGCAGGCCGCGACCGTCTTCATCGTTCAGCCACTCGCCGAGGTTATCGGTGTGCAGGGCGTCAGCGGCGCAGATCAGCTTCAGCAGTTCGCGCAGCTTGCCCGGCAGGTAACGGCTCTGGCCGCTGGCGAACAGCAGCAGGTCGTCGTCGACTTCGGACCAGGCCAGACGCGCGCTCGGGTTGCGAATCAGTACGGCGCCGTCCTGGAGGGCGGCGAGGAAATCGTCTTCTTCGACGTCTTCCGGGCCGACCACCAGTTCCGGGTAGCGCGGCTCGGTCATGTACTGGCCGAACCAGGTCAGCAGCAGACGCTCGTCGCTCATGTGTTCGGCGAGCAGGCTTTTCAGGCGATCCAGCGCGTCATGTTGAATCTGATGCGGGTCGGCCGCTGGCTGTGCGTCGGCATCGGTGTAGCGCTCTTCGTCGGTCAGGAACTGGCTGAGGAAGTCGGTGAAATGGGTCAGCACTTCAGCGGCGCTCGGGGCACGGAAGCCCACCGAGTAGGTCATGCAGTTGTCGACCGCGACGCCACAATGGGCCAGGCGCGGTGGCAGGTAGAGCATGTCACCTGGCTCCAGCACCCATTCTTCGGTCTGTTCGAACTCGGCGAGGATGCGCAGATCGGCGTGCTGCAACAGCGGGCTCTCGGAATCGCACATCTGGCCGATTTTCCAGTTGCGCTTGCCGTGGCCCTGAAGCAGGAACACGTCGTAGTTGTCGAAGTGCGGACCGACGCTGCCACCTGGGGCGGCGAAGCTGATCATCACGTCGTCGACGCGCCAGCTCGGCAGGAAGCGGAAGTTTTCCAGCAGTTCGCTGACTTCCGGCACGAACTGGTCGACCGCTTGTACCAGCAGGGTCCACTCGCGCTCGGGCAGCTTGCTGAACTCGTCTTCGGCAAACGGGCCGCGACGCAGTTCCCAAGGGCGCTCGCCGTGCTCGATGACCAGACGCGATTCGACTTCTTCTTCCAAGGCCAGGCCGGCCAGTTCGTCGGCGTCGATCGGGCTTTCGAAGTCAGGAATCGCCTGACGAATCAGCAGCGGTTTTTTCTGCCAGTAGTCGCGCAGGAATTCGCGAGCTGTAAGGCCGCCCAGAAGTTGAAGAGGAATATCGGAATTCATATGTAACCTATTGAAAAAAAGCACTTTTCAGACGGGAATAAAAACGCCCGGCGCGGCCGGGCGTCTTAAACGGGGCAAACGGTCGATCAGATGCGTTTGGCTTGTGCCACAGCGTTGCCGATGTAGTTGGCCGGGGTCAGTTGCTTGAGCTCGGCTTTCGCCTCGGCTGGCATGTCCAGGCCATCGATGAAAGTCTGCAGCGCTTCAGGGCTGATGCCCTTGCCGCGGGTCAGTTCTTTCAGTTTTTCGTACGGGTTTTCGATGTTGTAGCGGCGCATCACGGTCTGGATCGGCTCGGCCAATACTTCCCAGCAAGCATCCAGGTCAGCGGCAATCTTCTGCTCGTTCAGCTCGAGTTTGCTGATGCCTTTGAGGCTGGCTTCGTAGGCGATCACGCTGTGGGCGAAGCCGACACCGAGGTTACGCAATACGGTGGAGTCGGTCAGGTCGCGCTGCCAGCGGGAGATCGGCAGTTTGCTCGCCAGGTGCTGGAACAGCGCGTTGGCGATGCCCAGGTTGCCTTCGGAGTTTTCGAAGTCGATCGGGTTGACCTTGTGCGGCATGGTCGACGAACCGATTTCGCCGGCGATGGTGCGCTGCTTGAAATAGCCCAGGGAGATGTAGCCCCAGATGTCACGGTCGAAGTCGATCAGGATGGTGTTGAAGCGCGCAATGGCGTCGAACAGTTCGGCAATGTAGTCGTGCGGTTCGATCTGCGTGGTGTACGGGTTGAAGCCCAGGCCCAGCTCGTCTTCGATGAAGGCGCGGGCGTTGGCTTCCCAGTCGATCTGTGGGTAGGCCGACAGGTGCGCGTTGTAGTTGCCGACGGCGCCGTTGATCTTGCCCAGCAGCGGAACGGCAGCGACCTGAGCGATCTGACGCTCGAGGCGGTAAACCACGTTCGCCAGTTCTTTACCCAAAGTGGTCGGCGAAGCCGGCTGACCATGGGTGCGCGACAGCATTGGCACGTCGGCGAAACGGATGGCCAGCTCGCGGATGGCGTTGGCGGTCTGGCGCATCAGCGGCAGCATCACCTCGTCACGGCCTTCGCGCAGCATCAGGGCGTGGGACAGGTTGTTGATGTCTTCGCTGGTGCAGGCAAAGTGGATGAACTCGCTGACCCTGGCCAGCTCCGGCAGCTTGGCCGCCTGCTCCTTGAGCAGGTATTCGATCGCCTTGACGTCATGGTTGGTGGTGCGCTCGATCTCTTTGACGCGCTCGGCGTGCTCCAGCGAGAAGTTTTCCGCCAGTTCATTGAGAACGGCGTTGGCTTCGGCGGAGAAGGCCGGTACTTCAGGGATACCGGCGTGGGCGGCCAGGCGCTGGAGCCAGCGCACTTCAACCAGGACGCGGGCACGGATCAGACCGTACTCGCTGAAAATCGGGCGCAGGGCCTGGGTTTTGCCGGCGTAGCGGCCGTCTACAGGGGAAACCGCAGTGAGCGAAGAGAGCTGCATGGGGTGTTCTCGGACAGTCGGGCAACGAAATGGGGCGCGTATCATACATGAAAAAATCCGCCGATCCGCTGCCAACTGACCGGCGTATTACGCGTTACAGACTACAAAGCTTTTATGGCGCAGCGTTTACTCGCTGCGCATCAACGGATACAGCTCTTTGAGCAGCTTGCGGCGGCTGATCACCAACTGCCAGCGATGGCCGCCGAGCTGGCGCCACAGGCGCGCCGAGCGAATACCGGCAAGGAGCAGGGCGCGGATTTTCGAGGCGTTGCTTGGCTGCTGCAGATTGCGCATGTCGCCGTGCACTTGAATGCGTTGGCGTAGCGTACTCAGGGTGTCTTGATACAGCGCGCCACACGCGGCGATCACGTTTTCGTGGGCAGGGCCAAAGTGTTCGACCTGCGACTGGATCTGCGGCAGACGCTTGCCGATCACTTCCAGCATGTCGCCGCGCTTGGCCAACTGCCGCTCCAGACCGAGCATCGACAGGGCGTAGCGCAGCGGCTCGCGCTGCAAGGTGCTTGGATCACGTTCAAGGGCGCCGATCAGTGCGCGGTAGCCCTCGCGCAGATTGAGGTCATCGCCGCCGTACACATCCAGCGTATCTTTCGGATCGCGCACCAGCAGGCTGCCGAGCATGCAGCTCAGACCGGCTTCGTGGGTCTGTCCGGTCTTGGCGATGCGGTCGACCAGCACAGCGGCGAGAAACACACCGCCCAGCGCCGTCAGTTGCTCCTGAGTCGGGCTCATGCCTGGCCGCTCCACGGTTCGGCGACTTCAATCACGCCGCCGCCGAGGCAGATTTCCCCGTCATAGAACACCACCGATTGACCCGGCGTCACCGCGCGTTGCGGTTCGTCGAACACGGCGCGGTAGCCGTTGGCGGTTTTTTCCAGGGTGCAGGCCTGATCGCTCTGGCGATAACGCACTTTGGCGGTCAGGCGCATCGGCTGGCTCAGGTCGATCGGGTTGACCCAATAGATTTCCGAGGCGAGCAGGGCGCTGGAAAACAGCCACGGATGGTTGTTGCCCTGGCCGACGATCAGCTCGTTGGTGTCCAGATCTTTGCGCAGCACGTACCACGGCTCATCACCGGCGTCTTTCAAGCCGCCGATGCCGAGGCCCTGGCGCTGGCCGATGGTGTGGTACATCAAGCCGTGGTGACGGCCGATGACTTCGCCTTCGGTGGTCTTGATCTCGCCTGGCTGGGCTGGCAGGTATTGCTTGAGGAAATCGCTGAAGCGCCGCTCGCCGATAAAGCAGATCCCGGTGGAGTCCTTCTTCTTCGCGGTGGCCAGCTCGTATTTCTCGGCAATTTCGCGTACTTGCGGCTTTTCCAGTTCGCCGACCGGGAACAGCGTCTTGGCGATCTGTTCACCGCCGACGGCGTGCAGGAAATAGCTCTGATCCTTGTTCGGGTCCAGGCCCTTGAGCAGTTCGGTGCGACCGTCGATGTCGCGGCGGCGAACATAGTGGCCGGTGGCAATCAGGTCGGCGCCGAGCATCATGGCGTAGTCGAGGAACGCCTTGAACTTGATCTCGCGGTTACAGAGGATGTCCGGGTTCGGGGTGCGTCCGGCCTTGTATTCGGCGAGGAAATGCTCGAACACGTTGTCCCAGTACTCGGCGGCAAAGTTGGCGGTGTGCAGCTTGATGCCGATTTTGTCGCACACGGCCTGCGCATCCGCCAGATCGTCCATGGCGGTGCAGTATTCCGTTCCGTCGTCTTCTTCCCAGTTCTTCATGAACAGGCCTTCCACTTCATAGCCCTGCTCGATCAGCAGAAGTGCGGAAACGGAAGAGTCCACGCCGCCGGACATGCCGACAATGACGCGCTGCTTGGATGTGTCAGAAGGGGCTGGATCACGCATAGGGATTCAATGAGTGTCTTGGAAAAGGGCGCGATTCTATCAGGCTCGCGGCCGCAAGGCTAAAGAGAAGGGCGGATCAGTTCGAGGCTGAAGTGATGACCGGCCAGGTAATCGTCGATGCAACGGATGATCAGCTCGCTGCGCCAGTTGTCGCGCTGGGCAATTAATTCGTCGCGGGTCAGCCACTTGGCGCCGAGGATGCCGTCGTCGAGTTGGTAATCCGGGTGGTGTTGCACGGCTTTGGCGCTGAAACATACACGCTGATAAGTCACACCGTTGCTCGGTGCGGTGTACAGGTAGATGCCGATCACCCCGGTGGGTTCGACGTCCCAGCCGGTTTCTTCAAGGGTTTCGCGGATGGCGGCGTCGATCAGTGTTTCATCCGGATCGAGATGCCCGGCCGGCTGATTGAGCACGTTACGCCCGGCCTTGTGCTCTTCGACCATCAGGAAACGGCCGTTGTCCTCGACGACGGTGGCGACGGTGATGTGGGGGAGCCATTCCATAAAACCTCCTCAATCTATTGGTTGAAACCCAATCCCTTGTAGGAGTGAGCCTGCTCGCGATAGCGGTGCTATCAGTCGCCATTAATGGTGAATGGTATACCGCTATCGCGAGCAGGCTCACTCCTACAAGGGTTTTGTGTTGTCAGCAGAAACACAAACCCCGGCACTCGGCCGGGGTCTGTTTACAGCGCTACAACCTTAAACCAGCGCAGCAATCGCCGCGTTGAAGGTTGCGCTTGGGCGCATGGCCTTGCTGATCAGCTCGGCGTCGGCGTGGTAGTAACCGCCGATGTCGACTGGCTTGCCCTGAACGGCGTTGAGCTCGGCAACGATGGTTGCCTCGTTCTCGGTCAGCGTCTTGGCCAGTGTCGCGAACTGCGCTTGCAGTGCAGCGTCTTCAGTCTGGGCGGCCAGGGCCTGAGCCCAGTACATTGCCAGGTAGAAGTGGCTGCCGCGGTTGTCGATGTTGCCGACTTTGCGCGATGGCGACTTGTTGTTGTCGAGGAACTGGCCAGTGGCCTGGTCCAGGGTTTTCGACAGCACCAGTGCTTTCGGGTTGTTGTAGTTCACACCCAGATGCTCGAGAGAAGCGGCCAGGGCGAGGAACTCACCCAGCGAATCCCAGCGCAGGAAGTTCTCTTCAACCAGTTGTTGCACGTGCTTCGGAGCCGAACCGCCGGCGCCGGTTTCGAACAGGCCACCGCCGTTCATCAGCGGCACGATCGACAGCATCTTGGCGCTGGTGCCCAGTTCCATGATCGGGAACAGGTCGGTCAGGTAGTCGCGCAGCACGTTACCGGTCACCGAAATGGTGTCCTTGCCTTCGCGGGTGCGCTGCAGGGTGTACTTCATCGCGTCGACCGGCGCCATGATCTGGATGTCCAGACCGGCAGTGTCGTGATCCTTCAGATAAGCCTGAACCTTCTCGATCACCACGCCATCGTGAGCGCGCATCGGGTCCAGCCAGAAGATGGCCGGCGTGCTGCTCGCGCGAGCGCGGTTGACGGCCAGTTTGACCCAGTCCTGGATCGGCGCGTCTTTGGTCTGGCACATGCGGAAGATGTCGCCGGCTTCAACTGCCTGCTCCATCAGCAGGGTGCCTTTGCTGTCGGTCACACGAACCACACCGTCAGCCTTGATCTGGAAGGTCTTGTCGTGCGAGCCGTACTCTTCGGCTTTCTTCGCCATCAGGCCAACGTTTGGCACGCTGCCCATGGTGGTCGGGTCGAAGGCGCCATTGGCTTTGCAGTCTTCGATCACGGCCTGGTAGATGGTTGCGTAGCAACGATCCGGGATCACGGCCTTGGTGTCGTGCAACTGGCCGTCGGTGCCCCACATTTTGCCGGAGTCACGGATCATCGCCGGCATCGAGGCGTCGACGATGACGTCGCTCGGCACGTGCAGGTTGGTGATGCCTTTGTCGGAGTTGACCATCGCCAGCGACGGACGCGCAGCGTAGACCGCGGCGATGTCCGCTTCGATCTGTGCTTGCTGATCGCCAGGCAGGGCCTTGATGCGCGCGTACAGATCGCCGATGCCGTTATTCAGGTTGAAGCCGATCTGGTTCAGCACATCAGCGTGCTTGGTCAGGGCGTCTTTATAGAACTCGGCAACGATCTGGCCGAACATGATCGGGTCGGAGACCTTCATCATGGTCGCTTTCAGGTGAACCGAGAGCAGCACGCCCTGGGCCTTGGCGCTTTCTATTTCCGCAGCGATGAACGCGCGCAGGGCGTTTTTGCTCATCACGGCGCAGTCGAGGATCTCGCCAGCCTGAACGGTGGTTTTTTCTTTCAGGACGGTAGCGGTGCCGTCTTTGGCGATCAGTTCGATCTTCACGGCGTCAGCGGCGTCGATCAGGGCAGCTTTTTCGCTGCCGTAGAAATCGCCGGTGCTCATGTGAGCGACGTGGGACTTGGAGTCTTTGGCCCAGGCGCCCATTTTGTGCGGGTGCTTGCGCGCGTAGTTCTTCACCGACAGCGGAGCGCGGCGGTCGGAGTTGCCTTCGCGCAGAACCGGGTTCACGGCGCTGCCCTTGACCTTGTCGTAACGCGCCTTGGCGTCTTTGTCGGCGTCGCTGGTCACGGTTTCCGGGTAGTCCGGCAGGTTGTAACCCTGCGCCTGCAGCTCTTTGATCGCGGCTTGCAGCTGTGGCACCGAAGCGCTGATGTTCGGCAGCTTGATGATGTTGGCTTCAGGCGTAACGGCCAGGTCGCCCAGTTCGGCGAGGTGGTCGGCTACGGCTTTGTCGCCCAGTTGCTCGGGGAAGCTGGCCAGGATGCGCGCTGCAAGAGAGATATCGCGGGTTTCCACGGCGATATCGGCCGAGGCCGTATAAGCCTCGATGATCGGCAGCAGGGAATAGGTGGCGAGGGCTGGGGCTTCGTCGGTGAAGGTATAGATGATCTTCGAGCGGGTGGGCATATTCGGATTAACTCTCTCTTCTTTGCTAAAGCGTGCGCAGAAACTCGAGGGGCGCCGGGTAAGCGCGTTCGTTCAAAGTCATCCATGAACCGAATGTCGAGATTCTTCGCGGTGATGTTGGGTGCATCAGTAGAGCGTCAAGCAGTCAGGCTGCGGTAACAACCCGACCAATCAGGCGGAAAGTCTCGTGCTAGAGAGGCCAGCCGTCGTGACCCTGTGGTCAGCGGGCGGCATTATACATAGGTAGCTGGCAATCTGCCGATGGTTCATATGCAACGATTCTCGTCCATTGGTCTAAAGGTCGCAGGGCAGGGCTGGGCAAAGACTCGTTACGAATGCTGGAGTTTGGCGCTTTTCCCTTTGCTTTCAGGCTTGTACGAAACGAGAAGTGCGCGGTGGCGGAACATAGGGTTTGCGTGTTGATTTAACTGGGTTACGCTCGAAGCAAGCCAGATGTTCAATCCAAACAATGGAGTTCAGCATGGGTTACAAGAAGATTCAGGTTCCAGCCGTCGGCGACAAAATCACCGTCAATGCAGACCATTCTCTCAATGTTCCTGATAACCCGATCATCCCCTTCATCGAAGGTGACGGTATTGGTGTCGACATCAGTCCGGTGATGATCAAGGTTGTCGATGCTGCTGTTGAAAAGGCCTACGGCGGCAAGCGCAAGATTTCCTGGATGGAAGTCTACGCCGGGGAAAAGGCCACCCAGGTTTACGATCAGGACACCTGGCTGCCGCAGGAAACTCTCGATGCGGTCAAGGATTACGTGGTGTCCATCAAAGGCCCGCTGACCACTCCAGTCGGTGGCGGCATCCGCTCGCTGAACGTTGCCCTGCGTCAGCAACTCGACCTGTACGTCTGCCTGCGTCCGGTGCGCTGGTTCGAAGGCGTGCCAAGCCCGGTGAAAAAGCCTGGCGATGTTGACATGACCATCTTCCGCGAGAACTCCGAAGACATCTACGCCGGTATCGAATGGAAGGCCGGTTCGCCGGAAGCCACCAAGGTCATCAAATTCCTTAAAGAAGAAATGGGTGTCACCAAGATCCGTTTCGACGAAAACTGCGGCATTGGCGTCAAGCCGGTTTCCCGCGAAGGCACCAAGCGTCTGGCGCGCAAGGCCCTGCAATACGTGGTCGATAACGACCGCGATTCGCTGACCATCGTGCACAAAGGCAACATCATGAAGTTCACCGAAGGTGCCTTCAAGGAATGGGCCTACGAAGTGGCGGCCGAAGAATTCGGCGCAACGCTGCTCGACGGCGGTCCGTGGATGCAGTTCAAGAACCCGAAAACCGGCAAGAACGTTGTGGTCAAGGACGCTATCGCCGACGCCATGCTCCAGCAGATCCTGCTGCGCCCGGCCGAATATGACGTCATCGCTACACTTAACCTGAACGGTGACTATCTGTCCGACGCGCTGGCGGCGGAAGTGGGCGGTATCGGTATCGCGCCGGGCGCCAACCTTTCCGACACCGTGGCAATGTTCGAGGCGACTCACGGTACGGCACCGAAGTACGCTGGCAAGGATCAGGTCAACCCGGGCTCGCTGATCCTCTCGGCCGAGATGATGCTGCGTCACATGGGCTGGACTGAAGCGGCAGACCTGATCATCAAGGGTACTAACGGTGCGATTAGTGCCAAAACTGTTACTTATGATTTCGAGCGTTTGATGGAGGGAGCCAAGCTGGTTTCCTCTTCAGGGTTTGGGGATGCGTTGATTTCGCATATGTAAATATCGCAGGCATACAAAAACCGCCTGACTCGATGGGTTGAGTCAGGCGGTTTTTTTGCTCGGCGTATTCAGGCAGGAATCAGTCAGCTCATTGCTTTGGCCGTTGCGGCAGCGGCAGCAGCCGCTGCGCCAACAGCGGCACTTTCAGAAGCCGTGGCTGGTTTGATGACTACGGGCTTAATGCTTACAGCATGCAGTCCCTTCGGACCCTGCACGATGTCGAAATTCACTTCCTGGCCCGCTTTCAGGGTTTTGTACCCGTCCATTTCGATCGCCGAGAAGTGGGCAAAGAAATCGATGTCCTTGCCATCCTCGTCGCGACCTTCACGGCCATTGGTGTTGATGAAGCCGAACCCCTTGGCATTGTTGAACCATTTCACCTTGCCGACAGCCATGCTCAAATCCCTCTGCAACAGTCTCCATCGCTGGAGTATCATCCAGGACATCCGCAATCGAATTCGTTAAAAGAATTGACTCCGCGGATCTTTTTTACCCACTGTGGGCTCTATTGGTTGTAACACCGTTTTCCCGATAGTCAAGGTGACCGGGCAGTCGGAGTTGAAAACGTGAGCAATCGCCCCCACCACTGTATTTGCACAACTGACGAACCTTTCTTTCCATGCATGCAATCAGCCAGATTCGACTAACATTCAATCAGGATCGCCCGCTTCTCCAAAAGGATCTTCCACAGGAGCACGACGACGATTCGGCAGGCGTTGCTGTTCAGGAAGCAAAGCCTGCGTTACAGGCGCCGCCGATGTACAAGGTGGTTTTGTTTAATGATGACTACACACCGATGGATTTCGTCGTCGAAGTGCTCGAGGTGTTTTTTAACCTGAATCGCGAGCTGGCGACCAAGGTCATGCTGGCCGTCCATACAGAAGGGCGGGCAGTATGTGGAGTGTTTACCCGCGACATCGCCGAGACAAAGGCCATGCAGGTCAACCAGTACGCCAGGGAAAGCCAGCATCCGCTACTCTGTGAAATCGAGAAGGACGGTTAATCGCCGACCACTTGGGTATGAGGTGAAGCTATGTTAAACCGCGAGCTCGAAGTCACCCTCAATCTAGCCTTCAAGGAGGCTCGTTCGAAGCGTCATGAATTCATGACCGTCGAACACCTGCTGCTGGCCCTATTGGATAATGAGGCTGCCGCCACCGTTTTGCGTGCCTGCGGCGCAAACCTCGACAAACTCAAGCATGACCTGCAGGAGTTCATCGACTCCACAACGCCATTGATCCCCGTTCATGACGAGGACCGTGAAACCCAGCCAACCCTGGGCTTCCAGCGTGTCCTGCAGCGTGCTGTTTTCCACGTACAGAGCTCGGGCAAACGCGAAGTCACCGGCGCCAACGTGCTGGTTGCAATCTTCAGTGAGCAAGAGAGTCAGGCAGTGTTTCTGCTGAAACAGCAGAGCGTTGCGCGCATTGATGTCGTCAATTACATCGCTCACGGCATTTCCAAAGTGCCTGGGCATGGCGATCACTCTGAAGGTGAACAAGATATGCAGGACGACGAGGGCGGTGAGTCTTCTTCTTCAGGCAATCCTCTGGATGCTTATGCCAGCAACCTCAACGAACTCGCTCGTCAGGGGCGGATCGATCCGCTGGTCGGGCGCGAGTCGGAAGTCGAGCGTGTCGCGCAGATCCTCGCGCGTCGGCGCAAAAACAACCCGCTGCTGGTCGGCGAGGCAGGCGTAGGTAAAACCGCAATTGCCGAAGGCCTGGCCAAGCGCATTGTCGACAATCAGGTGCCGGATCTGCTGGCCAATGCGGTTGTCTACTCGCTCGATCTTGGCGCTCTGCTCGCAGGCACCAAATATCGCGGCGATTTCGAGAAGCGCTTCAAGGCGCTGCTCAATGAGCTGAAAAAACGTCCGCAGGCGATCCTGTTCATCGACGAAATCCACACCATTATTGGTGCGGGCGCTGCGTCCGGTGGCGTGATGGATGCATCCAACCTGCTCAAGCCTCTGCTGTCGTCTGGCGACATTCGTTGCATCGGCTCGACCACCTTCCAGGAATTTCGCGGCATCTTCGAGAAGGATCGTGCCTTGGCGCGTCGTTTCCAGAAGGTCGATGTCGTCGAGCCGTCGGTGGAAGACACCATCGGTATCCTGCGTGGCCTGAAAGGGCGTTTCGAGCAGCACCACAACATCGAATATAGCGATGAGTCGTTGCGTGCCGCCGCCGAGCTGGCGTCGCGCTACATCAACGACCGGCACATGCCGGACAAGGCTATCGATGTGATCGACGAGGCGGGCGCCTACCAGCGTCTGCAACCGGTCGAGATGCGCGTCAAGCGTATCGAAGTGCCGCAGGTCGAAGACATTGTGGCGAAAATCGCGCGGATTCCACCGAAACACGTCACCAGTTCCGACAAGGAGCTGCTGCGTAATCTGGAGCGCGATCTGAAGCTCACGGTGTTTGGCCAGGACGCGGCGATCGATTCGCTGTCGACCGCGATCAAACTGTCCCGTGCCGGGCTCAAGTCACCGGACAAACCGGTCGGTTCGTTCCTGTTCGCGGGGCCTACCGGTGTCGGCAAGACCGAGGCCGCGCGCCAACTGGCGAAGGCGCTGGGCATCGAACTGGTGCGTTTCGACATGTCCGAATACATGGAGCGTCACACCGTATCTCGTTTGATCGGCGCGCCTCCGGGTTATGTCGGCTTTGATCAGGGCGGTCTGTTGACCGAAGCGATCACCAAGCAGCCACATTGCGTATTGCTGCTCGACGAAATCGAGAAGGCGCATCCGGAAGTCTTCAACCTGCTGCTGCAGGTCATGGACCACGGTACGCTGACCGATAACAACGGGCGCAAGGCGGACTTCCGCAACGTGATCGTGATCATGACCACCAACGCCGGTGCCGAAACGGCCGCGCGGGCTTCGATCGGTTTCACCCATCAGGACCACTCGTCCGATGCGATGGAAGTGATCAAGAAGAGCTTCACGCCGGAATTCCGTAACCGTCTGGACACCATTATCCAGTTTGGTCGCCTCAGCCATGAGGTCATCAAAAGTGTGGTGGACAAGTTCCTTACCGAGCTTCAGGCGCAGCTGGAAGACAAGCGCGTGTTGCTGGAAGTGACCGATGCGGCGCGCAGTTGGCTTGCGGCGGGTGGTTACGACTCGGCAATGGGCGCACGGCCGATGGCGCGTTTGATTCAGGACAAGATCAAGCGTCCGCTGGCAGAGGAGATTCTGTTTGGCGAGCTGGCCGAGCATGGCGGTGTGGTGCACATCGACATCAAGGACGGGGAACTGACGTTCGACTTCGAAACTACCGCGGAAATGGCCTGACGGCCTTGGATCACGAGGGCGCCTTCGGGCGCCTTTTTGTTATTTGTCGTTTGGGGTTTTTGGGTGAATATCCGTTGCTGCGGTGATGGCTGCTTAGGGTTCCGCCCTTACGGCGGGTCACTTTTTCCAGACGCCGAAAAAGTAACCAAAAAGGCTTGCTCCTACGTACGGCCCTCGCAGGCTCGGGTTCCTTCGCTGCGGTATTGATCCGGGCGCAGCGTCTCCGGTTTGCTTCGCTGCACCTCCTCTCGCTGTGTTTGGCTGCGCCAAACGGTCGCTGCGCTCCCACGCCCGGATCAATCCCTCCACTCAGCCTTCCGAAGTCGCCCGTGGATCAAGATCAAGAGCGGTACTCGAGCTAACGCTCATTGTTGAGTGGGGCGGCTTTGCCGCGGGCAGCTGCGCTGCTTTGCTTTTCTGTGGGAGCGAGCCTGCTCGCGAAGGCGGCCTGACAGCCGACCTGTCTCTCACTGGTGTATGCATTCCAAATGTAGGAGTGAGCCTGCTCGCGATGGCGGCCTCCGGCCAACATATTTCTACCGGATACAAACGATCCAACCGTAGGAGCTGCCGCAGGCTGCGATCTTTTGATCTGGCTCTGGCTCTGGCTCTGGCTCTGGCTCTGGCTTTTGATCTTATGCCCCATCGGCAGGCTTTGTTACGGGATTGATCCGGGCGTGGGAGCGCAGCGACCGTACGACGCAGTCGTACACAGCGAGAGGAGGTGCAGCGAAGCAAACCGGAGACGCTGCGCCCGGATCGATCCCGTAACGAAGGAACCCCGAGCCCCAGCGAGCGGGCCGTACGCCGGGGGCAAAGCCTTCTGGGTTACCTTTTCGGCGTTTGGAAAAGGTGACCCGCCGTAAGGGCGGAACCCTGAGCAGCCGTTACCGCAGCAACGGATATACACCCAACACTCAAGCCAAAACCCAAATCGCACATACAAAAACGCCCGGCATAACCCGGGCGTTCTGTATTGACTTGATTAACGAGCGCGGTAAGTGATCCGCCCTTTGCTCAAATCATAGGGCGTCAGCTCGACGCGCACTTTGTCACCGGTAAGAATACGAATGTAGTTCTTGCGCATCTTGCCGGAAATATGCGCGGTTACGACGTGCCCATTTTCCAACTCCACACGAAACATGGTGTTGGGCAGGGTGTCGACGACAGTGCCTTCCATTTCGAAGCTGTCTTCTTTCGACATGCAGTAAAGCCCTCGGTATCCAATGAATGGCCCGGTGCAACTGCGCCAGGCAAAAGCGGCGTGCATTGTGCCCGAAAAATGGGGTTTACGCCAAGGGGTTTAGGCGGTGGGATTAGTTGAGGACGACCCAGCGCTGATTAATCAGCAGTTCGATGGGCCGATATTGCGTCTTGTAATTCATCTTTTTGCAATTCTTGATCCAGTAACCGAGGTAGACCGCTTCGAGGCCAAGGCGCCGGCTCTCGCCGATCTGCCAGAGGATGGCGAAACGGCCAAGGCTGCGACGTTCTTCCTCGGGTTCGTAAAAGGTATACACCGCCGACAAACCGTTCGGCAGCAAATCGGTCACCGCCACCGCGAGTAACCGTCCGTCGAGTCGGAACTCATAGAACCGCGAGAAGGGCAGGTCGCGCACCAGAAAAGTCGAGAATTGATCGCGGCTCGGTGGGTACATATCGCCGTCGGCGTGACGTTGTTCGATATAACGCTGGTACAGGTCGAAATACTCTTCGCTGAACTGAGGCTTGGCCGGGCGTACCTGCAAGTCGGCGTTGCGTTTGAAAATACGCTTCTGCTGGCGATTGGGGCTGAACTGCGCGACCGGAATGCGCGCAGGCACGCAGGCATTGCAATTCTGGCAATGCGGCCGGTACAAATGGTCGCCACTGCGACGAAAGCCCATCTCCGACAGGTCTGCGTAGACATGCACATCCATGGGCTGACTGGGATCGAGAAACAGGGTCGTGGCCTGCTCCTCGGGCAGATAACTGCAAGAGTGAGGCTGAGTGGCATAGAACTTCAACCGCGCCAACTCGGTCATGATCAACCCTCGGGATAAGCTGGTGAATTAAGTGTAAGCCACGCGCGCCAAAGTCGCTCAGCAAACCCAGGTCGCGCGATTGGGTTGATCCAGGTGTCGGGCCAGATAGTCGGCGAATTCCTGGCGCGGAATCGCCCGGGCGCCGAGACTGTGCAGATGATCGGTTGGCATCTGGCAATCGATCAGCACGAATCCGGAGTCCTTCAAGTGCTGCACCAGCGTGGCAAAGCCATATTTCGAGGCGTTGTCGGCGCGACTGAACATTGATTCACCGAAAAACAACTGGCCCATCGCCAGGCCGTACAGGCCGCCGACCAGTTCGCCCTGATCGCGGACCTCGACCGAATGGGCAAAGCCGCGTCGGTGCAATTCAACGTAAGCGTCCTGCATGGCCTGGGTGATCCAGGTGCCGTCGGCGTAATCCCGTGGCGCGGCGCAGGCGCGGATCACGGCCTCGAAATCCTGATCGAAGGTCACCTGGTAACGCTGCTTGCGCAGCAATTTGCCGAGACTGCGCGAAACGTGCAGTTCGTCGGGAAACAGCACCGTACGCGGATTAGGCGACCACCAGAGAATCGGCTGGCCTTCTGAGAACCACGGAAAGCAGCCGTGGCGATAAGCTTGTATCAGCCGATCGGCGGACAGGTCGCCACCCGCGGCGAGCAGGCCGTTGGGGTCGCGCATGGCCTTTTCCAGTGGTGGAAAAGTCAGTGAATTACGTTGTAACCAAGTCAGCATGGCATCCAGGCTTTGCAGAAGGGGAGGGCGGTCAGGGGTGTTTTGGTCCCGGGAGCGAGTGTGCCGCGAATCGCCCGAGATGTCCTGCATGCAAGCCTGCCTGCACCTGCATCGTGGTGCAACTTGGGGTGTCGGCTGTGGTCGTAAGCGATCATCGCGTGCGTGCCGATTCAGCGTGGCAAGCGGGACGCGGTCGCAGGCTTCGCTACGTTCATCAAATACACCTCATAAGCCTTTGTCACAAAAGACAATGCATGATCAAATTGGACCGCAGTTTGTGTACGCTTGGCTATGCTCAACACTGGGCTGCAAGCATGGTAACGCTCGTACAAACCCGTACAATGCCGGGCTGTTACAGATATTTGCTGCGCGCCGCGCCTATCGCTGTGTTTATAAAAGCCGCCGCACAGTGTTAAAAGTAGTCTCGGTTGTGCCCGTTTACTTTTTACCTGCCTGGATTGGGCAGTTTTTTGTCATTCAATAGATGGACGCGCCTCGGGCGCAGGAAAAGAAGCGTTTTGAAGAAATCCACCGAAGCACCAAAAACAGTCGTTCCGCTCTGGCGTCAGCAACTGCACTACCGGCTCAAGGAAGGTGCATTGATCGCCATCGGCGCGTTGTGTCTGTTCCTGATGATGGCCTTGCTGACCTACGGCAAGGACGATCCGGGCTGGAGTCATAACAGCAAGATCGACGACGTACAGAATTTCGGCGGCCCGGCGGGCTCCTACAGTGCCGATATCCTGTTCATGGTGCTGGGTTACTTCGCCTACATCTTTCCGCTTTTGCTGGCGATCAAGGCCTATCAGATCTTCCGTCAGCGCCACGAGCCATGGCAGTGGAGCGGCTGGCTGTTCTCCTGGCGGCTGATCGGCCTGGTATTTCTGGTGCTGTCCGGGGCTGCGCTGGCCCACATCCATTTCCATGCCGCGACCGGTCTGCCGGCCGGCGCCGGTGGGGCACTGGGCGAAAGCCTTGGCGACCTGGCGAAGAATGCGCTGAATATTCAGGGCAGCACGTTGCTGTTCATTGCGCTGTTCCTGTTCGGCCTGACGGTGTTCACCGATCTGTCGTGGTTCAAGGTGATGGACATCACCGGCAAGATCACGCTCGACCTGTTCGAATTGTTCCAGAGCGCGCTCAACCGCTGGTGGACGGCGCGCACCGAGCGCAAACAATTGGTCGCGCAATTGCGTGAGGTCGATGACCGCGTGCACGACGTGGTCGCGCCGACCGTCACCGACAAGCGTGAGCAGGCCAAGGTCAAGGAGCGCCTGATCGAGCGTGAGCAAGCCCTGAGCAAGCACATGTCCGATCGCGAGAAGCAGGTCCCGCCGGTCATTGCGCCAGCCCCGGCCAAAGCCCCCGAGCCAAGCAAGCGCGTGCAGAAAGAGAAACAGGCGCCGTTGTTTGTCGACAGCGCTGTCGAAGGCACCTTGCCGCCGATCTCGATCCTTGATCCTGCGGAAAAGAAACAGCTCAACTATTCGCCGGAATCCCTGGCCGCGGTCGGCCATCTGCTCGAAATCAAGCTCAAGGAGTTTGGCGTCGAGGTCACCGTGGATTCGATCCACCCGGGTCCGGTGATTACCCGTTACGAAATTCAGCCTGCCGCCGGCGTCAAGGTCAGCCGTATCGCCAACCTGGCGAAAGACCTTGCGCGTTCGCTGGCGGTGACCAGTGTGCGGGTCGTTGAAGTGATCCCGGGCAAGACCACCGTCGGTATTGAAATCCCCAACGAAGACCGGCAGATCGTGCGCTTCTCCGAAGTGCTGTCGACGCCGGAGTACGACAACTTCAAGTCGCCGGTCACCCTGGCGCTGGGCCACGACATTGGCGGCAAACCGGTGATTACCGACCTGGCGAAGATGCCGCACCTGCTGGTGGCGGGTACGACCGGTTCCGGTAAGTCGGTGGGCGTGAACGCGATGATCCTGTCGATCCTGTTCAAGTCCGGCCCGGAAGACGCCAAGCTGATCATGATCGACCCGAAGATGCTCGAACTGTCGATTTATGAAGGCATCCCGCACCTGCTGTGTCCGGTGGTGACCGACATGAAGGACGCCGCCAACGCCTTGCGCTGGAGCGTCGCCGAGATGGAACGGCGTTATAAATTGATGGCGAAGATGGGCGTACGTAACCTGTCCGGCTTCAACGCCAAGGTCAAGGAAGCGCAGGATGCCGGCGAGCCATTGAGCGATCCGTTGTACAAGCGCGAAAGCATCCACGACGAAGCGCCATTGCTGCAGAAACTGCCGACCATTGTTGTGGTGGTCGATGAGTTTGCCGACATGATGATGATCGTCGGCAAGAAGGTCGAAGAACTGATCGCCCGTATCGCGCAGAAGGCCCGTGCGGCCGGGATTCACTTGATTCTGGCGACCCAGCGGCCGTCGGTGGACGTGATCACCGGTCTGATCAAGGCCAACATCCCGACCCGTATGGCGTTCCAGGTGTCGAGCAAGATCGACTCGCGGACCATTATCGACCAGGGCGGCGCCGAGCAGTTGCTCGGTCACGGTGACATGCTCTACATGCCGCCGGGCACCAGCCTGCCGATCCGGGTTCACGGTGCGTTCGTTTCCGACGATGAAGTGCATCGTGTGGTTGAAGCGTGGAAACTGCGCGGTGCGCCGGAATACAACGACGACATCCTCAACGGTGTCGAAGAGGCGGGCAGCGGCTTTGAAGGCAGCAGCGGTGGCGGCGACGGCGATGATCCTGAAGCCGATGCGCTGTATGACGAGGCGGTGCAGTTCGTGCTGGAAAGCCGTCGTGCCTCGATTTCCGCTGTCCAGCGCAAGTTGAAGATCGGCTACAACCGCGCCGCACGGATGATCGAAGCCATGGAAATGGCCGGGGTCGTCACCTCGATGAACACCAATGGTTCGCGCGAAGTCCTGGCGCCAGGCCCGGTGCGCGACTGATTTGCCAAGCAAGCGGCGGGACAATGAGGTTCCGCCACTCTCCCACGAGTATTCAAGAGGACTCCCATGCGTCTTATCCGCATGCTGTTGCCAGTACTGGCGCTGACCGCGCTCACCGCTCACGCCGATGAAAAAGACGTAGCCCGTCTGACCCAATTGCTGGAAACATCCAAGACCCTGAGCGCGAACTTCTCGCAGCTGACCCTCGACGGCAGCGGCACGCAATTGCAGGAAACCACCGGCAACATGACCCTGCAGCGTCCGGGCCTGTTTTACTGGCACACCAACGCCCCGGCCGAGCAGACCATGGTCTCCGATGGCAAGAAAGTCACCCTGTGGGACCCGGACCTGGAACAGGCGACCATCAAAAAGCTCGACGAACGCTTGACCCAGACCCCGGCATTGCTGCTCTCCGGCGACGTGTCGAAGATCAGCCAGAGCTTTGATATCAGCGCGAAAGAGGCGGGCGGCGTGATCGATTTCACCCTCAAGCCGAAGACCAAGGACACCTTGTTCGACAACCTGCGCCTGTCGTTTCGCAACGGTCTGCTCAATGACATGCAACTGATTGACAGCGTTGGCCAACGCACCAATATCCTGTTCACCGGGGTGAAAGCCAACGAAGCGGTACCGGCATCGAAGTTCAAGTTCGACATCCCCAAGGGTGCCGACGTCATCCAGGAATAACCACCATTCCAAATGTGGGAGCGGGCTTGCTCGCGAATGCGGTGTATCAGTTTATTCACGTGCCAACTGACACACCGCATTCGCGAGCAAGCCCGCTCCCACAGGGTTTAATGTTGGTCCTGGTATTCAAATAGAGGTTTCAACGCTACGTGATGGATCTGTTTCGCAGTGCACCGATAGCCCAGCCGCTGGCCGCGCGTTTGCGTGCGACCAATCTGGATGAGTACGTCGGTCAGGAGCACGTACTCGCTCGCGGCAAGCCTCTGCGCGAGGCGCTGGAGCAGGGTGCCCTGCATTCGATGATCTTCTGGGGACCACCGGGTGTGGGCAAGACCACACTTGCGCGGTTGCTCGCGGAAGTTTCCGATGCACACTTCGAAACGGTCTCGGCGGTGCTCGCCGGGGTCAAGGAAATCCGTCAGGCAGTTGAAATCGCCAAACAGCAGGCCGGCCAGTACGGTAAGCGCACGATTCTGTTCGTCGACGAGGTGCACCGCTTCAACAAGTCGCAGCAGGATGCGTTTCTGCCCTATGTTGAAGACGGCACGCTGATCTTCATCGGCGCCACCACCGAAAACCCTTCGTTCGAATTGAACAACGCGCTGCTGTCGCGCGCGCGCGTCTACGTGCTGAAAAGCCTCGACGAAGCGGCGTTGCGTAAACTGGTGCACCGCGCGCTCACTGAAGAGCGCGGCCTGGGCAAGCGCAACCTGACGCTCAACGACGAAGGCTTCCAGATGCTGCTGTCAGCCGCCGATGGCGATGGCCGGCGCTTGCTCAACCTGCTGGAAAACGCCTCGGACCTGGCCGAAGACAACAGCGAAATCGGCACCGAGCTGCTGCAAAGTCTGCTCGGCGACACCCGGCGGCGTTTCGACAAGGGCGGCGAAGCGTTCTATGACCAGATCTCGGCGCTGCACAAATCGGTACGTGGCTCCAATCCCGACGGTGCGTTGTACTGGTTTGCGCGGATGATCGACGGTGGTTGTGATCCGCTGTACCTGGCCCGGCGCGTGGTGCGCATGGCCAGCGAAGACATCGGCAACGCCGACCCGCGCGCACTGAGTCTGTGCCTGGCGGCGTGGGAAGTGCAGGAGCGTCTCGGCAGCCCGGAAGGTGAATTGGCCGTGGCGCAGGCCATCACCTACCTGGCTTGCGCGCCGAAAAGCAACGCGGTGTACATGGGCTTCAAAACCGCCCTGCGTGCCGCCGCCGAACACGGCTCGCTGGAAGTGCCACTGCACCTGCGCAACGCGCCGACCAAACTGATGAAGCAATTGGGTTACGGTGACGAATACCGTTATGCCCACGACGAACCGGATGCCTACGCCGCCGGTGAAGATTATTTCCCGGAAGAACTCGAGCCGATCCCGTTCTACCAACCGGTGCCGCGTGGCCTGGAACTGAAGATCGGCGAGAAGCTCAACCACCTTGCCCAACTCGACCGTTTAAGCCCTCGGCAGCGGAGAAAATAGTGCTTCCATTGATCGTTGCGGTGTCGGTCGGCGGCGTGGCCGGCACCTTGTTGCGCTTCGCCACCGGCAATTGGGTCAGCGCCAATTGGCCGCGGCACTTCTATACCGCGACGCTGGCCGTTAATATCGTGGGCTGTCTGCTGATTGGCGTGTTGTACGGCCTGTTTTTGATACGCCCGGAGGTGCCGATCGAGGTGCGTGCCGGGTTGATGGTCGGCTTCCTCGGGGGGCTGACGACTTTTTCATCCTTTTCACTGGATACGGTGCGCCTGCTCGAAAGTGGGCAGGTGTTGCTGGCCCTGGGCTACGCGGCACTCAGCGTATTCGGCGGGCTGCTCGCGACGTGGGCTGGCCTGTCCCTGACCAAACTTTGATAACGAGAAACCGACATGCTCGATTCCAAACTGTTACGTAGCAACCTTCAGGACGTAGCGGACCGCCTGGCTTCCCGTGGCTATGCCCTGGATACCGCGCGCATCGAAGCGCTGGAAGAACAGCGCAAGACCGTCCAGACCCGCACCGAAGCACTGCAGGCTGAGCGTAACGCGCGTTCCAAATCCATCGGTCAGGCCAAGCAGCGCGGCGAAGACATCGCGCCGTTGATGGCGGACGTCGAGCGCATGGCGGGCGAACTGAGTGTCGGTAAAGTCGAGCTGGACGCGATCCAGACCGAACTGGATTCGATCCTGCTCGGTATTCCGAACTTGCCGCACGAGTCGGTTCCGGTCGGCAAAGACGAAGACGACAACGTCGAAGTGCGCCGCTGGGGCACCCCGACTCAATTCGATTTCGAAGTGAAAGACCACGTCGCCCTGGGCGAGAAGTTCGGCTGGCTGGACTTCGAGACTGCCGCCAAGCTGTCCGGCGCCCGCTTTGCTCTGCTGCGTGGCCCGATCGCCCGTCTGCACCGTGCACTGGCGCAGTTCATGATCAACCTGCACGTCAACGAACATGGCTATGAAGAGGCCTACACGCCTTATCTGGTGCAAGCCCCGGCACTGCAAGGCACCGGCCAGTTGCCGAAGTTCGAAGAAGACCTGTTCAAGATCGCTCGCGAAGGCGAAGCCGACCTGTACCTGATTCCGACTGCCGAAGTGTCGCTGACTAACATTGTCGCCGGCGAAATCGTCGATTCGAAACTGCTGCCAATCAAGTTCGTCGCCCACACCCCGTGCTTCCGCAGCGAAGCCGGTGCGTCGGGTCGCGACACTCGCGGCATGATCCGCCAGCACCAGTTCGACAAGGTTGAAATGGTTCAGATCGTCGAGCCGTCGCAATCGATGGAAGCGCTGGAAGGCCTGACCGCCAACGCCGAAAAAGTCCTGCAACTGCTCGGTCTGCCTTACCGCACCCTGGCCCTGTGTACGGGTGACATGGGCTTCAGCGCGGTCAAGACCTACGACCTGGAAGTGTGGATTCCGAGCCAGGACAAGTACCGTGAAATTTCCTCGTGCTCCAACTGCGGCGACTTCCAGGCCCGTCGCATGCAGGCGCGCTTCCGCAACCCGGAAACCGGCAAGCCGGAACTGGTGCACACCTTGAACGGTTCCGGCCTGGCGGTCGGCCGTACCCTGGTTGCCGTGCTGGAAAACTATCAGCAGGCCGACGGTTCGATCCGCGTCCCGGACGTGCTCAAGCCGTACATGGGCGGCCTTGAGGTCATCGGTTAAATGAAATATCTGCCGCTGTTTCACAACCTGCGCGGCAGTCGTGTGTTGGTTGTCGGCGGGGGGGAGATTGCCTTGCGCAAATCCCGCCTGCTGGCCGATGCCGGTGCGCTGCTGCGGGTGGTCGCACCTGAAATCGAAACGCAACTGCGCGAACTGGTCGTCGCCTCCGCTGGCGAGTGCCTGTTGCGCGGTTACGTGGAGGCGGATCTGGACGGTTGCGCGCTGATCATCGCCGCCACCGACGATGAAACGCTTAACGCACAGGTTTCCAGTGATGCGCATCGACGTTGCGTGCCGGTGAACGTGGTCGATGCGCCGCAGTTGTGCAGCGTGATCTTCCCGGCAATTGTCGATCGCTCGCCGTTGATCATTGCAGTGTCCAGCGGCGGCGATGCGCCGGTGCTGGCGCGTCTGATTCGCGCCAAGATCGAAACCTGGATTCCCTCGACCTACGGTCAACTGGCCGGACTTGCCGCGCGTTTTCGCAACCAGGTGAAAAACCTGTTTCCGGATGTGCAGCAGCGCCGTGGCTTCTGGGAAGATGTGTTTCAGGGGCCGATCGCCGACCGGCAATTGGCCGGGCAGGGCGCCGAGGCCGAACGCCTGTTGCAAGCCAAGGTGGATGGTGAACCCATGGTCACCACCGGCGAGGTTTATCTGGTCGGTGCCGGGCCGGGCGATCCGGATCTGTTGACCTTTCGTGCGCTGCGTTTGATGCAGCAAGCCGATGTGGTGCTGTACGACCGTCTGGTGGCGCCGGCGATTCTGGAGTTGTGCCGTCGTGACGCCGAGCGCGTGTACGTCGGCAAACGTCGTTCCGAACACGCCGTGCCGCAAGATCAGATCAACCAGCAATTGGTCGACCTGGCCAAGGCCGGCAAACGCGTGGTGCGGTTGAAGGGCGGTGATCCGTTCATCTTCGGTCGTGGCGGCGAAGAGATCGAAGAACTGGCGGCCCACGGCATTCCGTTCCAGGTGGTGCCGGGAATCACGGCGGCCAGCGGTTGCGCGGCGTATGCCGGGATTCCGTTGACTCATCGCGATCATGCGCAGTCCGTGCGGTTTGTCACCGGCCATTTGAAGGACGGCTCAACCGATCTGCCATGGGCGGACCTTGTGGCTCCGGCGCAGACGCTGGTGTTCTACATGGGCCTGGTGGGCTTGCCGATCATCTGCGAGCAGTTGATCAAGCATGGCCGTTCTGCGGATACCCCGGCGGCCCTGATTCAGCAAGGCACCACGGTCAATCAGCGAGTATTCACCGGCACGCTGGCCGACCTGCCGCGACTGGTGGCGGAGCATAAAGTGCATGCGCCGACGCTTGTGATCGTTGGGGAAGTGGTGCAGTTGCGCGAAAAACTGGCGTGGTTTGAAGGGGCTCAGGCGCAGGTCTGAGAACCGAGTCGCTGCCATCGCGAGCAGGCTCGCTCCCACAGGGGATTTGTGCACGACACTAATCCAATGTGGGAGCGAGCCTGCTCGCGAAGGGGCCTTGAAACTCACGCTTGTCTGGAATCAACCCCGGTGCCAAACCCCTTGCCCACTCAACCGCGCCCGATCATGCGCCACGGTGAAATCCTGCTCCGGCCCCTTCGGCACCACCCCGGTCGGGTTGATGGTCTTGTGGCTACCGTAGTAGTGATGCTTGATGTGCTGGAAATCTACCGTCTCGGCAATCCCTGGCCACTGATACATTTCGCGCAGCCAGTTCGACAAGTTCGGATAGTCGGCAATGCGCCGCAGGTTGCACTTGAAGTGCCCGTGATACACAGCGTCAAAGCGAATCATCGTGGTGAACAAGCGCACATCGGCTTCAGTCAGGTATTCCCCGCTCAGGTAACGATTGGCGCCCAGCAGTTGCTCCAGATGATCCAGCTCGGCGAACACTTCATCGAAGGCTTGTTCATAGGCCTGCTGAGAGGTGGCGAAGCCGGCACGGTAAACACCGTTGTTAACCGCCGGATAGATCCGCTCGTTCAGCGCGTCGATCTCATTGCGTAACGGCGCCGGGTAGAAATCCAGATCATTGCCGGTGAGACCATCGAACGCGCTGTTGAACATACGGATGATCTCCGCCGATTCATTGCTGACGATGCGCTTGAGCTTTTTGTCCCACAGCACCGGCACCGTGACGCGGCCAGTGTAGTCAGGCGTGTCAGCGGTGTAACGCTGGTGCATGAAGTCGAAACCGTCGAGACGGTCGCCGCTCGAGCCCAGCGCCTTGTCGAAGGTCCAGCCGTTTTCCAGCATCAACCAACTGACCACGGATACGTCGATCAGGCTTTCCAGACCTTTGAGTTTGCGCAGGATCAGCGTGCGGTGCGCCCAAGGGCAGGCGAGGGACACGTAGAGGTGATAGCGCCCCGCTTCGGCGGCGAAACCGCCTTCGCCGCTCGGCCCGGCCTGACCGTCAGCGGTCACCCAGTTGCGGCGTTGCGCCTGTTCGCGCTGGAACGCGCCGTCCTTGCTGCTTTCATACCACTTGTCCTGCCAGTGGCCATCGACGAGTAAACCCATGATCAAGACTCCGTAAACCAATAATCGTTGGAGCCGAGTCTATTCCGATGAGTTCGAACAAAAAGCGCAAAGATCGGGCGTTAATGATCGGTTAGATCGATGTGTTGCGTGCCGCCCAATACTGCTCGGCGGTTGCAAAGGCCAGTTCACGATCCTGACCGAGGCCGCGCAGGGCGAGGGCCATGGTCGCAATCAAGGCCATTTGCGGGTAGCTGTCGACGACATCGCCGCGCCACACGGCTTTCAACTGTTCGATGTCCAGCGATGCGGGTTTGACGTGGCGTTGCGCTGACAACTGTGGCCATTCTTCATCCCAGCTCTGACCGCCGCGGGTGCCGTAGAGATGGCTGGTGGCGTCCGGGTTGATTTCGATTTCGCCGCCATCACCCTTGACCACAATCGCCGTATCGCCGAGCAGACCGCTGGCATCACGATGCACCGCCTGGTAGCCGGGGTGGAAAATGCTTTGCAGCCCGCAACGTGCGCCGAGCGGATTAAGAATCCGCGCCAGCGAGTGGATCGGCGAGCGCAGGCCCAGGGTATTGCGCAGGTCGATCATTTTTTGCAAGTGCGGTGCCCAATCCACCAGCGGCATAAAGGCCAGGCCACCATTATCCAGCGCGGTACCGACCTGTTGCCAGTTGCGGCACAACGGGATGTTCAGCTCGCCGAGCAATTGCTCGCTGTAAAGCCGTCCGGCCGTGTGTGCGCCGCCACCGTGCATGAAGATACGCACGCCGTTTTGCGCCAGGCATTTGGCCGCCAGCAGATACCACGGCAGATGGCGTTTCTTGCCGGCGTAGGTCGGCCAGTCGAGATCGACGTTCAGCGCCGGCGCCTGCAAGCGTTCGCGCAGGGCTTCGGTGAAACCGGCCATTTCCTCGGCGCTTTCTTCCTTGTGCCGCAGCAGCATCAGAAAGGCGCCGAGCTGGGTGTCCTCGACCTTGTCGTCGAGCACCATGCCCATGGCTTCCCGCGCTTCGGCTCGGGTCAGGTCGCGGGCACCGCGCTTGCCCTTGCCAAGGATGCGCACGAATTGCGCGAACGGGTGTTCGGCGGGTGTGTCGAGGGTCAGCGCTGGATAGTCGGTCATAGGCAATTCGTCGGTTTGGGCAGGCCCGCCAGTTTCGCGGCGAGTTTGGCAGGGGTGCCTTTGAACAGTCGGTTCAGGTGCAGGCTGTTGCCTTTGTCAGGACCGAGCTTCATCGCGGTGTACTTGATCAGCGGCCGCGTGGCCGGCGACAGCTGGAATTCTTTGTAGAAGCTGCGCAGCAGTTCGAGGACTTCCCAGTGTTCGGGCGTCAACTCAAGGTCTTCGGCAGCGGCGAGGGCGCTGGCGACCTCGGCCGACCAGTCGCTCAGTTCGACAAGAAAGCCGTCCTTGTCGAGTTCAATGGTACGGCCGCCTACGGTCATGCGATTCATAGCCAACTGTTGACCTTGTCGTGATGAATCGACAGTGCGACGAAGGCCGGGTAGTCGATGGCTTCGGCCCAGTCGGGAATCTCGATGGCGCGCGCCTGGGCATCTTCGGCCAGGACGTAGCGTTTGCGCGCACAGGCTTGCAGCGCAGCGAATGGCGCCGTGCCCGGTTGCAACGCATAGGCCGCGTCACCGCAGAGCAGCAATGCATCCGCGCTGCCGATGACACGCAGGCAACTGTTCAAGCGATCATCGCCGAACGGGGAATGGGACAACACATGCAAAGTCGACATCAGAGGGTGATCACCTGGTCGTAACGGTCAATAAGGGCGGTGATTTGCTCGGTGGTCAGCGGCTGTGCGTCGTCCAGCGACCGTTTTCCAAGTCCGCGAGCGTTGCCGCTTTCGGCGCAATAGAACAGCTCCTCGACACCAAACATCGGCAGCGCTTGCAGGTTGGCGCTGAGGTCCTTCTGTTGCAGGGCCTTGGCGTTCTGTCCGGCGGCCAGTTGCAGCACGCCATCATCGAGAAACAGCACGCCGATCGGCAGATCGAAGGCGCCGCCGGCCAGCACGATATCCAGCGCTTCGCGAGCGCCAGGGCCGGACCACGGCGACTGACGGCTGATGATCAGCAGCGACTTGGCCATCTTATGCACCTCCAAAGCAGATCAGGCGATCAGCGTCTTGCACGGCGTCGTGCAGTTGGCCGAGGCCGGACAATTCCCACGGCGCGCTGAGTGAAATCGCCTCGCGCTGGTAACGCTTGGCTTCTTCTTCATTCAATACACCACGGCGCAAAGCGGCGGCGATGCACACCACACCGTCCAGCTTCTGTTCGCTGATAAAACTGCGCCACTGCTTGGGCAAGTCCAGCTCGTCCTGCGGCGTTACCACTGCATCGCAGGCGTTGAAGACGCCGTCCTGATAAAAGAACAGCCGGACAATCTCATGCCCCCCGGCCAGCGCGGCCTGGGCAAACAGCAGGGCACGGCGCGAGGAGGGCGCATGGGCGGCGGAAAACAGCGCAATGGCGAATTTCATGACGGACTCGATCAGCAAAACTGCGGGCATCATAAAGCTTTATCAGTCGCGCCGCGAAATCCACGTTGCCTATGACCCATTGGTGGGGGGCCTATGGGGTGCTGCCGTACAAGTCGCAATATTCGAGCCAGTCCATCCCCGCCATCTCTGCCACTTCCCGGTGTACCTCAAGACGCTGCGCCTGATATTCCTCAGGCGAACCAGCCGTCAGTTGCAGCGTCAGCTCCCACGCAAACAACCCCTGACTCTCCGCCTCGGCTTCAAACGCTTCATGCAGGCGTTCTTCGCGGTATTGCGCCTGGCTTTCTCCCTTGGCCTGGGCCAGCAGCGGATTGAGATGGTCGAGGGCTTCGCGCAGTTCGGGGTGCGCGTCGAGAAACAGTTTCAGCGCGTGTTCATGTCGCTGGTCGCTAGGCGCCATGTATTTTCCTCGTGGGACCGGTGGCCGTATAAAAACAGTAAAGCAGAACGAATTCTCGCTTTGCAGTGCTACAGTCCGCTTTTTTCTGAATGAGCAAATGCAATGCGAATGCTGATGGTAGCGCTGGTGACGGTCCTGCTGGCCGGTTGCGCAGGTTCGGTGATGGACGATGCTCGCACCAAGAGCCCCTACAAGGTGTTGACCTCGGACAAGCCTGAGAAAGTCGTCGCCCAGTGCGTGCAGTTCGGCTGGCAGGACGAAGCGGTATTTGGCGTCGATGCGGCGGCCTATCTGGAACCGCGCAAGCCGGGCGGCACGACGGTGTATACGCGTTCGGCAGAATCGTTTGTCGATGTGATCACCGAGGCATCCGGCACAACGTTGAACTACTACGCCCAGCAGGATGATTTCGTCGCCAAGCGGCGTTTGGCGGCTCTGGCAACCTGTCTCTGATCAGGTGCTGAAGCGGCTGGCGCTTTTCGCGAGCAGGCTCGCTCCCACATAGGTGAATGCCACAGAACCTGTGGAGCGAGCCTGCTCGCGAAGGCGGCGGAACATTCAACCGATAAGCCGCTTCTGGAAGAAATGCCGCTTGTGCCCCAGTGGATAATCGGCAATCTCGCCACATTCGCTGTAGCCCACCTTCCGATAAAACCCGGGCGCCTGAAAGGAGAACGTGTCGAGCCAGATTCCGACACAATCCTTTTCCCTGGCAAAATCCTCGGCCATCTGCATCAGTCTGGTGCCGATACCCTGGCCGCGCCCCTGTTCCGGGACTGCCAGCAGCTCAATGAACAACCAGCGGTAAAACGTGTGCCCATACAGGCCGCCGAGAATCGCGTCCTGTTCGTCGCGCACCAGCAGCGCGACAGGCTCCCAGGTAGACGGCCCGGCATTGGCGACATTGTGCGCACGCAACGGGGCAAGAATCGCGCTGCGTTGTTCCTCGGTAGGGTTCTGCGTCAACTCTATGCGCAAATTCATGCGTGACTTCCTTGTGTAATTGAACGCCCAGCCTACCGTGTCCGGGCAGGCGCCTCCAAGCCCCTCGATAAACAAGCGGAACCGTTAATCAAGCGCTGCGGTCTAGGCTTTATCGCGCCTTTCCCTGAGTGCGATTGATGAGGAAGCTCCCTTGAATATTTTTGAAGCCCTGCGCGAAAGCCACGAGCGTCAGCGCACTTACGCCAAGGCGCTCATCGCGACCAGCGGCGACAGCCCTGAGCGGGTCGAAGCCTACAAACAGCTGAAAGCTGAACTGCAAGCGCACGAAACCGCAGAAGAGCGGCACTTCTACATTCCGTTGATGGAAATTGACGAAGGCGTTGATCTGAGCCGCCACGCCATCGCCGAGCACCATGAAATGGACGAGATGATGGAAGAACTCGACGAAACCGAGATGTCGAGCCCTGCATGGTTGGCCACGGCAAAAAAACTGTCGGACAAGGTCCATCATCACCTTGAGGAGGAAGAGCATAAATTCTTCCAGATGGCCGGCAAGCTGCTCGACGAAAAACAGAAAGTGCAACTCGCCGGGCAATACGAAAAGGAGTATCAGGCAAAACTGGCTTGAATCATTCAGGCGCGATTTCATCAATTCAACGTGTACGCGATTAGCTACATAACGAGTGCGAAGTCTCCGCAGTAACTGGTTATCCATCCAGTGTTTTCGGCGATCTGCCTTTCCGGCCGATCAACCTGCGACAAAAGCGCCGATGGACAAAAAAACTGCCTCCGTTAGCTTGAAGGCCTCTCCTCGGGAAGGAGGGTTCTTAAATCAACGGAGTGAAAAACATGAATCAGGCAATTGCACAGACCCAACTGAAACACGGTCGCGTTATTTCGCCAGCGAGTCGCGGCGCAGTGGCCATTGACCTCGGCTTGCTCGGCGGTTGGCAAGTCAACGAAATGGAAGGTGGCAAGAACTTTCCGGCGTTGGCGGCCGGACCGTTCCCGCAGCCCTTCGACACAGACGCTGACAGCGTCGCGCCGCCAGCCGACGGCTACATTCTCAGCGGCGGCAAGACCGATGCACGCGATTGCGTGAACTACACCCATACCGAGATGAGCACCAAGCTCGCTCGCCCGTTCACCTGGCCGCTGCTTAACGTCGATCCGGGCCAGATCTTCAAGGTCAGCTGGGTCTACACCGCACCGCACACCACCCGCGGATATCGTTGGCTGATCACCAAGGATGGCTGGGATCCACAGCAACGCATTACCCGCGCGCAACTGGAAGCGGCACCCTTCTTCGAGGACTTCTATCCCCAAGTGCCGTATTACAGCCATGCGGACGAGCTGAAGGCCAAAGTCGACCACGAAGTGAAACTGCCTGCGAACAAGAAGGGGCATCACGTCATTGTGCTGATGTGGATCGTCGCCAATACCGGGAATGCGTTTTATCAGGCGTTTGATGTGGATTTTAAATAGTGACGCTGCTTCTTAGGCTCGGTGATGGTCGGAACAGGTCGGGAAACGACTTCACATTGCGGCAAACCCGGGCTCGGTACGCTAGATCGTAGCGCTCATTAGTTGCAGATATATAAGCCCGGTAGCGCTGCCGGGCTTTCTGTTTTAGTGAGTCGCTGAGCCTCAATAGAAACTATCTTTGAAGCGTCTTTCGGTTGATTATCACGTCTGCTGTAGCTTGAAAGCTACGTGTCTGAGCCATTGCTCTCCGCTCTGCCACTCATGCCAGTAGCAATAGCTACATCCGATTTCTTTCAACAGGAAATCTCTCAAAACGGTTTCACTTAATTTTAAATCCAATAGGTTTTGAATTTCTTTTGCAACAACCTCTATCGTTTTGAGCGCAGAGTCATTTATGAATGAGTTTACAATCTCGTCCGCTAGATTGGATTCACACATCCAATCTTCGTGAAAATAGGCACCCAAGAATTGAAAGAGTTCTCGGAAGTCTTCATTTGTCATATACGAGTCCTGTCAAGATAAAGTATCCTGGCGGAGTATTTTCTCTGCGTTGTAGTATCGGTTCGATATTCTGTGAGTTTCCTAGAGTCCTAGTGCTCTAAAGTCATCCGATAATTGGTATGTTGGGTTATTATTTTATCGAGCCATCAGTTGGGCTTCGGTTCGCTCGACGTGCTTCTAATGTAAGGGCAACCCACTCCTTATAGTAAGCTTGTTGTTCTTCTAGGTTTCTAGATAAGTTTTCTTCTTCGTAAGCAAATATTTGCACTATGTCGTCGAAGGTTGCGGATTTGCCAGGTTTTAATTCGTAGGCAATAATGCCGCCGCTCATTTGGGAACACATTGTTGATGGAGTTACATTAAGCTTGGCGCCTTTGCATAAAAATACTATGTCAGGATGGTCTTCGCGGATTTTCGCCAAACATCGATAAAGATCGCTAGCCTCGTATTGTTTTCTAAATCCATTGCGCATGGAGAATTTTATGATTCCTTTGCTAGCGTCATGTTTTAAGGTCGCTTGTTCCCTGGTTCCGTTGATGATTATGGTTATTTGAGTCTTTTCCATTATTGATCTCCGTTGATTGCAGCTTTAATAGGTTTCTTTTTCTCACCGTCTAGCATTCGGTAGATAAACGGTTTGTAGGGGTGATTGACTCAATCCATAGTTTGTAGTGGTTTTCCTGTTTTTTTATGTCGTTTGTTAAATCGTTTTCTTCGTAATCAAAAATGCGTACGACATCGTCCTCGTCGGTCGGGTATCCCTTCCTGACTTCGTAGGCGACCAACCCTGCTGACATTTGTGACGACATACGGGACGGGTGGACATTTATTTTTGCACCCTTGCACAAAAACGTAATCTCGGGGAAATCCGCTCTGAGTAAGCCAAAGCATTGATAAAGATCTTCGGCGGTATGTTTTTTTGTTAAACCGTCATGGGTAGAGAAGATGAGTGTTCTTGTTTTTCTGTCTACCTCTAAGGTCGCGGTTTGTTGGACTTGGTTTTTTATGATTTGGATTTCTATTTTTTTCACGACTATTTCCTGTAAGGGTTGGGTATGGAGTATCCGATGTATTCGCCATTTTCGGTAACGGGGGTAGCTCCGACAATGTCCCTGTTATTGATCCCGCCCGGAAAGGCGATCTCTACCTCTCGGCGATGTGGCGACATGGCTCCCAATTCTTTATTGACGTTGATGCCGCGAATGTTCTTGAGGACATAAATGTATCCATCAGCGAATCCATGGCCAGTTGCAAATTTCATTGCCTCTTTTTCTGATGTGGACGTGGCCACGAACCAGCTAGGAGGACTTTTATTGTCGAGAGCATGCAAATATAAATCTGTACTTTCGCCCCACGGTTCAAACCCTGCTTCAAAAATCTCCCAAGGCTCTCGATCATCACCACGATAAAGGTAGTGGTTTTCATGCTTCGCTGCGGGAACCTTGGGCGTTCCCTCATCAACCTTAGCCCCACCAATCCCACCCGGCACTGCACACCCAGGCTTATTCGGCGGCGGACAACTGGACGTCAACCCCAACGGATCCACCCACCCCGTCGGATTCGGCACGTACTGGTACTGATTCAACCCACCCGCGAGCTTCACCGGATCCGGGGTCAGATACCTTCCCAACCTCGGGTCGTAATACCGATGGCGGTTGTAATGCAGTCCGCTTTCCGCATCGAAGTACTGCCCCTGAAAGCGCAGCGGCTGGTCGAGGTATTCTTCGCCGGCCAGGGTCACGGCGGCGACTTTGCCGTAGGCGTCGTATTGCGCCGACCAGACGATTTCGCCGCTGTAGTCGGTGAGTTCTTGCGGGGTGCCGAGGTGGTCGAGTTGGTAGTAGAACGGGCAGGCTTTTTTCGGGCCTTTGCCGTCGAGCAGGGCCAAGGGGCGGAAGGTGCCGGGTTCGTAGACGAAGCTGCGGTACTGGGTTGGGCTGCTTTCGGCGACGAGTTGATCGCCCTGCCAGAAGAACTCAGTGGCGATGCCGTTGACGGTTTTGCGGATGCGCCGGCCGAAGGCGTCGTATTGGTAACGGGCAGTTTGGCCGTCGGGGCGGGTCAGGCCGATCAGGCGGTGCTGGCAGTCGTAGCGGTATTCGGTGACGAGGGTCTGACCGTGGCCCCGACGTTCGCGGATCAGGTTGCCGAAGGCGTCGTAGTCGTAATGGCGGTCGCCCTGCATCAACAGGCGGTTGCCCTTGACCTTCGCCGGTCCCGGGCGGTCCTGCATCAGCAGGTTGCCGGCCGGGTCGTGGGCGAAGGATTCGGGCAGTTCATCGCGCGAGTGACGCACGCGAATCAGTCGGTCGAGGGCGTCGTAGCCGTAGGTGCGCTGGCCGTGGCGGCTGTCGGCAATGTGCTCGAGGTTGCCGTTGGCGCTGTAGGCATAATCGCGGCGATACAGCGCCGCGTGCTGATGACCTACAGCGTGGGCGAGCA